>JAQICA010000302.1 GCA_027858775.1 Salinivirgaceae bacterium | reverse complement strand
CCAATACTTCCGTTGTGATTAACCCCTGCTTCAGCAATAATTAAAACTTGATCTCTCATATTTCCTTTCCTGGATTTCCAACTATTTTTCTGTTATCGCTTATGTTCCTAAAAGGAATGATTCGGTTACCGTTTTTTATGATATTCAATCGCCCCAAACGCTACATTCCCTTCAATTTCGATAAATCGACCTTCGGGCAGCAAACCATACGATTCTGTAACAGACTCTCCAAAACCGTTTTCATTATTTTCCAATCCGGCAGTACTTCCAAAAGCGACACTGTTTCTTACGCGATACGGCAGACTATCTGGCAACAGTACATCGACATGACCAAATGCCACATCGATTTCTACTATACGTAACGAATCGGTTGATTTAAGGTGCTGTAAATCGACCACCGAATGACCAAAAACTGTGGAATACTTTGCACGTACACCATCAACTTCGTAGCTAAAATCGCTATCTGAGAACCACACTTTACTGCTATGCGTTGTTTCAGCAGGCTCAAGGCGTGTCAAAAGTAAATGCACACCAACCAAAACAATGGTAATCCCTAATACGTAACGTGTCATCGGTAATTTAACCTGAAAAACGCCTTTCAACACATAGCCCACTCCTATTCCCATAAGAAGTAGCGCCAAAAATAAAATTGCACTCATGTTTTTTCTTGCTAATTTAAGACATTTTCAGTGGATTTACCACTTTTTGTTTTGTAAGTGCAACATCCAAAACTCCCTGAATATCAGAAACAAAATGAAATTTCAACCCTTTAAGGTAATCGGCCTTAATTTCTTCAAGGTCTTTTTTATTCTGTTCCGACATCACTATTTCCTTTAAGCCGGCTCGTTTGGCAGCCAGAATTTTTTCTTTAATTCCTCCCACGGGAAGAACTTTACCACGCAAGGTAATTTCACCGTTCATAGCCAGGCCATTTTTCACTTTCCGCTGCGTAAATGCAGAGGCTAACGATGCCACCATGGTAATTCCCGCCGATGGACCATCTTTGGGAATGGCGCCTTCCGGAATATGCATATGAATATTCCAATTATCGAATACATCGGCATCTAACTCAAGCATTTCGGCATGAGCATGCAAATAACCCACAGCCAGCGTAGCCGATTCCTTCATCACATCGCCCAAGTTTCCGGTTATTGTAAACTTCCCTTTGCCTTTACTAAGGCTGGTTTCGATAAATAAAATCTCGCCACCTGCGGCAGTCCACGCCAGTCCGGTTACCACACCAGCCTGATCATTTCCTTGATATTCGGTTTTGGTATAATCCTGAACGCCAAGGTATCCTTTAACATCTTCTACTTTGACATTAACGTTATACTTATCTTTGGTAGCAATACGTCGAGCTACTCTACGCATCACTTGCGCTATTTTCTTATTAAGCGTACGCACTCCTGACTCACGCGTATAATTATCGACAATATGCGTCAGTACTTCCTTAGAAAAAACCAATTGTTTATCAGTTAACCCATGGTTTTCCAGCTGTTGCGGAATGAGGTGCCTTATGGCAATTTCTACTTTCTCTTCCAATAGATACCCACTCACTTCGATCATTTCCATTCTATCGCGCAGTGCAGGATGAATATCACCCACTGTATTGGCCGTAGCAATAAACAACACTTTCGATAAATCGTAGTCGAGCTCTAAAAAGTTATCGTGAAACGAATTATTTTGTTCCGGATCGAGCACTTCGAGCAGAGCCGATTCCGGATCGCCACGAAAATCGCGGCCAATCTTATCTATTTCATCCAGAATAAAGACTGGATTAGACGCTTGTGCTTTGCGCATATTTTGCAATATACGTCCTGGCATAGCACCAATGTAGGTTTTCCGGTGACCACGAATTTCAGACTCGTCGTGCAAACCACCCAATGACATTCGAACATATTCCCGGTCGAGCGCCTTAGCAACCGATTTACCCAACGAGGTTTTTCCCACTCCGGGAGGTCCATACAGACACAGAATAGGGGATTTCAAATCGCCTTTCAACTTCAGTACGGCCAAATGCTCAATTATACGTTCTTTTACCTTATCAAGTCCGTAATGATCTTCGTCGAGCACACGCTGAGCATGCTCCAGGTCGAAATTATCCTGGGTTATATGATCCCAAGGTAAATCGAGAATTACGTTCAAATAATTTAACTCAACAGAATATTCCGGAGTTGCCGGATTTACCCTGCGCAACTTCTTCAATTCTTTATTAAATGCATCTTGTATTTCCTTTGGCCATTTTTTCTTTTTCGATCTTTTTTTAAGCTCCTCAACCTCCTGTTGCACAGGATCTCCGCCAAGCTCGTCTTGTATAGTCTTTATTTGCTGATTAAGCAAATACTCCTTCTGCTGCTTATCGAGTTCTGTTCTTACTTTGGCTTCAATATCAGATTTAAGGGTAAGCATTTGTATCTCTTGAGTAAGATGCTCCAAAAGTTTTAATGCTCGTTCGTAAATTGAATCAATTTCCAGAAGCGATTGCTTATCGGCAGTTTTCAAATTACTATTGGAAGTAATATAGTTAACCAAAAAGTCGGGCTTTTCGATGTTTTTAACGGCAAAAGCCGCTTCTTGCGGAAGATCTTCGGCCATATTGATAATTTTCAATGCCTGGTCTTTAATGCTTCGAACAATGGCATCGAACTCCTGATCGGCAGGAGTATAATCTTCCAAAACGGAAACTTTTGCAAGCAAATACGGATCACTGGCTACCATTTCTTTAAGCTGAACCCGCTTTACACCCTGAATTATAACCGAAGTTGTATTATCGGGCATATTTAAAATTTTGATGATCCGTGCAATAGTTCCTGTTCTGAACAGGTCTTTTTCTGAAGGATCTTCAATACTCATATCGGTTTGCGAAAACGTTCCCAACAAGCGATCTCCGGCATATACATCTCGTATTAGCTTATTCGACTTTTCGCGTCCAACAGTAATTGGAATAATGACCCCCGGAAAAAGCACAGTATTACGAAGTGGTAAGATTGGAAGGTCATTTTCTTCATTAAAAATCAGCTCGTCATCTTCATCGGCCGAAATAATGGGCACAAAATCAGATGATTCATTATCTCTTTGCGAAAAGAATAAGTTATCTTTCATATAGTTTAGATTTTTTTTCATTTTTTATTGATGCAATGCAAAAAACACTTAATAGAACTGAGGATTAAACATCAAATCTCGTGTCTCCTCCTTACGCACATGATCTACACCCAAATTTCACATTGCTATTTTTTACTTCAGGTTTCTCCCAAGATGCATTTATGTCAGTTTTATTCTCATAGCACACTCCTCTCATCAAACAGTTTTACTGAAGGAATGTTAAGCTTGATGCATTAAAAAGTGCATTCGCTGCTACCCCGATGTACCGACAGTTTAAATCTCGCAATTGATTTATATTCAAACACATTAAAAATCAATTGATTAACAACCTGGCACACGAATTAACACTTGCGGGGCACTAACATAAAATACACCCGAATACATATACGGTAAGGTTTTATACAATAGAAATGCCAACTACTGAAACTTACGATATTTGGCGGTTTGCTCGTAAATATGTGTCAAAATGTCTATTTCGATTTGATCCAGTTTTTTACCACGACGGTCATAAACACGTTCAACTACTTCGAGTGCCTTTTCCATTTTAAATTCGGCAAAACCACCTGCACCTCCCCATGAGAATGAGGGCACTAAATTTCGGGGAAACCCCGATCCGAAAATATTGGCACTCACTCCTACTACGGTTCCGGTATTGAACATGGTATTTATTCCGCATTTTGAATGATCGCCCATAATGAGGCCGCAAAACTGCAAGCCTGTTTGAATAAAGAGTTCTTTTTGGTAGTTCCAGACGCGAACTTCGGCATAGTTATTTTTCAGGTTCGAATTATTGGTATCGGCTCCAAGATTGCACCATTCCCCAATAACAGAGTTCCCTAAGAACCCATCATGGCCCTTATTACTGTACCCTTGAAAAACAGAATTATTAACTTCGCCACCTACTTTACAAACGGGACCAATGGTCGTAGGGCCGTAAATTTTAGCGCCCATTTTTACAACTCCTCCCGGCAATATTGCAAATGGCCCGCGAATAACGCTATTCTCCATTATTTCGGCTCCTGTTCCGATATAGACAGGGCCTCTTTCGGCATTAATGGTGGCAAAACGTACTGTCGCTTCATCTTCAATAAAAACATTTTCTTTGCCTGCCACGCGATTTGTCCCGTCAATACCGGCACTTTTCCGGCCTTTAGTCAGCAGTTCAAAATCGTTAATAATCTCTTGTCCATTGAAAGAGAAAATATTCCAAGGGTAACAAACCTCACTAAAATCGGAAGAATAGGGAATGGTCTTATAATTCGAAAGGCTGTCCAACGAAAACTTGTCATTACCTGTTCTTGCAGCAATAAAGGTCTCTCCACGCATCAGCACTTCGTTCATTTTAAGCGATTGCACAGTTTTCAACAACTCCTCATCAGGCAAAAGCCCTCCGGCCAGCACTAATTGATCTTCGCCAGGAGTATGTGGAAATTTAGCTTGTAAATACGGTTGAGTAATATTACTAAAAGGAAGATTGAGCCGTTGTGCCCACTTTTCGGCGATGGTAAGGATACCTACCCGAAGCTCCGACACAGGACGTGTGTAGGTAAGCGGCAATAAGTTTGTATGGCTAGTATCGATAAAAACAATGCTTTTCATAATTGGCTTTTTAAATTTCCCGCTAATTTACCGAAAAAAACACGACTTTTTTAAAAATCATCCACGAAAAGGTATAAAACAAAAAAGCTCCGTTTTTAGCGGAGCTTTTTTGTTTTCGAAGCAATAAATACTATTTACTGCGATCTTCGAAATGCTTTTTGTATCGGTTTTTAAATTTGTCAACACGCCCGGCAGTATCCACAAGCTTCATCTTACCTGTATAGAAGGGATGTGATGTATTCGAAATTTCCAGTTTAATCAAGGGATATTTCTCACCGTCAATCTCAATTTCATCTCTTGTGTCTGCAGTGGAACGGGTTAAAAATGTATCGCCGTTTGACATGTCTTTAAACGCCACTAACCGGTAATTTTCTGGATGTATACCCTTTTTCATTGCTCTATTATTTTAAATGTATTTTCTCCAATTTGGGTGTGCAAAAATAACGATGCCTTTTCAATTATCCAAAATATATAGATGTTTTATTTTGGTTATTTTCAGGTTTATACCGAAAATGAGCAATTGTCGCTCACGAATATGAAATTGGAAGGTTTTCTCATCGCATATTTCGAGAGAACCAACAATTACTAAATCGGCTCTACCCTTGCGTAACCAAGGCGAAGCGTGGCTATCCCTAAGTTGAAATTACCATAAATTGTATATTTCTACTCAGAAGCGTATTATATTATTTTTCATTATCGGACTGTAAACCTTTCACCCACTGGTTTACAATGGGCTCATTATTTTTTATCCATTTTTCGACTCCATTAAGCGGATCTTCGCTCAAATAGACTTCGTAAACCAATGTGTTGAGCTGTTTTTCAGTAAGTTGCATTCGTTCGAAAAACTTAGCTGCTTTGGGATGACCTTTTTTAAAGTCCTTTTTACTAACAGTGTAAATTTTCTCTTTTTCTCCAAACAAATTATCAGGATCATCGAGAAAACGGACTTCGTACCTAGCAAAAATCCAATGGGGTTCCCAACCGGTAATGACAATATTGTTACGTCTTTTAAGGGCGTATCGCAATTTTTCAATCATAACTTGCTCTGAACCGTCTATTAATTGAGCTTGCAGTTTATACTTCTGTTGAACCATTCGGGTCTTATGCATTAAACCTGCACCCGAATCGACTCCAATAATTGGATCGGAATACAATTTCAGGTCTTCTACTTTTTGCAGTTCGCTGTATGAAGGCACTACCAACCCGACTTTCGCCTCCCGATACATAACGCCCAATAAATCGAGTTTATCTGCATATTTATCGTAATAAACTTGCTGTGTGTTTGGCAACCATGCATCGGTAAACACATCGGCATTGCCCTTAGCCAGTTCGTCATAAGCCGATTTTACGTCGATTAATTTGGTTCTTACTTTATAGTCTAGTTCGTGTTCGAGCAGATAGGCTGAAAGTTCATTCAGAGCAATACTTTCAGACCAATCGGTATAAACCAGAAAAATCTCGCGGTGTTCCTGTTGTACTTCTTTCTGTTTGGAGAAATCGCATGATTGCAGCCCCATTAAGACAAAACTCATGATTACTGCAGCTATAATTTTCTTTTGCTTCATTGGTTTATCATTTTTATTCAACAGAGATTCATCTTATAGTAATGAGTGTATTCTATTTTTCAAAACACGCTCCCAAACTATTTAATTTCTGATAATTATCTTTCACAATCAGGACTAAAGTTATTTTCCAGTCCTGCCAACTTTTTCGATGGGTAATCAAAACAATATCGGCAAGTCTCGGTTTTAGTCTTGAGCCAATCATAGCTATATCAGAGTGATTACGAACTAACTGTTTATACAATATTTCATAACTATAGAGTATTGATTTGAACGGTTTTTTATCAGGATCGGATTCCTCCTTATTAGCAAATTTCTGACATTTTTTGTCGTTATGATTTTACGCCTCTTGCTATAACTTTTTAGGGTTTTGTAGATTATTCTACGAGAAAAATCTTCCTAAATAGTAATAAAGAACCCCCTCATACTCCAAACAATGAGTGCATTAATAATAAATCGCTTAAACTTTGTTTTGTCTTACCGACCAGAAATTTGCAAATAGGCATAAAAATTACAACTCTTCCTAGTTCGACTGCATTACAAAAAAAGACGATAAAGCAATAGCGAAATACGAAGAAGAAAAAATCTATTTAATGACGTTAAGGGCGTACATTTCACCAGCCATTAATACCTGTTTTTCAAATCAATTGAAGCCCCCGTATTTACGCAAGTCTTCACGGGGGTTAATACACATTACTGGAATCCTGGCACTATTAGCAATAATATATTGCTCATTCGCACTCATCACATAGTCTTTAAGACCAATATTTTTGGTTGTCATTACCACAATTAGGTCGGCCTTTTGTTCTTTGGCGAAAGAGATTGTTGCATCGGCAAACTTTTCTTTCGACTCATTTTCAAGAATTTGGTAATTGATATTATGCTGATTAAGTATTTTTCTGGCAAATATTAGGTTTCGGTTAACGCGGATGCGTAAATGTTCATCTTGAACGTTATCTTTAAAAAATAATATTTCGCTTCGATAATATTTTGCCAAATAGATAACCCATGGGATTTGCTCCTTATTTTCGAGTTTGAAGTTAACGGGAACTACAATTTTATTAAAGGGACTTTCGTTGGGTGCCGACTGAACGACAACAAATGGCACCAATGAACCCGCAATAACTTTCAGAGCCCAGCTTCCTGTAAGTTTTTGCATTCCGCGTATACCGTGAGTTCCCATTATTACCATATTGGCTTCAATTTCGGCAGCCACTTCACTTATGGTCGTAAAAATATTTCCCTCCTTAACTATTACCGATGGCTTTACACTATGCCTAATATCGGTTTCGACGGCTACTTCATCAAGCTTTTTGATGGCTTCAGCCGACTCTTTTCCATTTTTAACGATATGAATTAGAGCGATCTCATTATCTACGATCTTTGCAATACGTATAGCGTGTTGCAGCGCATTATCCGAAACCTCGGTAAAGTCCCAGGTTACCAAAATTGTTCTCTTTTCCATGGTCTAATCCCTATAATTTATTTCAACGAAAATAATTAAATTTAGCATACGATCATACTTTTTTTACCATCACAAATAGCTTTTCCATCAGTAACGGTATTTGCCTTATGAAACACACTTGTTTACGAATCAACACAAACACCAATAATTAAGAGCAATAATAGAGATACAAAGTAAATTAATTATGTTTCAAAAGAATTGGATCATATCTATTCCACCTATTTTGAAAGTATCATTTTCGATATATCTTTGCAAAACTGGTAAAAAAAACATTTTACTACACGAAAAACGGCGAAATGGACAAATAATTGCTACAATTTCATTTTACACTTATTAGCAAGTTATTTAACAAGCCATTTAAGCATACAAAGCAAATTCGACTATCTTTGTTCAGCACAAATGAATGGAACAAGATGCGTTGTTTTTTCGTTCAGGAGTAAGGAGTGTATTAAGTGTAGATGATAAATAAAGGAGAAGAAACGATGGATAAAATTCGCAATTTTAGTATTATTGCCCATATCGACCATGGGAAGAGCACCTTGGCAGATCGCATGTTGCAGTTGACAAAAACGGTTGGGGAACGAGAATATCATGATCAGATGCTCGACGATATGGATTTGGAGCGCGAGCGTGGGATTACCATTAAAAGTCACGCAATACAAATGCGGCACACAAAAGATGGTATTGAATACAAACTCAATTTGATTGACACACCTGGACACGTCGATTTTAGTTATGAAGTATCGCGATCTATTGCCGCCTGCGAGGGAGCTCTGCTAATTGTGGATGCAACACAAGGAATACAAGCTCAAACCATTTCGAACCTTTACATGGCAGTGGAGCACGATTTGGAAATTATTCCCATCGTGAATAAAATTGATCTGCCTAACGCCATGATTGATGAAGTTAAAGAACAGATTGTGGATTTGATCGGATGCGACCCCGACGATATTATTGAGGCATCGGGAAAAACCGGCGAAAATGTGGATTTAATACTCGATGCAATAATCGAGAAAGTTCCACCTCCCGAGGGTGATGAAGAGGCACCTCTCCAATGCCTGATTTTCGACTCTGTTTTTAACTCGTACAGAGGTATTATTGCGTATTTCAAAATCAGAAACGGCACACTCAGGAAAGGCGACAAGGTAAAATTTTTCAATACCGGACATGAATATAAGGCCGACGAAATAGGAATTCTCGGTATGACAATGAAAGAAGAAAAGGAGCTGCGTGCCGGCAATGTGGGATACATTATTAGCGGTATAAAAGTATCGAAAGAAGTAAAAGTTGGTGATACAATTACACATCGCGACAACCCTTGTGCAAAAGCCATTGCAGGGTTCGAGGAGGTAAAACCAATGGTATTTGCCGGAATTTACCCAGTTGACGCCGACGATTACGAAGATCTGCGTGCATCAATTGAAAAGTTGCAGCTAAACGATGCCTCACTGACATTCGAGGCCGAATCATCGGCAGCTTTAGGATTTGGTTTCCGTTGCGGATTCCTGGGATTATTGCACATGGAAATAATTCAAGAACGACTGGACAGGGAATTCGACATGGATGTAATTACTACTGTTCCCAACGTTTCGTACAATGTATATGTGCGCGACGGATCGGTAATGGAAGTACATAATCCGTCGGGATTACCAGAAGCTACACATATCGATCGTATTGAAGAACCGTTCATACAGGCACAGATCATTACGCACGCCGATTACATTGGCCCCATAATGAAACTTTGTCTTGACAAACGCGGTGAGTTGCAAAACCAAATTTTCCTGACCGGAAACCGTGTAGAAATAACATTCAAAATGCCACTTGCGGAAATTGTGTTCGACTTTTACGACAAGCTGAAAAGTGCATCGCGGGGTTATGCATCGTTCGACTACCATACTTCCGGATACCGGGCTGCAAAACTGGTAAAACTCGACATCCTATTAAACAGTGAAAGCGTTGATGCCTTGTCGACCCTGATACATGAAGCTAATGCTTACGATTTGGGACGAAAAATGTGCGTTAAGCTACGCGAACTTATTCCTCGTCAACAATTCGACGTAGCCATTCAGGCAGCAATAGGCGCCAAAATTATTGCCCGCGAAACTGTAAAAGCTGTTCGGAAAGACGTTACAGCAAAATGCTATGGTGGCGATATTACCCGAAAAAGAAAACTGCTTGAAAAACAGAAAAAAGGTAAAAAGCGTATGCGCCAGGTAGGTAATGTAGAAGTTCCACAAAAGGCCTTCTTAGCAGTACTGAAACTAGACTAACACCAAATTGAGCGATAGTCGCTCATATTCGAAATATTTATCCGCTTAGTACTTAAAATTGCTAAGCGGATTTTTTATGAAGGAAGGGAACATAGTTCTATTTGACTAATTCAATTTGCATGTCAAAACAGAATTAGAAAATAAGCCGATAATAAAATGACAATAAATCCCGGAATTATTACTTCGGCAATAAAGATTGCGGTTAATTAATTCACCTTCAGACCATCAGGGATTTGCAGCTCAGGGCGTTTGATTTGCTTCTCCTGATTAAACCCGGTGAACGAAATGGTTACTCTTCGATTAAAAGATCTGCCCTCGGGGGAATCATCACCATCAATGCTGTTTTCAGCTATCGGATGGTCTTCACCTTTGCCCCTGGTCTGAATGCGTGTTGAGCTAATGCCATTTTCAACTAACATCTTCTTCACAAACGCTGCGCGTTTCTTGCTCAATCGGTTATTATACCAACCAGGGCCTTTCGAATCGGTATGTCCGGTCAACATAACTTTGCAATCTTCAAACTTCTGCAAAACATCAATCAAATCACCAAGTGCTTCTACCTTTACTGCACAATCATCGTATGGCATTAATAATTGTACAGGCACACTGTAAATTCGTTTCATCTTTATTTCGTCGATCGCTAACTCCTGCATACCTGATTCATTGGCCTCGCCCCTCCCCACAGAAATAAATTGCTTAACGGCATCGTACCCTTCAGCCTCGATGGTTACTTCTAACTCTTTACCCCGCGAAGCAGCCAACACAAACTTGCCCGTGCGCGGATTGGGAGAGTACACTCCAAAAAGTTCGCCTGTTTCCTGATCAAATACTGTAATTTCGGCATTCAAAATCACTTCGCCCGCTTCATCTTTTGCATAACCGGTATACACCATCAGGCTTGTATGATCTTCGCCGGGCATTTCAATCATAAAAAGATCGGTTTCGCCCAGGCTTTGTTCGCTAAACGAAGAGTAGTAGCCACGTTTTCCGTCGGCAGAAACAGTAAAACAAACGTCGTCTGATGTACTATTAATCGGGTAACCAATATTGACAGGTTTTTTCCAGGTATAATCATCCATGCGAGCCGCCACAAAAACATCGAGTCCACCCATCGAACGGTGGCCTGAGGAGGAAAAATACAACCGCTTATTATCCGGATGTAGAAAAGGGGTGTCTTCGTCGTAAGGTGTATTAATATCAGTTCCCAAATTTTCGGGTTCACCCCAATATCCATTAGGCAATTTTCGCGTAACGTAAATGTCAAGTCCACCAAACCCACCGGGACGATCGCTTGCAAAGAAAAACTCATTTTTATCTACAGAAAAACACCCGTGTGTTTCTTGCTCTAACGAGTTAATAACATCGGGAAGCAACTCCGGCATACCCCAGTCTTCCCCATTAAATTCAGATACATACAAATTACCGTCTCCACCATCATTGCGGTAAATAACCAACGTATTTCCATCGAACGATAAACTAACACTGGCTTCGTGCCCCGGAGTATTGATAGACGACATACGAGCTGGCTCACCCCAAGCTTCCTCTTCCTTTTTTACGATAAATAAATCGTCGGAACTTTCCAAATTGGTCACTGCTGCACCATTCCGGTTACTTGTAAAAATAAGCGTAGTTTCATCGCCGGAAACAACCGGGGCATATTCTATTGCACTTGTATTAATGCCCTCTGGCAAATGCTGTATCTTTACATCAATTGGCTGACTTACTAATCGAGCAGCATTATTTGTAAAAGCCAAATACCGATCAATCTCATTAAGGAATTGTTCATCGACCATATTCTCAACATCTTTTTTGAACTGTTGAAAAAGCTCTTCGGCCTCAACAAACTGATGGTTATGAAAATAGGCCTGAGCTAAAAAGAATGGCGTTTCAAAAGGAGCTGATTTATCTTTATAATCGTTAGGGTCGTAACCTTTCGATGCTTTTTCGTTTGCCTTACGTAAATAATTAACGGCTTTATCTTTATTCCCGTTTAGATTCAAAAAACAAAATCCCAATTTAAAATGCACATTTGCGTTCTCAGGATCCATTTCATTGAGTTCCTCGAGCATAGGTAAGGCAAGTGCGTAATTCATTTCCTGAATATGCGTTTCAGCTTCAAAAAAAAGGGTGCGAAATTCTTTTTGCTGCCCATAAAGATTAGGATTTACAGCCATTGCCACAGCGGCAAGCACGAAAATAATAAAAGGTTTCATATATCGATTTTAAAATAAAAAAACAGCACATAGAAAACGTCAATGTTTGAAGATAGCTGTTGGCTCAGACGACTCTTTTTGATAGCGCCTCAAAATTACATACTAATTTGAAGTAAACCGAAAAATAAAATGGCTGTTTTGTTAATGATAGTTTAACTACTTATATTTTCAGGTAAGAATCACCAGAGATCTTACTTGCCTATAGTTATTCATTAGCGATAATAGGCCTCATCACCAATAGTCATTATAGTTATGACGCAGGCATACAAAGCTCTTTAAGGGAAACTTCTAAGAGGTTACAGGAAATAATAGAGAGAACAGAACCTAAATTATGCAAGGATTCTTTTCCAAAGCCAAAACGCTTGTGAAATATGAGCTAACCTCGAAAGCAAACCGTAATTTCGAATATTTATGATTGGAAATCTTTCAAATTATTACAAATCTGGGTAACCAGAAAGGCATTGCCCATACACTCGTTGTAAATAATCAATCAGTTAATGCCTATTAACACGTATTTATTTAGAAAAAACGGCACACATATCTCCACGGAGAATCACACCAATTAGAATCTTTATAATCTGCACGTATCAACAAATTCATTTCATTTTAGTCTCTTAAATACTAATTCTTGTATTCTCGATTTTTGTGATCCACTAGAACCAACGTTAACAAGTTGCGTTACCGAATCATATTCATCACACTCAATGGTCGCTTCCAGTATTTTACCTTTCGAAGCAGCTAGCACAAACTTACCTGTCCGGGGATTAGGGGAATAGACCCCAAATAGCTCGCCCGTTTCCTGATCAAAAATTGTAATTTCTGCATTCTTAATAACCTGACCGGCTTCATCTTTTACGTAACCCGTAAATACCGTCAAGTTTGTATGGTCTTCGCCAGGCATTTCAATCATAAATAAATCAGTTTCGCCTAGACTTTGTTCTGTAAAAGAAGAGTAATAACCCCGCTTACCGTCCGCCGAAACAGTAAAGCAAACATCATCGGAAGTGCTATTAATAGGGTAACCAATATTGGCTGGCTTGTGCCAAGCATAATCATCCTCACGGGCAGCTACAAACACATCGAGGCCACCCATTGAATGATGCCCAGCCGACGAAAAATACAATCGTGCATTGTCAGGATGTAAAAAAGGCGTGTCTTCATCGTAAGGCGTATTGATATGAGCTCCCAAATTTTCGGGTTCGCCCCAATCACCATTTGGCAGTTTCCGTGTAACGTAAATATCTAGGCCACCAAAGCCTCCGGGACGGCTACTGGCAAAGAAAAATTCGGTTTTATCTACAGAAAAACAACCGTGTGTTTCTTGCTCCATTGAATTAATGACATCGGACATCAACTCTGGAGTAGTCCAATCGGCTCCATCAAATTCGGAAATATACAAGTTACCATCGCCCCCATCGTTGCGATAAATAACCAACGCTTGACCATCGAAGGATAAACTAACGCTGGCTTCATGTTCCACAGTATTAATAGATTTCATGCGTTTGGGTTCACCCCAAACATCCCCATCCTTCTTTACACTAAACAAATCATCGGAGCTATCTAAATCAGCCATTTTACTGTCGTCTCTATTGCTTGTAAAAACAAGCATAGTTTCGTCGCCAGAAACAACCGGCCCATATTCTATTGCACTGGTATTAATCCCTTCTGGCAATTGTTGAATATTTACATCAATCGGATTATTTACAAAACGAGCAGCATTCTTGTTAAAAGCCAGATATCGATCAATTTCATCAATGAATTGTTCATCAACCACATTTGCAACATCATTTTTAAACTGCTGAAAAAGCGACTCGGCCTTTACAAACTGATGGTTATGAAAATATGCCTGCGCCAAAAAGAAAGGTGTTTCATAGGGAGCTGTAGTGTCTTTATAATTAGCCGGATTATACTGTTTCGAGACATTTTCATTGGCCTTTTCCAAATAATTAACGGCTTTGTTATTATACCCACTCAGTTTTAAAAAACAAATCCCCAATTTAAAATGCACACTTCTATTCTGTGGTTCCATTTTATTGAGCTCCTCAAGCAAGGGCAGGGCACGTGCGTATTTCATTTCCTGAATATGCGCCTCAGCCACTAAAAAAGTTGTGCGAAATTCTACTTCCTGACTGCAAGTGTCAAAGCCCATTAAAACCAAGGCTGCAACATGCAAGAATAATATAAAATGCTTCATGTAATTGTTTTTAATGGTTATCCGTTTTTGTACCCCATTTGAATTTGATTTTCTTCATTTGCCCCTCACTCTAAAGGGTGCGAAGAAAACCAATTACTTCCTTTAAGAACCGGGGCAAAACAATTGATTTTCATCCCATTGGCTCTACTTTAGGTTCAAAAACGGACATCCATATTGTTTTTTATAATAATTCCCAAATTAGCTTTACAGAAAAGAGGCTGCATTAAATGCTTAAATCACCCATGCAACATACATTTCCCTTATCTGAAAATGAAAACAGGAAAAATCAATGACCCAATATACAAAAACCACAGAAAACAATTGCAAAAACACATATCAAAATTCCATATATTACTCAAAAAGATATATTTATGATTATTCAACGATCAAAAAAAAATAAAAAATCACGTTTTATCATTAAGTAAGAAATGAGCAATTTTAAAACCCAGATTGAACAATTTTCGCACACAATTTCGTACATTGTGTACCCATTTTTAAATTAACGAAAACAACCACAAAAAAGAATACTACTATGCGACTATTTATTACTATTCTTGGCATTTTAGCGGCAATAAGCGCCCAGCCACAAGAACGAACCATTTACGAGATTCAGGGAGGATCATCTTCAAGTCCGTATGTGAACCAACTTGTTTCGACAAAAGGAGTCGTAACCGCTGCTTACCCCACCGGGTATTTTATACAGGATGGCGATTCGGCATGGAGTGCCGTTTACGTATTCGACAACCTGCACTCACCCGTTCCAGGCGATTCGGTTATGGTTTACGGCAGAGTAGCCGAACACTACCAAATGACCGAATTAAAAGAAATTCAGGCATTTCAGGTTACCAGCTCAAACAACCCGGTTCCGGAACCAATTCTTATTGGCACCGGCGATGCCGGGGAAAAGTGGGAAAGTGTATTTGTAAACGTTGAAGAGGCTTTGTGCACAAATACCGACTTGGGCTATAATCAGTGGGAAATAAACGACGGCTCCGGCGAACTAATGGTTAGCAACCTCGGGGTAACATACGCTCCTACATTAGGAGTAAAGTATTCAATTCGCGGACCATTAAATTTTTCATACGACGACTTTAAAATCGAACCTCGTACTACAGATGACATTCAAATTGATGAGCCCGTATTTTTTACTCAAGCACCATCAGTTACAACTATAGAGGAAACAAGCATTTCATTTGCATGGGGCACCAACACCGACGCAAGTACAGAAGTGGCATACGGACTTACGCCCGATCTTGAAGCAGGTATCATCACGATAAGTGAACTAAATTCCAACCACACAATAACCATAGACAACCTACAGGCCAATGAGTTTTACTACGTTAAACCTTTTTCGGTATTCGACTCAGACACCACCATTGGCAATCAATTTATAGTAGCAACAGCCTCTACCTCAACAGGAGAAATGCACTGCTACTTTAATCACTCCGTTAACACCGATGTTGCGTGGCAAGAATCGACGCAAGCCACTGGCTCGAGCGACTTTACCGACACTATTATCAGCTATATCAACAAATCGGAAAACACACTGGACATTACGATGTATGACATTATCGACACATCGGAAAATGAGGTGACACGAATAATGGCGGCTATTAACGAGGCCTACGATCGTGGTGTATCTGTTCGCTACATTACAGACGACACACCTGAAAATCCGCTGTTGGAAAGTTTATACGAAGAAATTCCTGTTTTACGTGGTAATAGTGAGGCCATTATGCACAACAAATTCATGATTGTTGATGGAAACAGTATTGAAAACAGCTGGGTTTTAACCGGATCGACCAACCACACAACCGCTAATTTATCGAAAGATTACAACAATATTATCTGCATTCAAGATCATCAATTAGCAAAAGCTTACGAACTTGAATTCAACGAAATGTGGGGAAGCAGCAATCTCTCACCCAACCCGGCTGAAGCTCTTTTTGGTGCTGATAAAACCAACAATACCCCTCATGTATTTTCGATAAACGGAATTCGTGTGGAAAGTTACTTTTCGCCATCGGACAATACTACACGACAAATATCCCAGGTTATTGACAATGCGTCGGAAACAGTTCATTTTGGGGTACTTGTATTTACAGAAGACGTTTTGGGGGCAGCTATTTTAAATGCGCACAATCGTGGGCTAACCATCAACGGCATTGCTGACTACGTTGATTATCCGGGAGATGAATTTCACATGCTGCTAAATGAAGGAGTCGATGTGGTTGACTACATTAACGAAGATGGGTCGGAGTGGCCGATTGGAGCTACATTCCACCACAAATATGCTATTATCGACCAGGCAACCGATCAAGCGGTGCTGATAACAGGCTCGCATAACTGGTCGGCATCGGCTGAAAGCCGAAACGATGAGAATACACTTATCATTTATGATCGGCGCATGGCAAATATGTACTATCAGGAATTTGCACAACGATTTGCCGAACAGAAAGCTCTTTTGGGTATAAATGAAAATGAATTACGCCAGTCATATACAATTTACCCAAACCCTTCGTCAAACACATTTACAATCGACATGGAAGCCAACACGCAGAACTTCCATTTTCGCATTATCGACTTGCAAGGTCGGGTTGCACAAGAAGGACAGTTAACCTCTGGCAAGACTGTTACGCATAACTTGCCCCAAGGATTGTATTTTGTACAAATTAAATCTGATAAAGGCACAAAAATTACAAAACTAATGGTGAAATAGTATCAGGAGCCATTGAGAAATGACGCAATCTCTTGTTATACAAACAAAAGACCGGGTACAGCGCCCGGTCTTTTATTTTTCCTAAAAGCAATAATACATGCACGCATCAAATATCATATGGTATCGACGCAAAATAACATTTTGCTTTCGTCTTTTCTGTTCTACTTTGCAGTGTTTTGCTAAAACCAGTGCTTTCGTCTAAAGTATGCCAGCATTGCACCGGCGACTATTATCATTACTCCCCACATGAGAAAATAACTATATTTGTATGTCAATTCGGGCACATATTCGAAATTTGTTCCATACACACCGGCAATAAAGGTTAAAGGGATAAAAATTGCTGCGAAAATGGTCAACACTTTCATCACATCGTTTGCTTTATTGTTCATGTTGGTGTTGTAAATATTCAACTGATCGGCCACCATTGTGTAATAAATTTCGATAGCATCGATTGCTTGTGTGGCAAGGTCGGCAAGATCGGGCAAATAATACAATCGCACCTTTTCACTTACAAAATCCACTTCCGTTTTTTCAAATCGAGTGACTACCTCTTTGACAGGTCGAATATTCTTTCGAAAAAATGTAATTTCGGTTTTATTTCTAAAAATTGTTTCGGCATGATGTTTTTCTGGTTCAATTAATTCCTTTTCGAGGGACTCGACAGTATGTCCAAATGACTCAATGTTTATAATATAACTATCAACAAGCGTATCCATCAGGGCATAGGCGAGATAATCAGATCCGACCCTACGAATTCGCCCCTTACTTTTTTGTAGTCGATATAAAATATCATCCCATAAATTACTGGTTCTTTCTTGAAAAGAAACCAGATAATTGGCACCCAAAAGCAATGAAACCTGATCAGAATGAAGTTCTTTGGTTTTTTCGTCGAAGGCCATCGATTTCATAATAATAACAAGTTGGTCATCATCTTCGAAAAAACGAGGGCGCTGATCGGTATTTAAAATATCTTCTAAGGCCAAAGAAGCCACGTCGAACTTTTCTCCAATTTTCCGTATTGTTTCGGTATCATGCAGCCCCTCTACACTAATCCAGGTAACCATATCGGGTATCACAAGTCCATCGAGACCGGAAATATCTGTTTCGAATTGCTCTATATGCGTTTCGTTGTAACGAATACAACTCAATCTTACTTCGGGCTGCCGCTGTTCACCCTGAAAAATAAGTGCTCCGGGCATTTTTCCCTTTACCTTTTCGCGACTTTTTAAAAATCGTGCCATAATGTATTGGTTTTACCTCTTTGCTTTTCTATTGGCTACATGCATACAAGTAAATAGTGCGGGTAGGAAAACTACAACACCAAAAAACAGGTAGTTTTCGTACTGCCACTAAGTAGTACATCTAAAAAAAACATCGTTTTTACTTGTGCGCAGTAATTAATCGTGTACTTTTCCATGTCACTATTTCGCTACTGAAGTTTCTTCAGCTGCACTTTTATTAACATCGACCTGCAGTGGGTTCACCTCTTGCCCCCAATAAACAGTTGTATGTGGAAATGGTATTTCGATATTTCGCTCATCGAACACTCTTTTAATCCGACGACGATATTCTCGTGCAACGCCCCATTGCTCTATCGGGAAAGTTTTTATACGTGCCTTAAATAATACGGCACTATCGAGAAACTTATCGATGCCAAAAATTTCAATCTCTTCTTTAATCTTATGTCCAAATTCCTCATCTTTTTCCAGCTCCTCTGCAACCTCTTTCATAATTGCCATAACCACATCAGCATCTTCTTTATAGGCTACGCCAATCTCTACTACAATGGCCGACCATTCTTTAGTCATATTCGACAAGCTATTGATTTTACCATTTTGGAAGATATGCACAACACCAGAAAAATCTCGCAACGTTGTGGTTCTAAGCTCAATAGCCTCTACAAGCCCTGCTGTTCCATTAATTATGGCAACATCGCCGGCCCGGATTTGATTTTCGAGCAACATAAAAAAACCAGAAATAAAGTCGCGTACAAGTTCTTGTGCTCCGAAACCAATAGCCAAGCCCAAAATACCGGCACTGGCGAGTAGTGGGGCAATATTTAATCCCAGCTTATTAAGAAAAACCATGAAGAAAATAATCCAAATACTAATATTCGCTGCTCCTCTGGAAATTCCAATCAGTGTATTAATGCGTTTCTCACTCTCCTCAGCCGCATTCTTATCCAGGCGCTGCGTTCGCTTTAGAATAATCCTTTTTAGGCGACTAAGAAGAAAACGCGCCATACGAAAGGCAAGGAAAGTAACAACAAACAAAATAAGCATCCCGGGCAGGTCATTAACTGCCCATTCAATCGCATTCTCATAAATTCGTGTCCAAAAATCTGTAGTAAATAATTCCTCCATATGTATTCTATTTAAATGGTTATTTGCAAATGCAAAATTATGTTAGTTATATAGATTTCTTAATTATTTCCAATACCATTTTCACAAATAACAAACAATATAGAAAAAGGATTACGAAAAACAAAAAACCCAAATTGTTCAGCATTTATGCCATACAGTTCGGGTTTTATCCATGAGCCATTCTATTCGAATGGCGCTATTGCATCCTTTATTTTCGGTGCGTTATCTTCTTTTTCGTTTTTCGCCCGGAGCACGTCTTTTCCGAGGGGCACCTGTAGCTCCTCCGCGCGATGCTCCTCCTCGTGAAGCTCCACCGCCGCCTGATCTATGATCGTCTTTACGAGCAGCTTTCTCTACTAAAATAGGTGTTCCGTCGAATTTCTTTCCTTGCAATTCGCGGATAAGTTTATCGTCTAGCTTATCTTCAATATCGAAAAAAGAGAACTTTTTCATGATCTCGATTTTGCCAATATCGGCATTATTCGAACGCAATGCTTCGTTTACAACGCCAATAAGTCTGGCAGGAGTTACATTATGTGTCGAACCAATATTGATATATAATCTAGAGAATCCGCTATCTCCGCCGCGTCGTTCTTTACGAGCAGGTCTTTCGCGTTCATCGCCTCGTTTACTAGCCAACACATTGATATCACGTGCATTCCTGTAATATTCTAAGAAGCGATTAAACTCTGCTGACACAAAGTTTTTGATAAGATCTTCGCGACTCATATGTTCGAGCTTTTCGTAAATATCGGGCAAAAATGGGCCAATTTCCTTTTCATCGACTTGAACTTTATCTAATCGATCGATTAAGGATAGTAGTTGAGCAGAACAAATATCTCTTCCGCTTGGAACGTTTTCCTTTTTGAATTTCAATCCCGAAATACGCTCAATTTCTCTAATTTTCCGTGATTCACGCGAATGAATAATGGCAATCGAGATACCGTTCTTTCCGGCACGGCCGGTACGTCCGCTTCTGTGTACGTACACTTCCGGATCGTCGGGTAAATTATAGTTAATAACGTGAGTTAAGTCGTTCACATCAATTCCACGTGCTGCAACATCGGTTGCCACCAAAAGCTGTAGCTGACGGGTACGGAAACGTGCCATTACCTCATCGCGTTGCGCCTGTGATAAGTCACCATGCAAAGCATCTGCATTATAATCATCTGTCATGAGCTTACGTGCAACATCTTTGGCTTCTTGCCGGGTACGGCAAAAAACGATTCCATAAACATCGGGGTTAATATCGGCAATTCGTTTGATTACCTCGTAGCGATCTTTTGCCTGTACCATGTAGTACAAATGAGTAACATTGTCGGCAGCGGTATTTCGTCCAGAAACAGAGATTTGTTCCGGATTATTCATGTATGTGCTGGTGATTCGAGAAATTTCTCGCGACATGGTAGCTGAAAAAAGAAGTGTCTGTTTGGTATCGGGTGTATTTTCCAATATTGCATCGAGCTCTTCTTTAAAACCCATCGTCAACATTTCATCGGCCTCATCCAAAATCAATCGTTTAATGTGATTTGGTTTTAGGCGTTTCCTATTGATAAGGTCGCGTGTGCGTCCGGGTGTTCCCACCACAATTTGGGCACCGCGATTCAAATCTCTTATTTGAGTTTCAATACTGGCTCCACCATAAACTGCCACAACATTGATTTTTTTCAGATGTCTGGCAAAATCATTCAGATCTTTTGCAATCTGCAGGCAAAGTTCACGTGTTGGACACAAAATCAGTGTTTGTGTCTGTTTGTTTTCAATTTCGGTTAAATGCAACGCTGGCAAGCCGAACGCTGCAGTTTTCCCGGTTCCGGTTTGGGCTAAACCAATTAAATCTTGTTCCGAAGAAAGTAAAAAAGGAATTGTTTTAGCCTGAATAGGCGTGGGCTGTTCAAAACCCATTTCCTGAATTGCGCTTAAAAGTTCTGGACGCAATCCGGACTCAGTGAAAGTAGTTGTCATAAATATATGTAAATTAGGGCGCAAAGGTACGATAATTAACCAACTAATTCGCTAAAAAACGAAAAAAGTTTCTAAATTAGGACATTCCTACAGCAAACATTTGTCTAAAAAAAACATTTTACAAACAATTCGGGCACAGGATATACAGAAATTGCTGATATTTGGTTAGCATTTGTATAAAATACATTGCACAAAAGCACATCGATGTTGTTTATCTGTGTAGATATTGGGCATTTATGTTAAAAAGTTTACTGCAGAAGGAAAGAACTCATAAAGAGGTGCTAAATGATTATTAAAATAAATAAACGAAATAACTTAAAAATCAAACGAAATGAAAATTTCTCAAAAAACTTCGCTTAATTATGTAAACATGGGATTATTAGTGTTGCGCATAGGTATAGGCGTTATGTTCATTTTTCATGGATTCCCAAAGCTCGCCGGGGGCCCCGACCATTGGGCACAAATTGGCGGTGCAATGTCGAATCTGGGAATTACTTTTATGCCATCATTCTGGGGCTTGATGGCCGGATTTTCTGAAACAATTGGTGGGTTACTAATCATTTTAGGACTGGCATTTTTGCCCGCTACATTGTTAATGGCATTCACCATGTTTATGGCCTTCCTGATGCACTACAACGCAGGCGATTCCTTTACCGTTTTTTCCCATTCGCTGGAAGCGATGATTTTGTTCCTTTCGCTAGCCATAACGGGGCCCGGAAAATATCGGTTATCACAATTCAGTATCCGATAATTGACACTAACCCAAATTGAGCGATTTTCGCTCACGATAAAGAAATTGTCGGTTTTCATCTCACCTATTCGGTGAAAACCGACAATTTCTAAATCGGGGTTAAACCTGAGTAAAGCGCTTTTTCACTGCGTTCAAACCGCTCAACTTAGGACTAAATTAGTTATTAAACGAGCAGAACATCAACAAAAAAGTAGCTCAACAACCAAAATATATTCACCATGACAAACATTCGCTTTAAAGCGCTGGAGCAAATTATGCAAGACCAGCTCAAAACTACCACAGACAAACAATCAAAAATATCGTCATACTTCGGGCAATCTGTATTTTCGGCAGAAAAACTCCAGAGTTACCTCTCCCAGAAAGCCTACAGCGAATATTTGCAATCGATAGAAAACAGCACACCCATATCGCTCTCTCTGGCCGACCAAATTGCGTCGGCAATGAAAGGCTGGGCTATGGAACAAGGCGCCACACATTACACGCATTGGTTTCAGCCGCTAAATGGAGCCACAGCCGAAAAACACGATGCTTTTATCGATTTTGCTGAGGGCAACCACAACATGGAACGCTTTTCGGGTAAACTTTTGGTGCAACAAGAACCCGACGCATCGAGCTTTCCCAGCGGAGGCATGCGCAACACATTCGAAGCCCGAGGCTACACCGGGTGGGATCCAACCTCGCCGGCTTTTATTATAGATGGTACGCTTTGCATTCCCACCGTTTTTATTTCGTACAAAGGCGATTCACTGGACTACAAAACGCCACTGCTCAAATCGCAACGCGCCTTAAGTGATAATGCATCAAAGGTTTGCCGTTTATTCGACGCACATATTTCGAAAGTAAATGTAACACTCGGGTGGGAGCAAGAATATTTTTTAGTTGATGAGCGTCTTTACCTGGCAAGGCCCGACTTACACCTTACGGGACGAACACTCATGGGACACGCATCAGCTAAAGACCAGCAACTGGAGGATCATTATTTTGGCAGTATTCCTACGCGGGTTCTTCAATACATTCAAGACTTTGAGCATCAGGCTCACCTATTGGGCATACCCATAAAAACCAGACACAACGAGGTGGCTCCCGGACAATTCGAATGTGCTCCTATGTTTGAGGAGGTGAATATAGCCATCGATCATAATCAACTACTGATGGATTTGATGAAAAAAGTAGCACGCAAACATCGGTTCAGAGTTCTTTTTCACGAAAAGCCATATCAGGGAGTAAACGGGTCAGGTAAACACAACAATTGGTCGTTGCTCACCGACACAGGAGTAAACCTGCTGGCTCCGGGAAAAATACCCGGAAAAAATCTCTTATTCCTTACCTTTTTGGTCAATGCAGTTAGTGCAGTTTATTACAATGCCGACTTGCTGCGTAGTGCAATTGTGTCGGCGGGCAACCAGCACCGATTGGGAGCCAATGAAGCCCCTCCGGCTATTATTTCTGTATTTATCGGGCAAGAACTCACGCGCATTTTAACCCATATAGCGGAAAGTTCCGGAGAGCTAACTGAAGAAAAATCGGCCGGATTACAATTAAAAATCGCAAATATTCCGGAGCTACTGCTCGACAATACGGATCGCAACCGAACCTCGCCCTTTGCATTTACGGGTAACCGTTTCGAATTTAGAGCTGTAGGTTCATCGGCAAATTGTGCCTCGTCTATGATTGCGCTCAATACAGCCATGGCAGATCAATTAAACAAATTTTATATGAATTTGTCGGCACAACTTAAGAATGGCGAGAGTTTCACCAAAACACTATTGGAAGCCTTACGAAACGAAATAAATGTAGCCAAATCTATTTTATTTGAAGGCGACGGATACAGTCAAAACTGGCTTATAGAAGCCGAAAACCGTGGGTTAACAAACATTCGTTCTGTTCCGGAGGCTTTGGAGGCTCTTATTAGCACAGAATCAACCCAATTATTCAGCAAATATAATGTACTAAGCGAGAAAGAACTTGAGGCACGGTACGAAATTATGCTCGACACATTCATTAAACAAATTCAAATTGAATCGCGTGTGCTGGGCGATTTAGCCATCAACCACATTGTACCCACAGCCATAAAATACCAAAACGTATTAATTAAAAATGTGGAAGGACTGAAAGGAATACTGGATATGAAAGATTACAAAGAACTTTCGCAACCACATATCGATTAGTATATGGCAAGTAGGGCAGTAGAAAGCGATAAAGTTTCAATCTTGCACTTAGCCAAATATAGATATTTTGTTTTTATCTTTTTCATTTGTTAAAAGCCAAATTTTATATTTG
>JAQICA010000212.1 GCA_027858775.1 Salinivirgaceae bacterium | reverse complement strand
GACTTTGTTTTTTGGCTTGTAACTACTTCAAATATAGCAAATTAAACCAAAAAAGCCACTACTTTTTCTTATTTTTTACCCCCTGTTTTCAAGGCCTACAGAAGTGGGAAACTTGAATTCATTACTTAACAGTTTAGAGGGTTCACAGGATACATTGAACAGGGTTAAATTAAACAAAAAAAACGAACCAACTACAAATAAGCACCATCACCCCATTGCAGTACCCACGTACAGACAGAAAACTATTCCCAGCTTTCTGTCTGTTTTTTGCCTGAGGTATTTGTAATTTTTAACAAATGTGAGTAGGTTTGTAAAAGTATTATGCACCTTTATTTCTGACCAGCCCCTTACACACAGATGATAAAAGGCCGCACTTACATCGTAACCCTGGAAAAGCTACCTTATGGTTCAGCAAGTACTTGCTACAAATAAAAAAGTGGCCTCACGGAATTTCCTGAAGAAAGGGCTATTCGTTACTACATTGCTTTTGATTTTAGGGGAAAGTGGATACAGCCAAAATATTCCGTTGAAGGAGAAACAGGCGCTTCTCAACCACTATAAAACAGCAGTAGAAGACACAATAGACAAGCGAATTGAAGTAGATCGACCCTTCGTTTTGGGACGAATGCAAGTTTTCCACGGTACAAGTGTCCATCATCCATATTTCTCCGATTACCGTCCTGTAAATGGCTCACTGGTTTTTAAAAACAAATTGTACGAAGCCGATGCACTGCTGTTCGATATTCATAACGACAAGCTGGTATGTCGCTACTACTCAAGTGATTTCGATATCAACAACATTGCTCTTGATGAGAATTTCGTTTTGGGTTTTACCATTCACAATTCAACATTCCGGTATTACGAGGGCTTAACAACCAAATCGGGAAGAAAGCTCAAAGATGGTTATTATGAAGTGATGTACGACGGAATGCAAAAACTCCTTGTTCGCTGGGAAAAAGCCAAATCGATTGATGTGCATGAGACCTACAAATTCAGCGTTTCAAGACGCATGTATATGTTGAGTGACGGACTCGCTGTAAGCATAAGAAACAAGTGGCAACTAATGAACCAGTTTGCTGATAAAAAACGCGAAGTGAAAAAATTTATCAGAGAAAACCATATTTTACTGGAGTTAAGGAATGGTTCATCGGTAACTGAAGTATTCGAATATTACGAAAGCCTGTTGTAATGAAGCCGTTCTTACTTATATTTTGTCTTTTCCCGCTCGTTGTTTCCGCTCAAATCGGTCAGAGACAAATTGAAGCAGACTACGATTCGATACCTTTCACCGAATTTGTTTCTAAGCTGGAGCAGAATGAGGACCTTCACTTTTTTTTCAGGAAAGCCTGGGTCGATACGATCGTTGTAAAGCAGAACCGGATTCCCATTACGCTCGAACAATTGTTGGACGACTCCTTTAGCGGCACCTATTTAAATTCCTTTTTCGATGGTTCAAACATCATCGTTACCAACAATTATCCCATTCACACCACCCTTCCCGAACACTTTTTCGCAGAGAAGAACAAGCCGCAGCAGGAAAGGTTGAATATTCCCGAAGTCCAATATGCCTTTATCGATCGAACCGAAAAAAAAACCAACCCGGATGTGCTGAAATATGGAGATCCCATCCAAGCCTCGGGCGATAAATTCAATATTTCGGGGGTAATACGAGATGAGGAGAACGGCGAACCAATTATTGGCGCGCAGGTATACGTAAAAGCTTTAAATATTGGAACGGTTACCGATATTTATGGGAATTACTTAATTACACTGCCCAAAGGAAAGCACGAGGTGCTTTTCAAATACATGGGAAAGAAAGACATCAATCAAACCGTTTTGTTGTATCAAGATGCTGTGCTCAACATGGGTATGGAGGGAAGCCTCGTTTTGCTCAATGAAGTGGTAGTAACAGCAGAGTCGGAGAGCAATGTGCATAATCTTAAAACCGGATCGGTAAAATTAAATATTGAAGAGATTAAACAGCTTCCTGCCTTAATGGGTGAAGTGGACATTATTAAAACAGCAACACTGCTCCCGGGCGTACAAACTGTCGGCGAGGGCACTTCTGGTTTCAATGTGCGGGGAGGCAGTGCCGATCAGAATCTGGTACTACTGGACGATATGCCCATTTTTAACAGCTCCCACCTGTTTGGCTTCTTCTCTGTCTTTAATCCGGAAACAATAAAGGATTTTGAACTCTATAAAAGTGGAGTTCCGCCTCGTTTTGGAGGCAGAATATCGTCTATTTTCGACATTACTGCTAAGCAGGGAAACTTAAAAAAACACGTGGTAAGCGGAGGAATCAGCCCCATTACCGGTAAGCTAACCGTTGAAGGGCCCATTATTAAAAACAAGCTGTCTTACATTGTGGGTGGCCGAACAACCTACTCCAACTGGGTGCTTCGCAAATTAGACCGTACGCAGTTTAAAAACAGCAACGCCAATTTTTACGATTTCAGCACCAAAATCGCATTCGACATCAACCGGAACAATTCATTGGGCTTAACACTCTATCAATCGAAAGATAACTTCCAACTGAACTCTGATACAACCTATAATTTCGAGAACAGAAGTGCGCGTCTATATTACAAACGATTGTTTAATCCAAAGTTATACGGAACCTTATCGGCCATCTACTCCAATTACCGTTACGATATTTCAAGCAACGAAGTCCCTGCGTTGGCGTTTAACCTGAAGTACGATATCGATTATCAATCTATTAAAACCTCATTTTTTTACCTGCCGAAACCGAAACACACCATTAATTTTGGTGCCGAAGTCATAAAATATAAAATAGTTCCGGGCGATTTCACTCCCTTTGATGAAAAATCGGATATCGTTCCCATCAAAATTCCGAAAGAGCAAGGAATTGAAACAGGTTTGTTTATCAACGATGAAATTAAGATTAACGACAAATTATCGGTTTCGGCAGGCTTACGGTATGCCTTGTTTTTTGTTATGGGACCCGATAAAGTCTACGAATATCAGCCCAATGTTAGCCGAACTGTGGAAAGCAGGATTGATTCTACTACGTATCCATCCAACAGGATAATAAAAACCTACGGAGGCCCCGAAGTGAGAATATCTTCGCGCTATAAGCTTGGCGAGAACAACTCAGTGAAGTTAAGTTATAACCGGATACACCAGTTTTTGCACATGCTCACCAATTCAAGCGCTATTTCGCCCACCGATATTTGGAAGATGAGCGATGCCAACATCGAGCCGCTTCTTGGCGACCAGGTTACGGCAGGTTATTATCACAGTCTTTTTGCTAAAATGGTAGAGGCTTCCGTTGAGGTTTACTATAAAGGTATGCAAAACTCATTGGATTATAAGAGCGGTGCCGAACTTCTTTTGAATCCTGATTTGGAAGTAGATATCCTCTCGGGTGTCGGAAGAGCGTATGGGGTCGAAGTACTGTTGAAGAAAAAGAGCGGACGTTTGAATGGGTGGATTTCCTATACCTATGCGCGGTCGCTGCTTAAGGTGAATGGCGCTTTCGCGAACGAGAAGATCAACAATGGAAAATATTATCCGGCCGATTACGATAAACCCCACGATTTGGATATAGTGGCGAATTATAAAGTATCAAGACGAATTAACCTAACCAATACTTTTAGTTACAGCACTGGCCGCCCCATCACTTATCCAGTTGCAAAATACAGTTTTCAAGAGAGGCAACTCATCCATTACTCCAACCGCAACGAATACCGGATTCCCGATTATATGCGCTGGGATCTGTCATTAAACCTGGAAGGAAACCTGAAAAAGAAAAAAATCGCCCACAGTTCATGGTCGCTGGGAATCTATAACATCTTGGGCCGCAGCAACACCTATTCGGTGTTTTTCAAAACCACCCCCAGGGGTGTACAAGGCTACCATCTTTCTGTTATTAATCGCCCTATTTTCAACATAACGTATAATTTCAAATTCTAGATATGCGAAAATACATCTATATACTCATCGTGGTTTTTAGTTCATGTATCAAAGAATACAACCCAAACATTGCTAAATACGAGGATGTATTTGTGGTCGATGGAAAATTAACCAACCTTCCGGGTCCTTATGTGGTTAAACTATCCAGAAGTTATAAGTTCGAGGAAAAGGCCGGACTACCTGTTGGTGGTGCACAGCTTAAAATTGTTGATAATACCGGAATAGAAACGGAGTTGGAAGAAACAGACAAGGGCGTTTATGTTACAACCGACAACGCGTTCAGGGGAGTAGCAGGGAAAAGCTATAAACTCCAGATAATGCTCGACGATGAAATATACGAATCGGAGATGGAACCCTTAATCGAGCCTGTTCCTATAGACAGTGTTTTTTGGGAGTTTAAAAGAACAGACAGTAACAGGAATGGAATTCAACTGTTGCTCAATACCCATGACGCCCAAAACAAAACCAGGTACTACGGATGGGAATATGTAGATACATGGAAATACATAGTACCCATCTACCATCCCGATCATCCCGACCGAAGAGAAGGTTACGCGAGTTCTTCCAATTATTACTACAATATCGCTACAACAATTCACCGCAACACGGATATTATAGAAAGGCACCCTCTTCAGGTTATTTCGGAAGACGTTAATAAATTATATTTTCGCTATTCCATATTGGTTACCCAATATGCTTTTACCGGGCAAAGCTATAAATATCTTAAGGATCTTGTTTCGATTAATCAAAACCAGGGATCACTTTTCGACCCTACGCCACATTCACTTACTGGAAATATTAAAAACATAAGCAATAAGGATTTACCCGTATTGGGATACTTTATGGTTGCAGGGGCTTCGGAAAAAAGAATATTTATCGATAGAAGTGAATTGCCAAAGGAATACTGGCCAACCAGTGGTTTCGAGGATTGTTATCAGGGGAATGTTACCGTAAAATGGGAAAACAGGAATGATTTAAGGCAGAATGAAGTAGTCGATTCGCTCATGAACAAGGGTTTTACCATAGTAACTCAGTCAATGGAAGTAGTATTCGGGAGAGACACCGTAATTAATCTTTCCCTTGCCAAAAGGCGATGCTACGATTCCAGGGCCTCCGGAACCAATATAAAACCCGATTTTTGGACAGATAAATAAGGTTAATTTTTGAAATAATGAATTCTCTAAAAATCATATTGGTTGTATTCTTCCTTTCAGCACACTTTGCTACCTATTGCCAGAATGAGTCCGGGTTAAAATTGGTAACACGTGCAGAAGACTTTAAAATGCAGGAACGTGTCTTGTTAATCTTCGACCAGGACTTCTACCTGGCTGGTGAAGCGCTTAACTTTTTTGCAATGACTCTGGATGCTGGTCTTCATATACCTTTTGCGTTTAGTTCCATCCTTTATATAGAGCTATACGACCAGGACAACACGGTGATAGCTGCTAAGAAAGTTTTATTGAAGAAAGGTGAGGCCATCAATGCACTCGATCTGCCCCGCGAAACAAGAACAGGATATTACTATATCAGAGCCTACACCAATTACATGAAGAATTTCGGGCCTTCAGTATTTTTCACCAAACGGCTAAAGATTGTCAATCCCTTTTTCCCGAATGATTTTTCTTTGTCAAAAGCTCCCTCTGATGAATACGCAGCAGCAGCCAAAGCGGATCACGGGAATACCGAACGCTCTGATTTGAAGAATAATTCCAATACTGGAGTAGCATGTAAGGTCGATAGTGTTAAGAACAATACCGCCTTTATAGCAATTCATTCTTCGAATTTCACTCATTTCCCACTCTCAGTATTTGTTGAGAACAATGGCTCGGAATACAGGTGGACCACTCCAATAAACGATTCAACAGCAGTCCTCCCCATGAAATTGCTGCCGGGCCTGAATGAAATAACGATAAAGGATATTGAACAACGCATCGTTTCGCAGCAGTTGGTTTACATCAAACCCAAGGCCAGCTTAGCAATCGCTGCCCATTTCAATAAAACGGAAGCCAGCAGAGGCGATTCTATAGTACTGGACCTACAATCGCACACCAACGATAGTATTCAATACCTGGTGGCCTTGCATTTGGGCAATGAGCTTACTTTACCTTCCCTACAGGAGCATATCGAAGCAGCATTAGACACTTCATCCCTTGCCTTGTTTACAAACCATGAGGCCAAAGATGAGCATTTGCCGTATTTGCCTGAATTTACCCACGATATTGTGACAGGAACCGTAAAAGCTGATAACAGCAACGCTTCAACGGCGAATAAAAATTTATACCTGTCGTTTGTCGATTCCATTAGTTGGATAACTCGTAGTAAAACCGATTCTTTTGGAAAGTTTACGGCTGCATTGCCCATCGATTACCAGGGAGAAGATTTGATAATAAGTGTGGTGGATACTACGAAGGCTTATTCCATTGTATGCGACGACGAGTTTTATCCCGATTTCTTAAAAGTTATCAAAGAAGACTATTATCCCGATCCTTCCTTAAAACCCCTTATAGAGGCCCGGATGATCAATCTTCAGGTAAAGGATGCGTATGCCGATTTGAAAAATACTACCATAAACACTGAGCGCCCACATTTGCGGTTTTACGGTTATCCCGATAGCGAATATAAATTCAACAAATATTCCGGTTTGCCCAATCTCGAAGAGTTTATTACGGAGGTTGTGTATGAAGCTTTAGTAAGAAAAAGAAGGTCGCAGGTCAGTTTTGAGGTAATTACGGGAAGAAATGATAGGGCCGATGAACCTCCCTTGATTATTTTCGATGGCATTCCGTTGTTGCAGACCGATCAACTTTCGCCCTTTATTTCAACGGAAAAACTGAAATCGGTACGGGTGGTCGCGTCTCGTTTCTTCATTGGCTCTGAGGTTTACGAAGGCATACTGGACATTACCTCCAATGATGAATCGTTTACGCTGGTCGAAAAAGGTAAAAATTCAGTCCGCACACGATTTAGTCCGGTAATTACCACTCCCGACAATAATAACCTTGCAAACATCCGTACGCCACAATACATCTCCGATCTATATTTTGATAAGATCAATTCAGCCGGAGGAAAAGAATCCATTAAAATAGCCTTGCCTCACAATGCAGGTTCATACTCTCTCAGCCTATTTGGGTATACAAAAAATGGAGAATGGGGCTACATGACATTACCCGATCAGCTGAATGTAAAATAAATAGTACCGATAGGACATGAAAGGCAATTGGCATCCAAACCAAGCTCAATAATTGTTAAACAAAAAAAAACATGAGAAATTAACAATTTAAAATTTAGCCTGCTTTATTCATAAGTTTTCGTTATCAATAGTCCGTTAAACTTTTATAAGAGCCTCTGATCCAGCTATTTGAAACCGAACGGATTTTTGTGTTAAAATGCAGATTTTCAACATTATAAGATTCATCTTAAATCTTATATCTAAAAATCTAACGGTCTATTGCGTTATGAGATGTCTAAATATCAAGAAATACAAGCGACCACAGGCAAATTTGATGCAGGAAATAGTGAACTATTTTTAAATCAAATTTGGCGAGGACGCTGGCGTTTTGCCGATAGTTGGACATCGGAATAGATAATTTGTGAAACGAAGTTCGACGAAGTCAATAATGCAGGTTAGATCGATTAATGTAAACTTCAACGGTGCCATAACCTTGATACGACACCATACCCACATTAGCTGTTATTAGAGCGGAACGTGGAAGCCCGGCGCTCTCTCCCATACGTTTCGGGTAAACGAACGGGATAAAACCATAACCGTAAGGCATTGGGAAACGAGCTTGCGAGTTCATGAACACCTTAATTGTCAATCATCAACGTGAATAAACGCCGGACAGAGAGGTTGAACGAAGCGAAAGCCGGTTTGTAA
>JAQICA010000161.1 GCA_027858775.1 Salinivirgaceae bacterium | reverse complement strand
CTTTGCTTTTCTCTTCCTCCGATAGGCTTGTGAATAGCAGTAAAATTTCATCCCGTGCACTCATATGTATAAATTTTTCACGAAGATAATACAAATCATCCTTTAATTAGAATATAGCCGTTTTTTTTAAACAAAGCAATCTTAGAAAAACAAAATCAATCTATTTTTTTATTTTGCTTCCTATATTCGGAAGAGGTTAGTCCATAATGATCTTTAAAGCATTGCATAAAATGACGCGGATTTTTAAATCCTACTTGAAAAGCAATTTCCTTAACAATTAGGTCGGTTGTTGTCAACAATAAAGCTGCTTTTTTTAATCGAATCAATTTAATAAACTCATGAACCGTTTGCTCTGTTAAAGCTTTAATTTTCGCGTAGAGAATCGATCGTCCCACACCCAATTCTTTTGCCAGTTGCTCGGCATCAAACTCTTCGTTGGTAAAATTGCTTTCAACAACCTTCATGGTTCGTTTCAAAAACTGCTCATCCGAATTGGTAGGCGCAACACTAGTAGAATCGGCAAATGAACTACGCGAGAAATAGGAGCGCATTTTCTGCCTCGACTCAAGCAGGTTAAGAACTCGTGCTATAAGTATTTTTGCATTAAAAGGTTTAACAATATATGCGTCGGCACCCGTTTCGAAACCTATTATTTGATACTCATCGGAAGCACGTGCGGTAAGCAAAATAATGGGGATATGACCTATTCGTTCATCGGCTTTAAGTTTTCCGCATAATTCAATGCCTGTCATCTTAGGCATCATAACATCACTGATTATAATATCCGGATATATTTCTAAAATCCGCTTTAGCCCTTGCTCACCATCGCCGGCTGTTTCAACACGGAAAGAATCCTTAAAAATCTCTTTTAAATACAACCGCAGGGCGGCACTATCATCAATAATTAATAATCGAAGTTTATTACTCGGAATAATCTGCTTATCCTCTTCTTCAATATCAACCGGCGCATTATCTTTTTCGGCCACCTCTTTAAAATATACATAGTCAACCATCGTACCTTGAGGTTGAAGAGCTATTTCAAACGGATTATACTTCTCTTTTTTAACGGGCAAAGCAACTTTAAATACAGTTCCGCTGTTAACAACACTTTTAACTTCGATAGATCCGTGATGCAAATCAACCAAATTTTTCACTAGCGAAAGACCTATACCGCTACCTATCGATATTTTTGGTTTATAAACCACCCGGTAAAAACGATCGAATACATGATCGATATGATCATTCGAAATTCCTATACCTGTATCGCGAATCAATATTTCGACATCGTCATCAATAAAACGAGTTTCCACAGACACTTCTATGTTGTAATCCAAATTATTTAGCATTTATTTTTTCTTAATCCTTTGTATTTAAGATTTTTATATCTTTGAACGGCAAAGAAATAGACAATAATATGTCAGCCCCCTATCAATTCATTTGTAGGGGGTATTTCTTCTTTTAATGAACTTACAAAAACAACAATTACACAACTTTTTTTTCAGGTCTACTGTTTTTAGTAAAGTTTGCTAATTGTTTTCCTTTATTTATGTCTAAGTTAGAAAATACATTAAACCACTTCCATCCAACCCATTTATTATCCAAGAATTGGGTAAACTTCAGTAAATCATTAACCCTATACTTTACGCAATGAGCCGTTCCGTCTGGGTTGTTATTAATCTTTACTATTACTTTGTATTTCTTAGGCATAGATATTTCTTTGTACCATCCATCAAAAAACTATTTTCCTATAAAACAAACTTCTATTAACGGATGCCTGTTACAACACCGCATCTCCCTTTTTAATTATATAAGGTAAAAAGCCGAAGACTAAATAAAACGAACAACTATAAAATAGTGTCGCAAGTGTCTGCTATCGGTCTTTAATTGAATATGCTGTTTTATAGTAAAACCTTTATTTAACAACTGCATGTACATAAGCTTTTTTATTTTTCAATACATATAGTATCCTATTTACCAATTTTTTAGAAATCCTTATTATAGCTTTTTGAGGCTCCATCCTCTTTATTAGTTTTTGGTATGCCAACATTAAGGCTGGATCATTTCTTATTGCTATCCATGAACTTTCAACAATTGCTGTGCGTAATATTTTATTTCTACGAATAGTGATGTTACCTGTTTTTTCATTTTCTCCTGAAGAATTTGTCATTGGAACAAAACCTATATATGAGCAAATTTTATCCAAATTATTAAATCGATTTATGTCCCCAAGCTCTGTTAATAAAAGCATTGCTGTTAAATTAGCAATGCCTGGTATGCTTACTAATAATTCATAATTCTCTTTATATATAGGCTTTTCAGCTAATTTTCTTATCTCTTTAGTAATCGAATACTGTTTCTTCCTTAGTACTTCAGCCATCTCTAAGTTTCCTATTAATGAAAGTTTTGCGCTTTTTGTAGGAAGTTCAACTTCTTGAATCCAATGGGAGAACCTTTTTGACCAGTACTTCGTTTCTGAAAACTGAACTGGTATCGGTATCCCAAAATAATATAATTGTGATTTTATCCTGTTTTTTGTTCGTGCTATTTCTTTTGTTAATGTTTTCCTATACCTAATAAGCTGACGATCACCTTCAACTTCAATCTCAGGAATATAAATCGAAGTTAAATCATTTTGACTTAACTGCTTAGCTATTTTTCTGCTATCCCGGGAGTCCTCTTTTTGTTTTCGCTCTTTATCGGTTGTTGGGATGTCGGCTGGATTAACTACCATATTTTTTATTCCTAAAGCTACTAAATCTCTATGGGTTTTAAAACCACTAAAACTTGCTTCATAAGCAGAATAATAATTGGCATTTGGGAAATTTTTAACTAAATATTTGTTAAGCAATACGGTATTAGGGTCTTGTGAGAAAGTCTTAAATACTGTTTTACCTACCATAATACTTACCCTCCAACTTTTTAAATGGGTATCTAGTCCAACATAAATGTCTTGACCACTATAGTCCAATTGTTTACTTTTGTCCATAATATTTTAATTTTTAGTTCCATAAATACAATGTAATATTTGCTATGGAACTTCTCACATTACAAACATAGGGGCTACATAAAAGTCCTGAAGGGACTACATAAAAGTCCTGAAGGGACTTAATTTGAATAACCACCGGTGAAGCCGGTGGTTAAGGCAATCGACTCAAAGAGAACCCTGACAGGGGTTCAACTGAGATTCTTTCTGGCACTGTACCGCCCACTCCGGGGCTTGGGGGCATTGGTTATGCTTCAACCCCCCGGTTCCGCCAGCTCCACCGGGGGTTATTGAAATGTAGCCACTTCGTGGCAGGGGGGTAATGCCATTTACTTAAGGAATAATAACGATGAAGCAAAATGGGTAATAGAGAATAAAAGTTGTTCTAGTCTCAATTTTACACACAATATGCAATTCTCACAAAAATGAAGTCATGTAAATGAGTTG
>JAQICA010000044.1 GCA_027858775.1 Salinivirgaceae bacterium | reverse complement strand
AAGCTACATCGATAATTGGTTTTACCTACCGTAACAGACGCATTATATTTAGTTTTGTTCATTAAATGTAGATTTTTGTTATAACCCAAATTGAGCGATTTTTTTATTGATAGATTGCGTATTCTTATTCAGTTTATTGTGACGTTATTTTTGCAAATAGTTTATCTCAGAAAACACGTTAATTTTGTGTGTCCCTGGATATTAAACTTCAAGGCCTTTCTGAAAATCAGGGCGTCCCGATTCTCGGGATAACTGTTTTCAAAGTAGTAAAAGGCAGCTTTTAGAGTTCTCTTACAGGCACTAAAAACGAACTTCATACTTTAATCGTTGGGAATATGCCTTTCAATTTGTTTTCTTTGCACTATTCAGATAGGCATTTTGGCTTTTGGTGTGTTTTTTGACGATCACTTAGCAAATCTTAAATAAAAGGATATAAACTAATGGATAATTTGGATTACGGTGCAATTGGTAACGGCAGGAGTGCTGCCCTTGTTTCAAAAAACGGATCGATTGACTGGTGCTGTCTGCCCGAGTTTGATTCGGCATCGGTATTTGCCAATATTTTGGACGAAAATATCGGTGGCCGATTTGCTATTCAGGTGTCAGACGATTATACCATATCGCAAAAGTATATTCATAAAACCAATTTGCTAAAAACTACCTATAGCAATGGAAACGACCAGTTTCAGGTAATTGATTTTATGCCGCGCTACATCAATGGCGATAATCGCCACCATTTACCTCCCGAAATTATTCGGTATGTAAAGTTGTTATCGGGCAAACCGCGGTTTAAACCATTGTATAATCCCCGGTTAGATTATGCCCGCAATAAAACCGACTATACCATCGAAGGCAACTATTTAAAAAGTTTTACCACTAAAGGCCGCTACGATAGTTTATACTTGTACACCAATTTTTCGAAAAACGATGTGCTTAACAGTGCCGAAATCGAACTCGAAGACGATGGTTTTTTTCTGGTGAGCTACAATCAGAAAATTTTAAAACAAACCGTAGAGATGGCTAAGCTCAAAATGGAGCGAACCAAGGTGTATTGGCTTAACTGGACAGAAAAACTCGTAAAATTCAGTAAATACAACGACGAAATTGTACGTAGCTCATTGGTTTTGAAATTAATGAGTTACGATAAGTCGGGAGCCATATTGGCAGCATTAACCACCTCGCTGCCCGAGACCATTGGCGAAGTGCGTAATTGGGATTACCGCTTTTGCTGGATTCGCGATTCATCGATGGTTATTAAGGTGCTTACAAATCTGGGACAACGCGATGTGGCGTTTCGCTACATGAAGTTTATTATGAACATTATTCCCATGAAGCACGAGAAAATACAAATTATGTATGGCTTGCGCGGCGAAAAGAAACTTACTGAGCAAATTCTCGACCATTTGGACGGGTATAAAGGTTCTAAACCTGTGCGTATTGGAAATGCGGCATATAAACAAAAGCAGAATGATATTTACGGTATTTTAGTCGATGTTATTTATCAGCAACTACAAATTTTGGGTGCCACACTGGAGGAGAGCGAAGCATTGTGGACCATTACCCGGAGTATATCTACAGTAGTGGAAAGCAACTGGAACAAGCCCGACCGGGGAATTTGGGAGTTACGAACCGAAGCGCAACATTTTACTTTTTCGAAGGTGCTTTGCTGGGTCTCGTTCGATAGAGCCGTTAAAATTGCTGATATGTTTCGTCGGAAAGATTATGTGCGTAAGTGGACAAAAGTTCGCGATAAAATTGCCGACGATATAATGAAAAACGCCTGGAATGAGCGAGTAGGAGCGTTTACTCAATATTATGGTTCAGAGGATTTAGATGCATCAGTTTTGCTTATGGAACCTTACGGATTTATTGAGGCCACCGATGAACGATACATTAAAACGGTAAAAGCCATTGAGGAGGAGCTTAGTCACAACGGATTGATGTTTCGCTACAAAAACAGCGACGATTTCGGAACGCCAAAATCGTCGTTCACTATTTGCACTTTTTGGTTGGTTAATGCGCTTCACCGTATTGGCGAAAAAGAAAAGGCCGAATCGATGTTTGAGAAGGTGTTGAGCTACAGTAACCACGTAGGACTGTTTAGCGAAGATATCGACTTCGAATCGAAGCGGTTACTTGGAAACTTCCCACAAGCTTATTCGCATTTGGCAATAATTGAAACCGCCATAAATATTAGCGGTGGTGGATTGTCGCACGAAGAACAAATTATTGAGTGTATACACTAAGGGTTTGCGATGGAGTGAGTTGACATCTTTAGTAAAGTTATTTTAGTGCAAATGCTATTTTGGCTAGTCCAGTTTTACGCCAATTAGTGTAATGTCATCCAGCTGCATCTCAGAGCCTTTCCATGTTTTGTATTCGTCAAATACAATTTCTTTTTGCTCTGCCATGGTTTTGTGGTTATTGGCTACAAGTAGTTTTATGAGATTTTTCAGTTGGTATTTTTTTCCGCTTTTGCCTCCAAACTGATCTTTTATACCATCGGATAACATGTAAAGCGTGTCTCCGGGCATGGTATTAATTTCTTGTAATTCAAATGGGATTTCGGAAATGTAATACCCAATTGGGTTGGGTGTGGGCATAAATTTTTGCGTTTTATCGCCAGTTATAATTACAATTGGCATGTTTGCCGATGCGTAATAAAGTTTCTGCGCTTGTTGGTCGTGAACACATATAGAAATGTCCAGTCCATCATGATGTCTTGAAAAACGAAACACATTTTTTACCTTTTTGCGCATGTCCTCCAACATTTGGTGCGGTTTGGTCAGGTCTGCTTTGGTAATTACCTCTTGCAGCAGGTTAACACCCAAAATGGTAAGGAAGCCACCCGGGACACCATGTCCGGTGCAGTCGGCAACAGCAAACATGGTTAAGTTATTGGTCTTTTTGAAGTAGTAAAAATCGCCGGAAACAATATCTTTGGGAATGTAAAGCACAAAATGGTCGTATAAACCATTAATTTCGTCGGTGGTTTGTAGCACAGCATCCTGAATAATTCGCGCATATTCGATACTGTCCTTCATATCCTGGTTAGTACGTTCTATGCGTTCATTTTTAACGGCAATTTCTTCCAATACTGCCTTGAGCTCTTCTGCGTAATCGCTCAGTTCTTCCTGATGATCATCGAGTTCTTTGTTCTTATTGCGCAACTCCTTATTGAGTTTTTCCTGAATTTCGGCTTTTTCGCGTAATGTAGTGGCTTGTTCAACCAGCATATCGTCGTGGCTTTTACGTTCGGTCATATCCATTAGAAAGACAAGAATGGCTGGTTCACGATTCCACGCCATTTGTACTGCATTAATATCTACCCAAATTAAATCGCCACTTGGACGCACAACCCGAAAACAGTATTGCTGCTCTAACTTTTCTCCCGCCATACGCTTGCGGTAATTTTGTATTATCATTTCTCGGTCGTCGGCGTGAATAATCGATTGGAAAGGAGCGTTGAATAGCTGTTCAATGCTGTATCCAAGAATTTTCGATGTTGCAGGGTTTGCGTATTGTACACGCTCATTTTGGATCACGAAGATCGCCTCCGCTGCATTATTCAGAATATTGTCGAGCTTGTGTTTGCCCTCGCTTAGCTCTTGTTCAATATGTTTTCGTTCCGTTATATTCATTAAAATAGAATAAATCTGAACCGGAACATTGCGTTTGTCGTAAGTAACTTCGGCTGTTAAAAGTACATGAACAATGGTGCCATCTTTTTTCACCATCTCACCTTCCAAATCATGAATGGCCCCTTGAGTTATGACTCGCTCGAAAATATCGTGGTAGTTTTTACGGCTTGTACCTGTATAGTAGTTCATCGATGGGTTGTTGATTACTTCATCGCGTGAATAACCGAGGGTTTTCAACCAATAGTCGTTAACGTAAAGTAATTTGCCATGCATGTCGATGCTGTGCATCATTATGGGACTTTGGTTATAAAGATTATGAAGGATTTCGTCAGAATTTTTTGTGTTCGTTGTTTTTGTGTTGACTTGTTTTATTTTGCTCTTGATTAATAGCGCCAGCAAAACCAGTATTATTATCAGTAATAGTACAATTACTATTGTGAGTAGCATTTCGGGAGTTTCTTTGAATGCAAAGTATCCTAATATATATGTTTGTATAACTGCTTGCATTCTTTTACTTTGTTAGCTG
>JAQICA010000297.1 GCA_027858775.1 Salinivirgaceae bacterium | reverse complement strand
AATCAAACCTCAATTTGAGAAAGGCGGGCGTTTTGAAAAACTTCAATCCACCTTTCAAGGTTTCGAAACGTTTTTATTTGTACCAAATACAACTTCCAGGTCGGGTGTGCACGTTCACGATGTAATTGATCTGAAGCGTACCATGGCCACTGTTGTATTTGCGTTGATTCCGGCTTTGCTATTTGGTATGTACAATATCGGATACCAACATTTTTTGTCGGTGGGTACACTGGTCGAACAAAGTTTTTTCGACCTTTTTATTTATGGACTAATCGAAGTTTTACCGATAGTGGTTGTATCGTACGTAACCGGGTTGGCTATAGAGTTTTTGTTTGCACAAATTCGGGGACACGAAATTAACGAAGGCTTTTTGGTATCGGGGATGCTTATTCCGCTAATTATGCCTGTCGGAGTTCCTTTATGGATGGTTGCATTAGCCACAGCATTTTCAGTGATAATTGGTAAAGAAGTATTTGGTGGTACAGGAATGAATATTTTTAACCCGGCCTTGTTAGCCCGGGCATTTTTGTTTTTTGCTTATCCGAGCCATATGTCCGGCGATCAAGTTTGGATTGCCGAGAAAGCCGACGCATTTTCAGGAGCCACACCGCTCGCTTTAGGAGCACTTGGCGAGCCCCAAACGCATTCCGTTATGGAAATGTTTATCGGGCTAATACCCGGTTCCGTTGGCGAAACATCAGTTGCTGCAATTTTAATTGGTGCCATAATTTTACTGGTAACCGGAATCGGCAGTTGGCGTATCATGCTTTCGGCACTTGTTGGAGGTGTAATTATGGGCTTGTTATTAAATACATTTGCCGTTAATCCTTTTATGGAAATACCATTTTGGCAGCATCTGTTAATGGGTGGATTTGCATTTGGAATTGTATTTATGGCTACCGACCCAGTTTCGGGTTCACAAACTACACGCGGAAAATGGATTTATGGCTTTTTAATCGGTTTCCTCGCAATTTTAATTCGCGTTGTAAACCCTGCCTATCCGGAAGGGGTGATGCTAGCTATTCTTTTCATGAACGTTTTTGCACCACTTATTGACTATTACGTGGTTCAGGCCAATATAAAAAGGAGAATGAAACGTGCTAAAGTAAATGCCAACGCTTAAATTATAAATACATGAATACGCAAAGTAATACATATACATTTGTTTATGCTGCAATTATGGTTGTAGTGGTGGCAGCATTGCTATCGCTGGCTGCAACGTCGCTTAAACCATTGCAAGATAAAAATGTGGAAGTAGAAAAAAAGCAAAGCATATTGAGCTCCGTAGGAATCGGTCTCGATGCCGCTGAGCAAAAAAATAAAAACACCTACATTGAGCAACTTTATAAGAAGCACATAATTAAAACTTATATTGTAAACTCCAAAGGGGAAAAAATTAAGGGCGAGGCCTTTAAGGTTGACATGAAAAAAGAGATGGCAAAACCGCTCGAAAAGCGAAAATTGCCAGTTTTTGTGGGGCAACAATCAGATGGTTCTAAAAACCTTATTCTTCCCATGCGTGGCAAGGGACTATGGGGACCCATCTGGGGCTATGTATCCTTGCAGGAGGATTACAACACTATTGTAGGTGCTAATTTTGATCATAAAAGTGAAACCCCCGGTTTGGGAGCAGAAATTAATACCGAAAGATTTGAACAACAATTTGTTGGTAAACAATTGTTCGATTCAAATAATAATTTCGTCTCAGTTTCGGTTGTTAAAGGCCAGGATACCCGAAATATGGTCCATGCCGTGGATGGCATTTCAGGAGGTACCATTACCAGTAATGGCGTAGATGCCATGTTGGAGGAGAGTCTTGGTAGTTATGTAACGCATTTTAAAGAACTTCAAAAGCAATAAGAAATGAGTGATAGAGAACCTCTATTTTCACCAAAAAACCTTCGCCTGCTAACCAATCCGCTAGGCAAGGATAATCCGATTACAGTTCAAGTACTCGGAATTTGTTCAGCACTTGCTGTTACCGTTAAGTTGAAACCTTCAGTGGTAATGGCTCTTTCTGTTGTTGTAGTAATGGTAACTGCCAATTTGGTTGTTTCGTTACTGCGTAAAACTGTTCCCTCGCGTATCAGAATTATTGTACAGCTTGTTATTATTGCATCATTGGTAATTTTGGTCGATCAGGTTTTGAAAGCTTTTGTTTACGATATTAGTAAGCAATTATCTGTTTTCGTCGGGCTTATCATTACAAACTGTATTATTATGGGACGCCTGGAGGCATTTGCATTAGCCAACAAGCCATGGCCATCGTTACTCGATGGTTTGGGAAATGGAGCCGGCTATGGCTTCATATTGATTGTGGTTGGTTTCTTACGCGAGCTTTTCGGTAGTGGAACTATTTGGGACTATCAGGTTATCCCCGATAGCTGGTACGTTATGAATGGCGGCTTTTACGAGAATAACGGAATGATGATTTTGCCACCGATGGCTCTCATTACCGTTGGAATAATCATTTGGATTCAACGGAGTCGAAACAAAGACCTGGTTGATATAAGTTAAATTCAGAAACAAAGCTGATATGGAAAATTTGTTAAATATATTTGTAAAGTCGATTTTTATCGACAACATGATTTTCGCCTACTTCCTTGGTATGTGTTCGTATCTGGCGGTATCGAAAACCGTAAAAACATCTATGGGACTTGGACTGGCTGTAATTTTTGTACTTGGTATTACAGTGCCGGTCAACTATCTGATCGAAAACTTTCTTTTACAAGAAGGAGCCTTAACATGGATTTCGCCCAAGCTGGCTGATGTAGACCTTAGCTTTTTGAGCTTTATCATTTTTATTGCCGTTATTGCTTCTATGGTACAGTTAGTTGAAATGGTTGTAGATAAGTTTGCACCAACACTTTACGCTTCATTAGGTATTTTCTTACCACTGATAGCTGTAAACTGTGCTATTTTAGGAGGTTCGTTATTCATGCAGGAACGTGCCTACAACAATATTGGCGAAGCTGCCGTATTCGGACTCGGCTCTGGCGTGGGTTGGCTACTTGCAATTATTGGTATTGCGGCCATACGCGAAAAAATACGCTACTCAAATGTGCCTGCACCACTCCGTGGCCTTGGTATAACCTTTATTATTACCGGCCTTATGGGTATTGCATTCATGAGTTTTATGGGAATTAAATTGTAAACAGTAAAAAGCATAAAAAATGATTTGGCTAACTTCAAATATTACCGTCATTCAAATTAGTATCATAGCCTTTTTGGTAATTATCATGCTTTTGGTAAGTATCCTATTATTTGCCAAAAAGAAGCTTACTCCACAGGGCGAAGTTACTATTGATATCAATGATGGAGAAAAAACAATTGAAACTAAACCCGGCAGCACGCTGCTTTCTACATTAAGCGAAAGCGGACTCTTTTTACCTTCGGCTTGTGGTGGTGGCGGAACCTGCGGAATGTGTGGTTGCCAGATTGAGTCTGGTGCCGGCACTATACTGCCAACCGAAACAGGATTCTTTACGCGCAAAGAGCAACAGAACAACTGGAGACTTGGTTGTCAGGTTAAGGTAAAAGACAACATCAAGATGTACGTACCCCAAGAGGTTATGGGCATTAAGAAGTGGGAGTGCGAAGTGGTTTCCAATAAAAACGTGGCTACATTTATTAAAGAATTTGTGGTGAAACTGCCCGAAGGAGAAAATCTCGATTTTAAATCAGGTGGATATATTCAAATTGATGT
>JAQICA010000295.1 GCA_027858775.1 Salinivirgaceae bacterium | reverse complement strand
ACTTTGGGCTACTGCAAAGAAGGATTTGCGATCCCAACCTTCAACACGAACTACCATTAAATATTTACCATTCAACAAAATTGCGCCGGAATTCAGTGCTGCGTTCACTCCAATACGTTGCAATAAGTTAGGATTGGTTTCATAGTTCAAATCGTATCGCCAGTAAACAGGTGTGTGCGCAGCGGTAACAATTGGGTTTGTGTAACGATCATAAATACCGTTTCCGTCTTCGGCTTTTTCATTTACCCGGTTCAAAAATGCTTCGTGTTTTTTAAGCAATGAAGCTACTTTTTTTTCAAATTCTTGTTTTTCCATCTTTTTATAAAATGACTTAGTTATGTATTATTTTTTCTATTCTTGTTTAATTGTTCGAGCAATCAGGGATGCAATAATTGGTACCAGAGCAACTATTAAAAAGCTATATCTCAAGGCAAATATTTGTGAACCGTAAAAATACACTGCCAGAAAGACAGCAAACCCCATCACACGTCCTAAGGCAAAAAACACCTCAATATCTACAATGTATGAATACTCTTCGTATTTGTCCTGAGTCTCCGAAAGGCTAATTGACCTCATTCTAATGGCTAAAAATGGCATCCAAAGCAAGGCAAACACTACATTGGCACTAAGAATAAAAATTATGGCCGCAGTCTTATCAAATCCAACGGCCAAAATGATTGAACTCACAACCAGTAATAAACCTCCAATAAATAAAATGTGTATTCTGTGGCGAGGTTTTGTAAACCGACCCAAAACATAAACCGGAATTAAACCTACTAATATGCCTATCGATTGTAAAAGACCTACCGGACCGCTATCTTTGAAAATATGAAGCATAATGAGCGATGGCATTACAATCAATACACCGTTTGTCAACCCTTCGAGGAAATTCATCAATCGTTGTTTGTTCCAGGTTCGACAAAATTTCCAGAACAAGAATGGTTTCATTTCAGGATTATGAAACTTGCCTTTCAGAATATTGATACTAGCCATAACTATCAAAGACACCAGAAATAAGGCAAGAATAATTTTCCCTGTGCTATCGGGTAAGCCTGGAAACAAGGCAATTAAAGTAAATCCGGCTACGCCGGTAAGAAAAGCAAAGATCAACGGAGTTACAAACCCACCCATATTCATCAGTGCATTTTCCAGTCCAAATACATAATTTCTATTTTCATTGTTTGTAACAAAATAAGCCATGTAGTGCCGATTCGACCAAAATAAACCGCTGGAAATACCCATCACGTTACCAATTAAAAATAACGGCAATAAAGTTTTAATGTGCAAGAATGTAAGCGGGATGATTACGAAAATTTCTGCAACCATGCCAATGATGTATAAATGGTTGATTTTTATATATCGTAAAATATAACCATTCAAAATAAACCCAATAGGAATAAAACTAAAATAACCTACAAAATAGGTAATGTTGTATTTAATCATTTCTTGCTGTCCAAGCCCTTGAAATTCAAGAAAAATAAAGTAATTGGCGATAAGTGGAAGAATGAGATACACAAAACTGTAGATGAAATTTGAAATTACAAGTCGTTGACAATTTGTATCAAGCGATGTAAATTGGTTTACTTCAGTTTTGAAAATGCTGGAAATGTTTTTCATTGTTTTTCAATATTAAATTTATGCAGTAAAATTAGTCGATTTTAATTTTAGAAAATTCAGAATAAGCCTGTATAATTGCCAAATAATTTTCGATTGGAACTTCCTCCTGAACAGCATTTGAACAACCGAATACATAACTTCCTAGTGTTTTACATTTCGTAATCATACTTTTTGCTTCCTCATATATTTGTTCCGGCTTACCAGTAATCAACAATCCAAGATCTACATTTCCGCAAAGGCAAAGCTTTTGCGAATAAGCCTCTTGCAATGAATATAAGTCCATTTTGGCTGTTGGGTCAATGGCTTGCAAACCATTAATCCCACTGGAAGCAATATGATCCATGTATGGATTAATGTTGCCATCGCAGTGCATAATACTATACGCTCCTGCATTTTTAATCGTTTCAGCCCAACGAGAGAGATATGGATAAATGAAACGTTCCATTTGTTCCATATCAAAATAAGGCGAATGACTGTCGGCAAGGTCAGATGCAGTATAAAAAGTTTCAATACCAACTTCTCTGAATTTCCTGATTTGTTCACACCCGTTTTCAAATATTTTGGCGGCAATCCGATCTATTTCTTCAGGATACATAAGCATCTTCATCGAAAAATCGACATATTCCGATGCATCGGGAATTGCCATAACACCACCCGAATTGGCAATGACCATTACATCGTCACCAATTAATTCCTGAATAAGCTTGGCTTGTTGGTAACGATACTCGTTGGGCAACCACAAATAAGCAGGATGCCCGGGTGATAACTCCCAATAACCGCCTGGAATTGTTACTGCACTAAATCCTAACTTTTCACTCACTTCAGCCATCGCTTCTGCATTTGTATACAGGGCTTTTTCCTTTTCATTGGCGCTTAACTTCACAAAATCTTCGCCTACTATAAATTTGGTTTTAGAAAAATCATTCCACTTATGGAATTCCAATTCCCAAAAAGGAATGCATGTCTCATTCTTTCTGAGAAGCAATGCGTTGATAAATTCTTGTTTCTTTCTCATTTTAGTAATAAAGGCTTATCGATTTGGAAATAAGAATATTTTAATGATCCACCTGTTGGTGACCCCCATGTACATTCAAAAGCATAAGTAAGGCGAGTTAAATTTATCTCTGGCAGTCCTAGTTTACGCCATTCCTGAAAATGCTTTGCATAAGAAATTGTTCCTTTTGTGCGAGGCGATGTACGGTTACTCCACCATTGTGCAAATTTATCACCTTTACGTGGACGAGTATATATATCGTATGTGGCGCCATCGACTGTGATTGTTCCTTTTTTAATGCAACTACTCATGTCTATGGATTCGTCTCCAACCCAATTTTCATTGATATACAATTCAATGGATTCTGGTGTTCCGGCATCCCCAAACCAGCCATATAAACCAGTATGACCTCCAGAACCAGTTATATTGCTATACTTGTGTTTGTATTTGCTTTTCGCTTTGGGATTTACCGAATCAACCGGGACGTTAAGGTTATATAATCCAACTTCATGCAAAAAACCGTAAACAGTTAAATCCCAATCTATTTGAAAACTTTTGTTTCGGTAAGTAGCGAGGCTTGCAGTTCCTTCAATATTTCCGAACCATGTTTCGGCATGGTAATCTTTTCCTACATTCCAAATTGCAGTTGTACTAATTTTAGTTCCGTTTTCATAATCAAGCGTGTCAACTTTTTGTGCAGCTACTTTAAAAATTAGGACTGTTTGCAACAATGCAAAAATCAGTAGTACATTAAATAACTTGTTTGTTTTCATTTTTAATTTATTAATTTATCGTTGATATTAAATTGGTTTCCTTTTCGCAAAATAGCTACTCAACTTAAATTAGAGTTTTCAATTAATG
>JAQICA010000042.1 GCA_027858775.1 Salinivirgaceae bacterium | reverse complement strand
ACTATTATCAGGCTCGTTTGCCGATATTGCAATCGTGTCCATTTTTGGCATGTCAGCGTTACCTTTTTTAACCATTGCATCAAATTGAGCGATGTATTTATCTTGCACGAGCTTAGCTTCCAAATCAGCGTCTGTTCTCTCAGCCTTGGCCTCGTTAAAATCAACCAGCTTTTGTGCTGTACATAAGAATCTACCATCTTGGTATAGATAAACCTCTGGTATTTCGCCATTGCTAGATGGTAACCAATAGGCTAAAACCTCTCTATTGTTTGGTTTGAGATTATTAAGAATCTCAGGATGTGGTAACATGTATTTTTGATTCTGAACAAAAGCATACATACTCCTTCTTATTGATGTTTCCGTAGCCTCTCCTATGTATTGATACATAAATCGCTTTTCAAACCTAGGTAGGTTTGGATTTAGATTTTCCACAAGTACCTGCATGCGTGTCATTCCCGGGTAACGGGTTTGGTCTGAGTGCGGCGAGTTGTTATATTCCAATGTGTCTTGAATATCATCAACAATCAGTCTGTCGGCAGGCTTCATTGTTTGTTTAAATTCATCATCTACCTTATCAACTGAAATGCGATTGTATTTCGATTTCAACCACCAACGTCCTACGCCGGGGTGGTTGTTTTTTTCAACCTGATATTTTACGAGGCGGTTAAAATGCTCCGCACGTTTCTGTTGTGAATTAGCGGGGGCACACCATGTAACAATTGGGAACATTTGATCCAAGGCACTTTCAAATTTTCGCACTAAGTGATTTTCAACCTCTACCTCCAACGGAATACCGAAGCCATGTCTGTCAATAAACACAAACATGTCGCGCAAACAATCCATGAAAAGAGCCTCATCCTTATCTCTACTGTATGAGGATCCTATGCGGCAACCACTAGCAACGTCGTAGGCGTAATAGGCTTTGATCCGTTTCTTAGTCGCGCTATCTTTCCAAATAAGATCCCTATCATCCATTGTAATCTTACTGAAAGAAAAGAATGGGTTATGCCTATGAACGTGAGGGCGGTGTACATCGTTAAAGTCCTTGTGTCCCATTCTTCTCTTATCAAGAATAACCTGTGTCCTCGGATTGTTTAGCTTTTGCCATACGGCACCTTCGGTAAACTCTATTATCTCACCATCTTTATTCAGATAATCAGCAGGGTTAAACAAAACCTCACCAGTTTTCTTGTCAAAAAATTCACGGGTACCCCGCATAAATTCCATGTAATATTCAATCACCTTGGTGTTGTAAGGTCGTGTATCTAAGCGAGCAATAAACTCAAGTAGCTCCACTAGTTTTGGAGTTATCTTTTCGGCATTACTATTGCCTTTATTCATTTTAATAAGCGTGTAATATGGATTTTCGGCCTTTACATAGCTAAAAAACTTTTGTTGTAGTGTTCTGGAATTCCGGGGAAGGTTATTTTCAAATCGCTGCATTAGCTCCTCGGAGCGAATAAACTCGGCGGCATCATCAAAAAACTTGGCCTTTAGTGGTCGCTTACCCATTTTAGCCCTTGCATTAATATGCTTTTGCCACGCAATTGAAATGGCGTTTAAAATGCTCGCATTATTGGTCCATAATTTTATATTATCAACCTTATCGCAATTTATAGAGCTGCCATCCGGGAATGTGAACGTGGCGAAATAACTTGCCGCGCCGTAGTCCTTTGAAATATTGTTAATAAATGGCTGCTTGCGTGCTTTATCTTCCATATTATCGCCGTATTTAGCTCTTATCAATTCTCTGTATTTTGGGGGAATACTCGCAAATTCAATCAACGCATAGTTACCTTCTCCTTTTCCTTGTCGTACAACATTAATCTTTCCTCTAGCCGCCTGTTGGCAGTATGCACTATAACTCACATAGTTTTCATCTATTATAGAGCCCTTCCCTGGCCCAATGCTATAACTGTGGTAGTATAAGTGTGATGGATAGCACAATATGTTGTTGTAATATTCCATTCAAATAATTTAGTTCTGTACAATATCTTTTTTTAGCAACTCCCTGGCTTCAATAACTTTTCTCAACGCTTCAATTGCGGCATTATGTTTTTTAGAGTTTGGGCGATTGAGAATCTTCCATGTATTATGATAATTCTCCCCAAGCATCTCCGCAACGGTAGAAATGTCACCAGTTTTTCGTCGTTCAAATAAAATTTGCGTTGAATTCATATTTTAGTATACCTTTGTTTTGTCTAAATATATCGACAAATATACAAAAGAATTCGCCACTTGCAAGAAAAAGAACAAAAAATATCGCCATTTAAGCAGAGGATCCTGCATTTTATTGATAACGAAGGTATCAGTAAGCGAGCTTTTTATGCATCAACAGGTATTAGTAGGGGTACATTAGAGAACATTAGCAGTCTTACGGAGGATTCGATGTCGAAATTTCTCGCCACTTACGAAAATATTAACGCCGACTGGTTTCTCTATGGTAAAGGATCAATCTATAAAATTGATAATAACACAGCGGTTAATGAAAAAAACATAGCAAACGAAGAAATTACTGAGTACAATACGAAAACTCCGAGAGTAAGCACCGATAATATTCTTGAGTATTTACGGGAAAAGGACAGGCAGCTATTTGAGCATGCAAAAAAAATAGGTGAATTGGAACAAAAGCTCCAACATTTAAAAAAGAACCCTTCGTGTATTAAAGATGTTAATATTCCAGAATAAAAACTAGGCATATTGCTTTACAAGGGTGTTTTTCCGCATCAAATCAATTAATCTTATGATAAACAACACGTTAGCCATTCCAACATGTGTCGCTTTATGGAATTAAAGGGTATGCAATGCACATAATTCAACCACAAACACACGTATACACAGACATAAACACACAGCTATGTTCATTTATTTGCATGAAAATGTAAGTCTAAATGTAAGTCTTAGTGTAAGTCTTAGTGTATTTTTCGTTTATATTTAGTTGTGAAAATAACGCTATTGGGCATGCGGCTATTTGTTGTGGTATTCTATATGCAAATGCCCAATTTAAGCCCTATAACAGGCGTAAATTGGGCATTGTGGTAGTGTGGCGGTGTTTATTTACCGTTGTGTATTATCAAATGGTTTAAAATGATATTTAATGCTTTTGAAATGATATTTAAATGATAGGTAAATGGTAATTTTTGCATATTCGGAAAACTCCCACATTCATTCAAATAGTTCCTTAACTTCTTTATTTATAACGGTTGTAGCTATTTATTTCTTTAACTGTTTTATGCATGTTCCATTTTAGGGGTTATACAAGACCAATTGTATTAACGAAATGTGAAGAGAGCTATTTTTGTAGTATTTGTCACAAAAATATAACATTTTTGCGCTTCAATAACACAACATAATTTAATCGTCAAGTATATGAAACGAATCTTTATTAGTTTATTCACACTGCTGCTTATTGGCTTGGCAGTTGAGTCCAATGCCCAAAACGAAAAGTTTAAAGCGCTATTTATGTACAATTTCACAAAGTACATTGAATGGCCATCAGGAATGGAATCGGGAGAATTTGTTATCGGTATATTAGGTAGTTCGCCGATGAAAAAAGAGTTAGACATTATCTCCTCGAAGAAAAAGGTTAGTGACCAGCCCATTAAGGTTAAAGTGTACAACTCGATCAACGATATTGGCGGCTGCCATATATTATTCATTCCCACAGAAAAAAGCGCCTCTTTGGAGTCGGCTCAAGCCCAAACAAAGGGCAAGGGTACGCTAATAATAACTGATAAACCTGGACTGGGAAGAAAAGGAGCCGGTATTAATTACATTATTTCAGGCGGAAGACAAGATTTTGAAATCAATATAAAGACATTCGAGGAACAAAGACTAAAAGTTAATGCAGCCCTCTACTCTTTGGGAAAAGTAGTTAATTAGCCACGAAAAAACACTTATATCCATTAAAAAACAGCCATTACTCCACGTGTTAAACCAATAAAACAATCTAAAAATGAAGAAATACATACCCATTATATTAATGATACTGATGGTTACAGCGCTAACCGCCAAGGCTCAAGAGCAGAAGGATTATTCGAAAATGAACCAAAAAGAACTCATGCAAATCAGCTACGATGAGCTGCTGGATATGCCCTTTGACGAGTTAAAAGGATTGGCAGAGTCCATTGGGATATCGACAGATGAATTATTGAAAATGGCACTAAACCGCGAGGTTAGCTCGGCTTCCAAAAAAGGTGAAAGCGTATTTGAATCGCCACTTTCGACAACAGTAATTTCGAAAGAAGAAATAAAACTCACCGGAGCAACTACATTTGAAGAACTTTTCAGGTTAGTTCCGGGAATGATTGTTCGTCAAGAATCAAACGGAAACTTCGATATTCATATCAGAGGAAACGACAATCTACCTCCGGGAAACTTTTCGCATTTCTCCGAAAACATGATGACCTTGGTAATGGTCGACGGACGTATTGTATTTAACTACATTAACGGAGGAACCATTTGGGAATCGATTCCGGTAGCAATGACCGATATTGAACGCATTGAAATTATCAGAGGTGCATCAAGTGCGCTGTATGGACCCAATGCCGTTTCTGGCGTAATAAACATCATTACCCGTAACCCCAACGAACTTGGCGAGCATTTACATGGCAATATCGAGGCCGGAAACCAAAATACCTTTCTTGGCAATTTCAGTTTCCTGAATCGCACAAGCGACAAATTTGCTTTTAAGTTAGCAGGCGCTTACGATTTCAGAGATCGCTCACAAACAGACTTTTACGAATACCTCTCAGGCGAATATGTTCCAGCCGATAGTCTCACAAGTATGTTTAACAATTCGCTATACGCAAAATCACCAAATCCGAAATTAAGCCGCCAAAATTATAACATCAATGCGGGAATGTATTACGATCCAACATCAGAGATTTCCATAGAGCTTAATAGTGGATTCCAAACGTCGAAAGCACAAAGCATGTTCTTCGAGAATTTAGCCACGCCATTTGGTATTCGCAGCTCGAAAACCGGCTACGCAGACTATAAAGCAAAAGCATATGGCTTTCAAGCGCAAGTAAATTATTTTACCGGCACACAAAACCTCCACGAGCGAATGATTAAGCCGGTAATTGAGTACGACATGGATGTTTTAAACGCCAACCTAGAATACGATTTGGTTCTCAACGATATAGGCATTGGCGAATTAACTGTACGCCCCGGCGTCAGTTACCAATTAACAACTTACGATGACGAACGGTACGTAAAAAAAATAGATACGATAGGCGAACTGGATAAGGGATTCCTGAATGGAAGCAAAGAACTGGAAACACTATCTGGAAGTATGCGTATTGATTACAAACCTATTAGCAAATTGCGAATTATTGCTGCCCTGCGTGCCGATAAATACAACGTGCCCGACGACTTGTACCTATCGTGGCAATTTGTAAGCGCCTACACGCTCACCAGCAACCATATGGTACGCGCAACCTATTCGCGGGCCAACCGCGGTTCGTTTATGGGGAACTCTTATGCAAATTTCAGGAACCCGCTTAACGAAGGAACAATAATTGGGTTTGAACCAAACTATGGCATTCCCGTACTATTGGACTACAATCAATATTATATGGGCAGCGAAGAACTCAACTTGCTCACACAAGACCTATTTGAAGTTGGATATAGAGGAATCATTACAGACTACCTGCAAGTAGATTTGGAAGGATTTTACAGCATTACTTCAGACTTTGACGCACTGCTTCCCGGCGAATTTACCTTTACCCAAGGCCCCAATGACAATGAAACGCCTACAGCAATAGAAACGAACATTGAAGATGAATGGCATTATCAAAACATCGATATGACCAGTACGCAAATGGGAGCATCGCTTAATGTGGCTGTTCAACCAATGAACAATTTACTTATTAAGTTATTTGGAACTTATCAGGAAACACAACTTAAAAAAGTATTAACTGATATTTCATCGCTATACATTTACGATCCTACAGGAATGCTTCCTGTGGCAAACATCCCTTACGATGAATTGCCCGACGAGGCTTTTGAGGATATTAAAAATGAATGGACTCCGGCATTTTACGGTGGTGCAATGATAAATTACAACCCAATAAATAAATTGACCATCAATGTATCTACGTATTTTTACGGCAAACAAAAATACTCGCGATACTTTTACGATTCAGAAACGCTAAGACACAGAACCATCGAGGCAGAACTTGACCCGAACATTATTATCAATGCAAAAATTGCATACAATGTAACCAAAAATATGTCTGTTTTTGTGAATGCACGCAACCTTGCCGACCATGGCAAAACCGAATTGCCTTACAACGATAAAATGCGAGGATTGTATTTGGGAGGTATTAATTTCAGTTTTTAAGAATTGTATCGAACAAAATTCTAATAATAAATCAGAGGTTGTCATTAGAGGCAGCCTCTTTTTTTATTATCTATCCTGCGAAAAACAACAAAAACATAGAATATCCAACGCAAGAAAAAACGAAACAAAAAATCTGTGTGGTACACTGGCTATAGTTAAAAACATTAGTCTTTAGCAGTCAAAGTTTTACTGATCACCATGCTGCAATGTAGGTTAAAAGCATAGTTTATCAATAGATTTTGCGTGAAGGCCAACTCGCAACAAGATCAACAGTGCTTGTATAAATCACCACACCCGGGGTCTTTGTATGAACTAATGAACATTTGGAAACCACCGCTATAGAAAAGCTAATTAGCAAAAGGTCATCCATAAAAAATCAAAATACCTATTATTATCCCTCGCGTTATCCATCATAAATCACCTATATAGAAACGTTCAACCATTCGTATAACCCACTCCAGGGGAATCGCACGTTTGTGATTTTTCTGAACGACAAGAAAAAAAAGCGCAAAGAAAAAGCCGCCTGTAAAAGGCGGCTTTTCTATAGTAATGAAAAATTTGCTTACATCATTCCGGGCATACCTCCGCCCATTCCGCCCATACCTCCGCCCATACCGGCGGCAGCTGCGGCAGCGGCAGCGTCATCATCTTCTTTCTCTTCCACCATAACGGCTTCTGTAGTTAAGAACATTCCTGCAATAGAAGCAGCGTTCTCAAGTGCAACTCGGGTAACTTTTGTAGGGTCAATTACACCTGTTTCGAGTAAGTTCTGGTACTCATCGATACGTGCGTTGTACCCGAAATCGCCTTCGCCTTCTTTTACTTTCTGTGCTACTACGGCACCTTCTTTTCCGGCATTGTGTACAATCTGACGAAGTGGCTCTTCAATAGCACGTTCTACTATTGCAATACCAGTAGTTTCGTCTTCGTTTTCACCTTTCAGACCTTCTAACGCACTAATTGCACGAATATATGCAACACCACCACCGGGAACAATTCCTTCTTCTATGGCAGCACGTGTAGCACTCAAGGCATCGTCTACGCGGTCTTTTTTCTCTTTCATCTCTACTTCTGATGCAGCTCCGATGTAAAGAACAGCTACTCCACCGGCAAGCTTAGCCAAGCGTTCTTGTAGTTTTTCTTTATCGTAGTCTGAAGTAGAGCTCTCTATTTGTTGTTTAATTTGCTTTGTGCGCGCTTCAATAAGAGCTTTGTCGCCGCTACCATTTACAACGGTAGTGTTTTCTTTATCGATAGTAATTTTTTCTGCCGAACCAAGCATATCAAGGGTTGCACCTTCGAGTTTCATACCTTTTTCTTCAGAAATAACAGTACCGCCAGTCAATACGGCAATATCTTCGAGCATTTCCTTACGACGGTCACCAAATCCGGGCGCTTTAACAGCTGCCACTTTTAATGAACCACGTAAACGGTTTACAACAAGTGTAGCCAAAGCTTCGCCATCTATATCTTCGGCAATAATCATTAATGGACGCCCCGATTGTGCTGCTGGTTCAAGTACCGGCATCAGGTCTTTCATTGTAGATATTTTCTTGTCGTAGATAAGAATGTATGGATTTTCGAGATCGGCCTCCATTTTTTCTGTATTGGTTACAAAATATGGAGAAATATAACCCCGGTCGAATTGCATTCCTTCTACCGTTTGAAGCTCAGTTTCAATTCCTTTGGCTTCTTCCACTGTAATAACGCCATCTTTTCCGGCCTTCTTCATTGCATCTGCAATGAGTTTTCCAATTTCAACGTCGTTGTTTGCAGAAATACGAGCAACTTGCTCAATACGCTCATTGCTATCGCCAACTTCCTGCGACATCGAACGGATTTTTTCTACAACTTTGATTACAGCTTTATCGATACCTCTTTTCAGATCCATTGGGTTAGCACCGGCGGTAAGGTTTTTGATTCCAACGTTTACCATGCTTTGTGCTAATACGGTAGCAGTAGTAGTGCCATCACCAGCATCGTCGGCTGTTTTAGAGGCAACCTCTTTTACCATTTGCGCTCCCACATTTGCGTAGGGATCGGAAAGTTCTATTTCTTTTGCAACGGTTACACCATCTTTAGTTACCTGAGGTGCACCAAATTTTTTCTCAATAACCACGTTACGTCCTTTAGGACCCAACGTTACTTTAACTGTATCGGACAACTTGTCAACACCCTCTTTGATTCTGTTGCGGGCATCAACATTAAATTTAATCTCTTTAGCCATAATATAATAATTTTATTTTTTTTAGAATTAAAGAATGTAAAGTACATCTTGCAGCGAAAGTAACAAATAGTCTTCACCATCGATAGAAAGCTCGGTTCCGCTATATTTTCCATATAAAACGGTATCGCCTTTACTGGCTACCATGGGCTCATCTTTTTTTGCTTCGCCTGCAAGTATTACAGTACCCTGTTGTGGCTTTTCTTTAGCACTGTCGGGGATAATTATTCCACTTGCGGTTCTCTCTTCAGCTTCCTGAGGTTTAATTAAAATTTTACCTGGAAGTACTTTTCCTTTTAAATCAGCCATTTGTTCGAATGTATTTAGGTTTAACAAACATTTAATATTTCAAAGCAGGTAATCCCATAATTTATGCCAAATCATGTTTATGTCATAAATGTCATTTTATCTGCCAAAATTGCATTCTAACCAAAAAACTAACTGCATAATAGTGGCAACGCTATTAAAATCATTTATCACTCAATATCTTCATCGTTGATCGTTTTAAGCATTATTCTATTTGAGAAAATTAAAGGTGTTAAAACCCGAATATATCTACCATTATTCCGATCCCCTTTTGAGAGTTAAACTTCCTCCAGATCATGAATTTCATAATTTTAACATTGTGATAACTTATGAAAGTATTTAAACCCAAATTGAGCGATTTTCGCTCACGATAAAGAAATTGTAAGGTTTTCACCTCACCTATTCGGTGAAAACCGACAATTTCTAAATCGGGGTTAAACCTAAGTAAAGCGCTTTTTCACTACGTTCAAACCGCTCAACTTAGGTTAAAGTCGAATAAATAACAAGTTACGCTCCTATACCAACTACACTTTCACGATGTTCCAAACTATTGTGTAGGTAAAAACACCTAATTATTCACCCGTACAACATGTTAGTATTCATTGTACTGGAAATCTTCGTAATTTGGCATCGAAAAGTGAATACGCGGATTTACATATCGATAATATTTGTTGTTCTATTATTTGAAGTTGGGAAAGCGCAAGAGGTGTGGAATAAGTTATTTCCGGAAAAACAAGCGCAGGAATTGGCTGATTTGTATAGAACCGTTCGTCAGTCAACTGACGAACCGGTGGGCTATATGCATTTATTGAAGTACGTAAATGTACTTAACGACTTTGCTGCCCTTAATTATGCCGAGTTGAATGAGGATTTTCAGACAAAAGTAATGGAGGTAATTATTGCGCCTGACACCCTTACGTCCCTTAAAGAAAACAGAAATATTGAAAACCTAAGTAAAAAATTTCTCGATCTAAACGCTATTTTACCTCTTTTTGTTATTCAGCGAGATGCCTCTCGATTCGATAAACCTATAGATACTTTGCAAATTGTACTGGAGTCGGGCAAAACGGTATCAGTTATTGTTGACAATAATGTGATTAAAGGCTACTTACTTTCCTATGGGGACGATGTGCTGTTGGCCGAACAAGAATTGCGCAATATTGATGATGGGGAGTTCTTAACAATTATTGATGATTATCGTGCAGGGGATCTTGAAAAGTTGGTGGTAACTTCAAGTTCTTCAGATGTTTCAGACCAGATAGCAACTGTGGAAGGGAAACCAGAAGTTATAGCCCCATCGGGTGAGCCACAGGTTGCCAAAACCGAAAAAACAAAAACGGAAACAAAAACAGAAACAGTTGACCATACACCCCAGAATAATGTGGCGGATCAACATAAAAGCAATTACACCGAAACAAAAAACTCGAATCGAACAGAAACCGGAGCATATGTCGAAACCGACACCTACGAAGTTGTTCCTGAGCAAGAACCTGTTCCTTCGGCAGAGGTAGCCAAAGGAATTGCTTACCGAATACAAATTGCAGCTGCACATTCTCAACTTTCCGAAAATTCTCTCAAAGCTCGATATTCCGGAAATCGACCAATAAATCATTTTAACGAAGGTGGCTGGGTAAAATACTACGTAGCCGAAACACCATCGTTGAGTGAGGCTCAAAGCATTATTGGTGAACCCGAAATGCCTGCCGATGCATTTATTATGGCTTATAAAGATGGGATAAAAGCGCCCCTATATCTGAATATTGCTTCCGGAGGAGCGGGTATTAAGGATTTATATCCGTTTACTACAAACAAAACGGTTATGGTTGTTCAGATTGCAGCCGATAAACGTGAGCTAAATATTAGTGCGCTTAAAAGACGATACTCAGGCACAGAGCAGATCTACCATCTAAAAAAAGGCGATTGGCACCGCTACTCCATTGGGTTGCTTGGTAACTTTGAGCAGGCAAACCGTATGCGCCAAAATAGTAGCGTCGACGATGCATTTGTGACCGCCTATAGAAATGGAAAACGTGTCGATTACTGGGTAACAACACCTCAGAATGCACCCATTAAAAATGTTCCCATTCACTATGTAGTGCAAATTGCAGCTTCTCATCGCCCATTAACCGATGGAGAAATTGAAGGGAAGTATAACGGTAACCATCAGATTGAGCATTTTACAGAAAACGATTATCATAAATATGCCATTGGTAAGTTTAAAACCTTTGCAGAAGCCAATAAAGTAAAAATGGAATGCGGAGTGTTAGGTGCATTTGTTAAAGCTTATCAAAACGACAAAAAAATTAACCTTTATCAAGCAAAAAAATTAACCGACAATAATTAAAATTATGCGTATGAAACGAGCTTTGTACATTCTACTGGTACTTTTTCTGATGAGCTCATGTATCTCACAGAAAAAGATATGGTTAATGCAAGACCAAAAAGCACAGACACAAACCGAATTTATGAACCCTCAAAAAGAGGCATACACGGTAAAAACTGGCGATCGTCTATTTATTAAAGTGTATAGTAGCGATAAGCAAACAAGCAAGTTTTTTCAAACTGACTTGCCCAACTTTATGAATAGTACATACCAATACATTAACAGTTATCCTATAGATCCTGATGGATATCTTAACTTTTCGTTTATCGAAAAGATTAAAGTCGAAGGGCTTACGGTGCGCGAGGTAGAAAAAGCCCTGCAAGAAACCCTTAACGAATATTTTAAGGAAGTAACGGTTGTGGTAAAATTGGTCAATTTTCAGGTTACCGTACTTGGCGAAGTTAATAGCGAAGGAAAGTACACCATTAATGAAGAGCGCCTGAATTTATTGCAAGCTATTGCATTGTCAGGAGGAATTAAAGAGTTTGGCGACCGCAGAAATGTTTCGCTAATCAGACAGACCAAAACCGGATCGCAAGTACACTATATTGACCTTACCGATAAGGCCATACTCGAATCGGATTTGTATTACATTCAGCCCGGCGATGTAATTTATGTGAAATCGATGAAAACAAAATCGTTTGCTTACGAAAAAATGCCATATTCCGTACTGTTGTCGACATTAGCAGTGATCGCTTCACTTGTAGCAATATTAAAATAAGCATTAAATAGCAGACCGGAAAATGCAACACGAAAACAATGGATTAGTCTCAGAAGAGGTTATTAATATCAGACAAATCATACGCAAAATCATCCCTTATTGGCCTTGGTTTGTGGCCTCCGTTGCCGTTTCGTTGATTGCTGCATTTTTATGGATTCAAACCTGTTCGCCATCCTATGTGGCTCATGCTACATTGCTCGTAAAATCCGATGAGCGCGCAGTTAATTTGAGTAACGTTTTCATGAACCAATCATCGAAAACAAATATTGCCAACGAAGCCGGTATTATCCAGTCGGTTAGAACTAAACAGTTTGCATTAAAATTGGTCAATACGGGAGTATCATATTTTGCCAGGGATCGGTATAAAACCATTGAGCAATACAGTAATCCGGCATTCAGTATAACTTTAGATTCGGGGCATGTACAGCCTTTAAATATTCCAATTGAAATTGAGAAAACTGAAAATCAGAAATTACATATTCAAATCGATCAGGAAAAAGCATCATTTGGTAAGCCTGCACAATTGTCAACTGATTATACAAAGCCCATTCAATTAGATACGGTTATTAATGCAGGTGAGTGGCTTACCACTGCCGATTTTTCATTTCGCGTTCACACAGGCCGAAGTTCAGTAGGCGAGTTGGAATACTACTTTATGATTAACTCAGTAGCACGTCAGATTGGATTCTTTGCTAATCTTAAAACAAATTCGGATAAGGAATCCGCCTTACTCACTTTATCGCTCGAAACAACCGACCCAAAAAAATCTGCCGATTTACTCAACGCGCTAATCCGGGCGTATCAGCGACTCGAAACGTCGAAAAAAATTGAAGAGCGCGGACAAACAATCGACTTTATCGATCAATTGTTGGTTGAGGTTTCCGACACCCTAGAGCTTTACGAGGAGGAGCTTACCCAATTTCAGATCGATAATTTAACCATCGGAATTGCGCCCAAAAGCTCTTTGCTATACAATAAGTATAGCGATTTGCAGAATAATTTGAGCCGGATTTCTTTGCAACAACGCTATTATAAGCATGTGGCTAAGCTTTTGCAAACCGAAGAAAACATTGCCGACCTAATATCTCCGGGGGCATTGGGAATTAGCGAGCCGGTAGTAAATGATCTGGTAGCACAAATGATCGATTTGTATGCCCAAAAAAGTGAAATATCTTACAATACGCGTAAAGATAACCCTTACACGAGTGTGCTTGACGAAAAAATTAGTCAATTAAAAAACACGCTCATTACGAATATCAACAATAACCTTGATGCACTGGCACTTTCGCGCAATGAGTATGAAGAGCAACTTGCGCAAATTGAGCAAGAGCTTAGCGTACTACCATTAACCAATAAGCATCTTAATAACTATGAACGCCGCTTCAATGTAATCGACGACTTATACACATTTTTGCTCAAACGCCGAAGCGAGGCTCGTATTGAGCGTGCCGGCACCCGCCCCGTAAACGATGTGGTGCATTTGGCCGGACCACTGACCACCACGTCGAAACAAACAAATTCGATTCAAATTTTTATTATTGCAGTTTTGCTCGGACTTATTTTACCCTTTGCGTTCATTCAGCTAAAAACATTCCTGAATAATACAATTGAAGATGAAGATCAAATGCGCAGGTTCACTACCATGCCGCTTCTGGGTCACATTATTCGGGTGAAGAAAAATAATAAAGAGGTTTTTGACAATCCCAACTCACCGGAATCGGAGTGTTTTAGAACCATTCGTGCCAATACCAGTTTCTTTTTTCCTCCCAACCAGTCGAAGCGTATTCTTATCACTTCGAGCCAAAAGGGCGATGGCAAAAGTTTTGTTGCCTACAATCTTGCATCATCGTTTGCATTTAACGGACAAAAAACAATTTATGTCGATTTCGATTTACGGAAATCCAATAATCCTTCTGCCGGATTGAGTAACTTTCTAATTGGTCAGGTGGCATTAGACCAAATTATAATGCCGGTTACGGATAATTTCGATCGCATTACCAGTGGACCACTGCCCCCAAACCCCGGAGAGCTTGTTGGAAAAGTAAAAACACGCGAGTTATTCCGCGATTTGGAGCAGCGATACGATGTAATTATTGTCGACACCCCACCTTTAATACCGATTTTCGATGCCGCATTACTGGCAGAATTCACCAATTTGCAAATCATACTTGTCAGACTTAACCACACTTCCGTAGATGTATTTAAGCAAACCCTCGAGAAAACGGCTGTAGTCAATATGTCAAATGCGACATTGCTCGTTAACGATATTCAGAAAACCAATCAGTATTATTATAGCTACAATGGTTATCGGTAGAAACAATCAGCTACTTTCAAAATAGCGATTACTCATATTCCCGTGATTTTTGTTCTACCTCGTTGTTTTTGCAGAACGGACAAAAAACCACCTCATCAAAAATATCGAATGAGATATTGCACTTTGAGCAAAAATGCCACGATTCGTGAACAGTAACATTTCCACCTTTAATTTCAATATGAGCGCCCATTACAAGTGCTTTTTCAACTTTTTCAACTGAACCGAAAAAGTTGTGGGCTTTTTTCACTAAACTTTTTTTCTTGAAAAAAAAGTTACAAAAAATTCAAGATCAAATTACGCTTCAACCCGCTCTGTTCATAAATTAAATGACATATAAAAGCTGGACAAGCCTCTTTTATGTCATTTATATTCATTGATCATTCACCCCAACGCTGGCCCGCCAATTTGATCAGGCCAGCCCGCATAGGGCAACTACTAAAAAGAGCCTAATTACATTTGATTTGAGGAATTGACATAAATATTTTAAGCAGACACCTTCTTTCTTTCACCAAATGACCCATGGCAAATTAAACCGAATTTGTTAGCTCAATCCATCCTTATAAAATCAATTCTACTGGGTTAAAACTGTTTGAGATGATGGGTGGTGACATTAATAAGAAACTATTATATTGCCAGCATCATCGAGTTTTTCCAATTTAATATATTCCCTATGGACATGAGAGTTTCTATTTCAAGAAAACTATAAATCCACAACTTTATGAAGTGATCCCTCATACATTTTTCCGTGTTGGATTTGTAACGAAAAATAGCCCGCATCACTGCGAGCTATCATCTTCTTTGATTGTAGATTTTTTGAAAAATGTGCATTTCCTGCACGTGAGAAAAAATTATACGGTCATAATTTCTTTTTCTTTAACCACAAGGCGTTCATCAACAACCTTATTATACTTGGCAGTTAATTCCTGAACCAGGTCTTGTGCTCTTTTCTCTTCGTCTTCGGAAACTCCTTCTTTCTTCAATTTTTTAAATTCCTCATTGGCATCGCGTCGAGCGTTACGAATACTTACTTTCGCATCTTCACCCTCGCTTTTCACTTGCTTTGTAAGGTCTTTGCGGCGTTCTTCGGTTAATGGCGGAACACTAATAATAACAGCCTCGCCATTGTTCGAAGGGTTGAACCCCAAATTGGCATTCATTATGGCTTTTTGAATTTCGCCAAGCATATTTTTTTCCCATGGCTGAACACGTATTGTTTGTCCGTCGGGCGTACTCACAGTAGAAACCTGGCTAAGTGGCGTAAGAGAGCCGTAGTATTCTACTTTTACATCATCAAGCAAATTCGGCGATGCCTTACCTGCTCTCAACTTTCCTAAAACATGATCGAGGTGTGAAATTGCCTTCTCCATGCGCTCTTTTGCTTCATCCAGAAACATTTGTACTTCTTCGTTCATAACAGTCTGATTTTATTGTACGCAAATTATCAATGTCAAGGTTGGGGCAAATAAGCACTTTCACAAATTGGAAAATACCTCCGCCTAACTCTTAGAGGAGGTAAATATATTTAATTCCTGACAATCGTACCAATTTTTTTTCCGGAAACCAACTGTGCAAGATTTCCTTTTTGATGAAAATCAAAAACAACAATAGGCATATCGTTTTCCTTGCACATGGTGAAAGCGGTCAAATCCAGTATGCGATATTCTTTTGATAAACATTCATCAAAAGTAATAGTATCGTACCGCACGGCATTGGTGTCTTTTTCGGGATCGGCAGTATACACACCATCGACTCGTGTAGCTTTCAGAAGCGCTTCGCAATTAAGTTCTACAGCACGGAGTGCCGAAGCTGTATCGGTTGTAAAGTATGGGTTACCTGTTCCTCCACTTACAATCACCACTTCATTGTTGTTCAGTGCCTCAACGGCCTCATCGCGGTTGTAAAACTTGCCAATTGGTTCCATCCGAATGGCTGTATAAACATGTGCTTTCACACCAATATTGCTAAACGCCGATTGCAAGGCTACACTGTTTATCACGGTGGCCATCATTCCCATTTGGTCGCCTTTCACGCGATCGAAACCTTGTGCAGCCCCTTTCATTCCTCGAAAAATATTTCCTCCACCAACTACAATGGCAACTTGCAAACCTTGCTGGACAACTTCTTTTATTTCGGCAGCAAAAGCATTCAGCACCTCGGGATCGATGCCTCCGTTTTGCTGACCCATGAGTGATTCGCCACTCATTTTTAATAATACTCGCTTCATCTGTTAAATTTTTTCGATAAACAGTTGCGCCAATCAATAGCGTACCTGTTCATTTGTTTGTTTTTATGTCCATGGAGCCTGTTTCCCTTTGAACAATTATAATATGGTTCCTGTATTCCGTAACCATTGATTTTTTATATGGATGTCCGTTTTTGTACCTAAATTAAAGTCATTAGTATGAAAATCAAATTCAAATTGGGTACAAAAACGGATACCCATTATTTTTTAACTACGTTGAGCGGTTTGAACTTAGCGAAAAAACGCTTTTAAGTTAAAATTCTTACAACTTTTGGGTAGCACCCTTTTGTTTTAGACAAAAAAAAGGTTGTGTTTGAAGAGAATACTCTTGCAACACAACCTTTTCAGTTATTTTGTTAAAAGATATTATGCATTAAGCGTGTAACGCTCCATAGCAACAACTTTTGTATCACCGGCATTCTCTTTGATGTATTGACCAACAGATGTTTTACCTACTTTAACAAATTCCTGCTCGAGGAGTGTATTCTCTTTAAAGAATTTATTCATACGTCCTTCAGCAATTTTTTCAAGCATATTTTCGGGTTTACCCTCATTTTTTGCTTTCTCTTTGTAGATTTCCATCTCTTGCTCGATAACATTGGCAGAAACGCCATCTTTATCGATTGCAACAGGAGCCATAGCGGCTACTTGCATTGCCACATCTCTTGCCATTTGATCATCAACAGTTTTGTCGAAACCAACAAGAGAAGCCAGTTTATTTCCCTGGTGAATGTAAGCAGTCAACTGTTCTGCCTGTACAAGAACATAATATGATAACTCGATTTTTTCACCGATAATTCCTACCTGAGCAGTAACTTTCTCTTCAACGGTAGCACCATCGAGAGTAAGTTTTTTCAATGCATCGAGGTCGGCTGGTTTTTCGGCAATTGCTTTATCGAGAATTTGGTTTGTAAACTTAATGAAATCTTCGTTTTTAGCTACGAAATCGGTTTCACAGTTTAGCACAACAATAGCTCCAACTTTTTTATCGTCAGAGGTTTTTGCTAAAACAGCGCCTTCGGTAGCATCACGATCAGAGCGTTTTTTTGCTACTTCCTGACCACGTTCACGAATAATTTTTTCTGCGCCGGCAAAATCGCCATTAGCCTCTTCAAGGGCTTTTTTGCAATCCATCATTCCGGCACCGGTCATTTTTCTGAGTTTCGCAACATCTGCAGCTTTAATAGCCATGTTTACTGTTTTTTATAAATTAATAATTATTCTTTATCGGAATTTTGTTCCTGTGATTTGTCTTCAGCGGTACCTTTTGCTTCAGCAGCTACTTTAGTGGCGGGTGCTTTACGCGCACTTGACTTTTTCACTTTAGCGTCAGTTTTTTTTGCGCCTTTCTTTTCTGAGGCACTACCGTCTTTTTCGCGCTCTACTTTGCGTTCGCCTAGACCTTCTCTTATTGCTCCTGCTATTGCATCGAGAATAACAGAAATAGACTTGGCTGCGTCGTCGTTAGCCGGAATTGCGTAATCTACCAGGTTAGGATTCGAGTTTGTATCTACAATAGCGAATACAGGAATGTTCAGCCTTCTTGCTTCTGCTACTGCAATATGCTCTTTTTGTACATCGACTACGAACATGGCTGCCGGAAGTCTGTTAAGGTCGGCAATTGAACCAAGGTTCCTTTCCATTTTAATTTTCTGACGGTTGATTTGTAGACGCTCACGCTTTGAAAGGTGAGAAAAAGTACCGTCTTTCTCCATATTGTCGAGTGAGTTCATGCGCTTAATAGCACGACGAATGGTTGGAAAGTTTGTAAGCATACCACCTGACCAACGTTCTGTAACGTATGGCATATTTGTGGCTTTTACCTTTTCGGCTACAATGTCTTTGGCTTGTTTTTTAGTGGCAACAAAAAGTATTTTGCGGCCTGACTTGGCAATTTGTTTAATTGCGCTTGTAGCCTCATCGAGTTTTGCAACTGTTTTGTGCAGGTCGATGATATGTATACCGTTGCGCTCCATAAAAATATAGGGCGCCATGTTTGGGTTCCACTTTCTTTTGAGGTGACCAAAATGTGCACCTGCTTCGAGTAAATCGTTAAATTGTACTGACATAATTGTTTGTTTAATTACAAGTTTACATTCTTTTTTATGCAACTAACAGGTAGCTCGCCATTGGAGGTCCCGATAGTTTAGATACTAAACTTGAAAGATCGTTACGATCAAGATTAACGTTTAGAGAACTGAAATTTCTTACGAGCTTTTTTCTGACCTGGCTTTTTACGTTCAACCTCGCGTGGGTCACGAATAAGGAAGCCTTGGTCTTTAAGCGCCTTTTTGTCTTCCGGATTAATCTCTACAAGTGCACGTGCAATAGCCAAGCGCAATGCTTCTGCCTGACCAAAAACGCCGCCGCCGTCGATGTTTGCTTTAACGTCATAAACGCCTACCTTATCGAGCAATTTGAATGGCTGCTCTACAAGATATTGCATGTTCTGTGTTGTAAAGAAATCTTTGTAATCACGTTTGTTTATAGTGATTTTTCCACTCCCTTCACTGAGGTAGAGGCGTGCTCTTGCCGCTTTTCTACGTCCGATAGTTTTTACAACTTCCATACTTAAAGTTTAACAGTATTTAAATTAATTTCTTTCGGCTTTTGAGCTTCGTGTTTGTGCTCTCCGCCTACATTCACATACAGATTCCCCATTAGCTTATGGCCAAGACGGTTTTTAGGTAACATTCCCTGTACGGCATGTTCCATAATGCTCTTTGGCTTTTTCGCTAACATTTCTTCTGCTCTCATACTACGCTGACCACCGGGGTAGCCGCTGTAGCGAATGTATGTTTTCTGTGACCACTTGTTGCCGGTAAGCTGAACCTTTTCGGCATTAATCACAATTACATTGTCGCCACAATCTACGTGTGGCGTAAATTCGGGCTTGTGCTTTCCGCGTAGCATTTTGGCTACCGCGCTAGCAACTCTTCCCAACGATTGATTCTCAGCATCTACCACGACCCATCCTTTGTTGACGGTTTCTTTATTGGCTGATACTGTCTTGTAACTTAATGTATCCACTCTTTCCTCCTGATTTTGATTACACAATAATTTTTTCCTAGATACAATTTTTAGGACTGCAAAAATACAACCATATTTCAAAACTTGCAATTTTATGAACAATTAATTGTTGATAAATTTCTGATTTTAAATAATTACCGCTGTTTAAAGGGAAAATATCGCCTGTTCATGCTCTTTTCGCAAGTTGGTGAGCGTTAAAAATTTGTTCTAAATATTTCAAAATTGAATTTGCGGCTCTTCCTCATCAAATGCAATAGCTTGATTTAGATAATCGTTTAATGGTTTGAGGTGCTGAAACCGCGTGGAAAAATACGCAATTGCATCATTTTCCAAAATGGAAGCGTTAAATGCATGGCTGGCAAAAAAATCTTTGTATCGCAACAAATCGATATCATGATGGTCTGCCGAAAAATCGCGAGGCGATGTTTTTAACTGTTCACCTTGCATTTTACCGTAAGTATCTACAAAAGTGGGCTCTTTTAATATTTCTCGCAGTTGAGTGGCATTATAATCGATTTGCATGCGTACTTTTTTCAATGCATCGGGTGCCGGTCGAAACAAACCGCCTCCGAGAAAACCACCATTGGCTTCGATGTGTAAGTAGTAGCCGGCCTTAGAACTTTTCCGCCCGCCTTCGGCCATGTAGGCGCCAAAATGTGTTTTATACGGCCGCTTATCCTTAGAAAAACGCACGTCGCGGTAAAGACGAAAAATGGAGGCCTTGGCCTGCAGACCATGTACCTGTGCATCGAAAAGCCCAATGGCCTGTATGGTGGCATTCACCAGATCGATAAATTCTTTTCTTGCTTGTTCGTATTCGGACTTGTGGCTATGAAACCACTCTCTATTATTATTGTGGTTTAGTTCTGTGAGAAATGATGTTATTTTGCTCATTTTTTGATAATTTTTGATTCGAAAAAAGTCTTTATGTACTTGTTTCGGCCGACGGCCAGTTCATTTTACAAACAAACCAAATTGTCCGGGTTTTGTTTTGTCGATAAACGCAGGTAAATGGCCGATAACGCTACTGAATAATATGAATCCGTCCGTATAACATTACCCGAATTTACATAGGGCCCGTAAGAAAACTCCAATAACTGCGTTATGTTCATTTTGAAAACAGTTATTTACGAAAGTAAACGCCTTGATTTTCAAAATGAACAAGCCTTGTTCTTGAAGTTTTATTACTGGGCA
>JAQICA010000265.1 GCA_027858775.1 Salinivirgaceae bacterium | reverse complement strand
CTGTGAGAATTTAACGGTTGTGCACCACCGGGGCTTTTCGCATCGGGTGTTCCGGGGAAGTACCAATGCGAGGTTTGAAGCGTCCAGTTACTGCATCCGCCACGCAGGGTAACAAAGTGGTTATGACCATCGAACCGTTCGCTTTCATTCCATTCAAACACTTCGTTAAAGATAAAATCGTTGCCATGAACTTCGGCTGCTACCTGCCATTCCCATTCGGTGGGGAGGCGCATGCCAGCCCACCGAGCGTAAGCACGGGCATCGTCGAGGGTTACGTTTACCACGGGTTTGTCGAGCAACGAATCGGGACACGCCGAGCCATTCCAATGTGCTAAATAATTGACTTTATCCGAAGGCTGATAATTGGTTGCCTTTACAAACGTATTGAACTCGCCGTTGGTAGCCACACGTGGCATATCCATTTTTACAACTGTTTATCGATAGCTGGAGATTGATGATTGAATGATTCACTCAAATCGGTATAAACTTTTCGGTTTAACTTGTTGTTGGGAATTGAAAGCGTAAGACCACTAAGGTCAATCTTCACTTCATCCGCGTCGTTCGTTCCAAAATATACAACAGGCTGTACTACTAATTTTTCGGTGTCAAAATCAGGAATAACAAAATCGTTGTGCAGCGATGTTATATCGGTACTAATTGGAATTTTTTTAATGGTTTCTAATTTTGCAACTGCGTGGCTTAACACCTGCTCTTTAGCAATATAGAGTAAGCTAATGGTAAAATGAGAAGTCCCAATTTCATTTTTTGCAAACCCATTAAAAACAATTTGGTCGTTGGGCAACAAACGAACCGAGTTCAATACTCGTTTATAGTTTAGGCGTATATTTTTTATCCTTTTTCACTTTTAACTCGAGATATACCAGAGAAGTATCGTTTAAATTTTTACGCAAAAAATCCTGATAATCTTTCATATTCGTATACCACGCATTCCAATCTTCATCAAATTTTGGAGGGGCAATTACGGTTTCGGTCTCAATTACATACTTGAATGGCTTATACTTCAAACCATGGGTGCAGCCCAATCGTTACGCACCACATATTGCGAAAATGGAAATGTGAGCATTTCCTGTTTTTGGCTGAATGCTGTTTTCCCACAGATGATGGTAAACAGAACCAAAATAAAAAACCGGGTTGTTATTATTTTTATCATATCTATGTTTATTACGGAATGCCTCAATTTTCCTTTTCAATCAATAATACTTTGGCCGAATAGGTTGTAGGAATGGTTATCGAAACTCCCACATTTATAAGTTCACTGCCTTTGTACGAACCTAAAACTTTACCGTCTTCGTGCGAATAAATTCTATATGTAAAGTCGGGATTTAAACATGGAATTTTGAAAATGCGTGTTGTGTCGGATGAATTATTGCGAAAAAAGAACATTAATCCACCTAATTTTTCAGTGTTTATTCTATAATTTCCGTCCCAATTATTGTCTGTTGGTCTGTCGAAAATATCATAGACTTGACGGTATTTCGAAAATTGATATTTATTTTCTATCTCTTTAAACCAACTGTTCCATTTGGTGTAAAAATCCAATTCTTTGGAACTGAGTTTTCTGGGATCGCCAACCATAAGAGCCGAGGTTGAAACCATGGAGAAATAAACATAAGGGTAATTATCGGAGTCTATAAACTGATTTCCAATCAATAAAGTGCTTGTCGGCACCACGCGCGAACGGTCGAACGACATTTGTCGAATAGAAATTGGCCCGGCGGGTTGTTTGAAGTCAAAATTAGTCAGCCAATCGTAGTCGCCATGCTCAATTAAGGCATAATCCACTAAGTTATAGCGTCCCCAAACTTCAAAAGTGCAGTCGAGCAGCATATCAGGAAATTCGGCGTGAATATCGTCCATCAATTTCATCATTCGTTCATAAATCGTCCAATACGACGAGGCTCTGTCTTTGTATAATTTGCACGGATTGTTCAAATCATAATCGCCAGTAGCTTCCAGGTTATTTACGTAAGCTGAATTCGCGATTGATAGATCTAATTTTAAGTACGATATACCCCAAACGTTTACATAATCCCGGATGGTATTTTTGATATGGTCGTAGTAAGGCGACCCCATCGACATGGTGCGGATGGCCGAATCCCAAACGTCACCATCCTCTTCATATTTAGCTTGGTGGAGGTTGGCAGGGTTGCCATTTTTATCCTTAATAATCCATTCGGGATGTTGTTTTGCCACTTCACTTTTGGCATGCACGCTACCAATGGTAAACCACAAACCCACTCTCATATTTTTTGAACGGATATATTCACAAACGGGTTTCAGGCCGTTTGGAAATTTTGTGCTATCAACATTAAAGTCGCCCGCACGTTTATACCAACCGGCATCGATGATGAATAAATCGGTACCAATTTTTTCTAAATTTTCTGCACAACCTTTCACAATATTTTCGTTGATGCTGTCGAAAAATGGTTGCCATGTATTATAAATGAAAAACGGCTTATTTTTTTGCTTGTAAAGCCTTACTCCCAAATAATTACGAATAAAATCCTGGTATTTCCCCTCGAAAGCGTCTTGCCATTTTCCGGAATTGGAAACATAGATAAACGTTTTTGGCGAAGTGAATACTTCAGCGGGTTTCAGCCATTTTTTGAATGGAAATGGCTCATTGTGGAGCCCCATGCCCATTTGCACTTTTCCTTCATTTACATATATTTCTGTGCGTTTTAAAACACTTGGCGACTCATTCCCGAAAAGCAATCCCTGTTGTTCGTTCAAATTGAATAGCAAAACTGCTGCATCGTTATAATCGCCTTTGTAAGGAATTCGGGTGAGGTTGGTGCCGTAATTTGCATAAACCTCATTCATGTACGTATTTACAACTTCGATATTAAGCCGTTCGATGTCCAAATCACACAATGGAACTTCTGTTTTTGAATTGTTTATTACCAACAATTGCTTTCTAATGAGCGGAATATTGTCATAAACAGTGTAAATAAGTTGAATGTTGATTCCTTTTACAGATGTTGCCAGATCAACTTTCAACGTTTGAATACTGTTTTTCAGACTTAATGAATGTTTGATATACTTGGAGTTCAGACCTGTAACTTCCACTTTTCCAACTCTAATGGCAAATTCCTCATTCCCTTTGCGAATGTAATTTACCTTTTTGTCCAGGTTGGTAAAAGCGGAAGAATAAAATCCTTCTTTTGATTTGTCAAACAGAAATGTTCGGCTAACTAAATTATTGCCAATGACAACGGAATCTTTTTGAGCAAATAAACTCAAGGTAAATAAACTCAATATACAAATTAGAAAACTTTTCATAGGTGATATTTATAAGGATTATGAGTTATTTTTGAAGAATGAAGTACGCCAATCGATTTAACGGAACATTGATAGATATTGTTTTTCCACCTTTGTATTTTTTGCCCAAGTCGTCCACCCAATTGCCTTTAGGCAGTTTTACAACACGTGATTCACCTTTATCTACCATTGGGCAAACGAGGTATTTATCTCCTAACATGTATTGGTCATTGCAGGCTTCAAATCATTGTTGAGGAAAAGCATATTCCAAATGTCGAACAATAGGTTCACCGTCTTTTGCCGCTTTTTGGGCCAGTTCCGAAATTAAGTCGCCCATTTTGGTATGAAGCAATGCTGCCTCACGAACATAATTCAAATGCTTTTCGTCCAGCACACGCCATGGTGCAACTGAAAATTGCATCATTGGCATCAATGCCTGAAGTTGCGCCGAACGAACCATCAGCTCTTGGTCAAATTTCGAAATGTCAATATTCTCAAAAGTTGATAATAGGCCACCTCCAATCATATCAGGGCAGGTAAACGGATGACCAATCAATCCGGCAGAAAGCATATCGGGCACAAGCAATTTCAAATCGTCCCACGAAAAGCCTTTGTCTTGTAAGCGTTGAGCCAAAGGTTGATTTCCATTTTTCCAACCGGCGCGAAATTCATTAAATTGAAATTCAGCACCTAATTTACCGTAAATTTCGGCTTGCAATGGTCCGCTCGTAGTGGTCTCATCGTTCGGGTAAAAAGGTGAACCACTACAATAAAAATCAAAATCTCCAGCATCGAATTTGAATCCATCAACACCATATTTGTTTTGCACGTCTTTCAGTTGACCTCTTAACCATTCCATGGCAATGGGATTGGTTAAATCGAGACAGGCACTATATCCTTCCCACCATTTGATTAGTGCAGGTCGGCTTTTATCTTTCTTCATTACCAGACAATTATTTTTTTGCCAAGTGCTTAAATTCTTTTGAATCGGGACTGATAAATGGCGAAACCCACACCATTACCTTAAAACCTTTGGCATGCAGTTCGTCCACCATTTCTTTTGGATTTGGGAAACTACTTGGGTCAAATTCAAAGTTTCCCCAGTGTTTTGTCCACTTCGTCCACCATAAACACACCGGTAGGGAATCCATTTTAAATTACATCGCTGGCATATTTCAATACTTTTTGTTGATCCTGATTGTAGTTCAATTCAATCCACATATTGTATTGCGGCATTTTAAACATCAGCAATTCTGGTGTTTTACCCGATGCCGGAAAATTCGCATTCATCGCTCCCAAATACGCATCGCGCAAGGTTTTTCCCGCAACTACAGCTTCTACTTTTTCCACATCGGAATAAATGATGACGCTTCCGTCTTTCATTTCAAACGCGAAAGGGTGATTGCTCCATAGGTAACGCCCCAGATTGGAAATCAAAACCGGAGCGGCCTGATTGGCTCGATTGTCGGTGCTCAAGTCTTTTTTCTTTTCGTTGGCTTGATAGGGTTGAAATGTAAGATTTTTCAATGGAGTACCACAAAACGCTTTGGCGGTGTATGCTCCATACCATTTCTCTCCGGAGAGAGGTTTAATCTCTAACACAAATTTTTCTGCGAATAGGCTTGTTGCCAAAATCAATAGCAGCAAGGTTAAGTTAATTTTTTTCATCTTCTTATATTTAATTACTTTAACGATATCACAACATTTCCACCTTTATTATCCAATGTGAAATTTCTCACAACGGTTTTGTCTTTGAATTTCACCGTAATTTCATAATCGCCCGTAAATCCGCGAGTTTTACTTACCCCATTGACATCAGTTTTTCCTTCAAAGTTAGTCCAAAAAGTTTTTGAAACTAACTCGGTATATGCTTTTCCATTTTCGCGGATTGTCCAGTCTTTGTTCCACATAGCAGCTACAGGAAACCAGTGTTGTGATTCCCAAAATCCCCATTGAACAAAACCAATGGTGGCAGGGTGACTGTAAATAGCAGTTATAAAATCCCTAGTGTAGCGGGCTTTCAAATCATCATCGTTACTATTAATATCAAATTCCGAAATCTGAATAGGCAAACCCAATTTCGAAAAATAATCAAGTCGTTCTAGAACATGAGTAATGGCTGGTGGTGTTCCTCCAATATGCCCTTGTTCGCCAATGGCTTCAATCGGTGCGCCATTCTCTTGCAGGAATTTTACGTTGTCGTAAAAGACCTGACTAGCCGAACCTTTTCCCACACCATGAAACATGGTGTAATCGTTCAGAAATAATTTCACTCCGGGCGCTTCATCATGTGCTTGTTTAAACCAACTGACCATTACTTCACGGCTAAGCAATTTGAGGAAATCATTGTGTGCATAAGGTTCGTTTACCACATCCCATTCGTCGAACTGGCCACGCATAATAGAGGTTTGCTCAGCAATGTGCTCTTCAATAGTACTTTTAAGTTTGGCTGTATCATTTTTTAATGCATTTAGAAACTTCGGAGAATGTTCCCACGAAGGCCAAACTAATACATGACCACGAGTTTTTATATCTATTGTTCTTAACCATTTTACAGCTTTTTTGGTATTATCTCCTCTTTCGCCTGCTTTTTGCTTGTTCCAAGGGCCCCACTTCATCTCATTTTCGAAAACAACCTGATTAAAATATTTAACTAAAGTATCCCTATAATTCCTATTCACTGGTGTTATTGAATCCAATAATCTTTCAGAAGTTGCTGCTGTACCCCAGTTAAATGCATTTCGCTTCATTTTTATAGAAACTTCGGCTCCTTTTACAGGTTTACCGTTAGCATTAATTACTTTCACAGTCAAATCGCCTTTGCGATATTTATCTATTCCTTCGGCAGCTTGTTTACGCCAAGGAGCATTGGCTTCCCAGCCTTCGTAACGAGCTATTGACCGAGACAAATCAGACATTTTTACTTTCGAGCCGTAATTAATAAATGTAACCGGACTCATTTCAAATCGCTCTGCATAACTATCAAAAGTAAATACCAATCTAACATCCTTAGGTTCTACATCTTTTTGCATCACAAATGGAAAAGACGTTTCAGTCCATTCATTTCCAAATGAAATTCCTCTTTCGATGTGTGTTGGCCATTTGTATTTTCCATCTACCAGTTGATCGAAACGTACTTCTACGAATGACTCGCCTGTTTCCCTTTTACTTTCGAGACTACGTATTTTGAACGAAATCCAAAGTACATCACCACGGTGCAAAGAAGTTTTAATATTTGCACTCAATCCGCAATTATCTCTCCCTGTTGTTTTTGTATACGTGTCCACCCTAAGCGCTGTTGAAAAAGATTGACCTGCAACTGGTACTTCCTGTACCAGCGAATTGGGAATATCGGTCCCAAAAACAGTAAATGATTTAAGCCCGTCGGGCAACAATTGCTCACCGGCTGGTAATTGTGCCGTAACAGTACTCACAAAAAGAAACAAGCCAAAAGATATTAGCATTGATTTTTTAAAAAGATTTATTTTCATTCTGATTTAAATGTTTTGTATTTCAAATTCTGCTTATTTTCCCCAATTGGTTGGGGTTTCCGATAGTTCAAATTCAATAGTTCCTCCATTGGCAATGTCCTTATGATGAAAAATGGAACTCTTCCACACCTTACCGTTTATTTTACAAGATTTGATGTAGATGTTTTTTTCCGAAAAATTACGAGCAGTTAAAGTCAGTGTTTCTCCACTCCCAAGTCGGATAATCGATTTTTTATATAACGGTGCATTGAGGTAATAAACATCCTGTCCGGCATTGGGAAAAAATCCCAGGGCAGAAAATATGTACCACGAAGACATAGCTCCAGTATCATCATTGCCGGTTACTCCAGTGAGATCGTAATTGTTTTTCATTATATGATGAACCCATTTTGAGTTCAAATCTGGACGATCCGCATGGCAAAACGTGCGCAGTGCCCAAAATGCTGGTTCGTTACTGTAATCAATCAGTTCTTTATTCATGGCATGTTCCAAGCGTTCTGCATACATCTTTTTTCCACCCATTAATTGCATTAGCTGCTCAATATCATGAGGAACAAAGTAAGAATAAGTCCATGAAGAGCCTTCGTAAAAAATATTTTTCCAAGACTTTCCCAAATATTTAGGATCCTGATTAAGAAATGTTCCATCTGCTTTCCGTCCATCAATAAAGCCCTTAAATCCGTCACTTTCCAGATTTTGATTCCAAAGATTTGTCCAACCATTGCTGCGATTCAGGTATTTTTTGTAGTCGGCAGTTTTTCCGAGTTTTTTGGCGATTTGCGCTACACAATAATCGTTGTAGGCATATTCCAGGGTATTGGAAGTACTATTTAAACATTCCGGAATCCATCCTAGTTCTTTGTATTTGGAGTTGTTCTCACGAAATTCCGGTTTTGCGGAATTTCGACCAACGAGTCCTTGTCGTTGATTATCAGCATTGAATTTGAGTAAACCATAGGCTTCGTTCCAGTCTATGCCTTTTATTCCTTTGATGAGTGCTTCTGCAATTACATTGTCCACGTCATTTCCACCTTGCTCTTCTGACATATCCACTCCGCCCACGAATGTATCACTCACCACACCATTGTGCTTTAACCTATCGAGAAAACAGAGAACATTCCCGCGTACCATTTCGGGGTCAATAAGCATAAACAATGGGAAAGCTGAACGCCATGTATCCCAAATTGCGAAGTTGTCATCCCAGTATGGTTTGTCGCTTTTCCATTTAGGATTGTCTCCGGTTCGGTCCCGCGGTTGAACCATGGTATGATACATTGCGGTATAAAAAATTTTCATCTGATCTTCGGAAGAAGTTTCAATCTTTATGGCGCTCAGTTTTTCCTCCCAAGCTGCAATTCCCGCCTTTTTCACTTCATCAATACTCCACCTTGGTAATTCGCTCTTAAGGTATTTTTCGGCATTTTCAAAACCGGAAAAAGAGATGGCAACTTTCATCAAAACGGTTTCGCCTTTTTGGGTAACAAAGCGGCAAAAAGTACCAACGCGTTGCTTCGTGTTTTCATCCAATGCCATCGTGTATGTGTCTTTTTTTATTTGACGATCTTTCCATACACCGCTTTCAGTAAAATCTTTATTGAATTCAGCGATAAAATAAATAATATTTTTACCCCAAGCCCAGCCTCCGGCACATTCGATATATGCCCGAATTTGTTTTTTATCGGGAAAAACCTCTACATTACATTTATCGAATTTATAGCCAAGTGATGGTACAATATCACCAATGCTTTGTGTTGCATCAAGTACTACATAGGCACTGTCCGATGTTGGGTAGGTAAATTGGTACAGAGCAGCGTGATGCGTAGGTGCCACGCCAGCCGCAATGCCGTACCGGTCTAAGTTGGTTTGATAATAATAGGCGGTGGTAATTTCGTTGGATTTTGGCGAATCGTGTTCCCGCTGCCCCACTGCAAGTCCAACTTGTGGCGAAATTAGGAAATGACCATACTTACTCCATCCGGTGCCGCTTACGTGCAATTGTCCGAATCCCATGATGGGTTGTTTGGGGTTATATGCGCCCATTCCTCCTTTTATTGTTTGCGGCGAAGGATTTATGCTGCCAAAGGGCATTTGTGGCCCAATTACACAGGCACTACCCCGATTATCAATTACACCTATTTTAGTGTCAACATATTGCACCAAATTGTTTTGTGAAAAACATTGCTGTATAAAAATGAAGATCAATGCAATAAGATAGATTTTTTTTGAAATTTTCATTGTTTTATTATTATTAATTTGCTATTGAGCTCCTATGCCACAATCTGTTCCTATTTGAATGTTCGTTTCATTTTGTAATTATCAACAACTAAAACCCAGTCATTTTCGTTCCCAACTGTTGGGCTTGTAAATTCAATGGAAGCTTTATTCGCAATAATGCCCTTATTTATTGTTGCTGCTGTACGTGGATTGAACCACCCTACTTTTATTTTTTTCGATTTTATAATTGCTGTATTTATAGTAATGGCTTTACCTACAGGCATATAAACCATCATATAACTAGCAATACTATCTCTAAATGCACAAATATATTCCCCTTTTTCACCTTGTCCTTTTAAAATTAACGATTGATCAGGTACTCTATTGAGTTGAGGTCGCGATTCAATAAGCTTCTTTAAGTATCCCACCTGAAAGGCACCGGGTCTATCAATTGCCTCTGTCCAAAATCTATCTGCGTTAAGTAATTTTTTTTCACGGCTGCTATAAAATTGCCAAACACTGTGATGCCCGTAAGTAACCCCACATGCTCCGGCAAAAACCGAACGATAAGTTTGTTTTCGAACATCGTAATCTCTGAAATATCCATTTTCAGGATTCCAGTGAACGGGATGATCTTCGTAATTCGGTTCAGCATCTAAGGTGGGTTTGGTTGGTTTCAAATTCCAATCCCGTTGAACTAAATTCCAAACATGAAAATCATGCTCCCCATGCCCCGATTGAATCATATTAAAATCAAGCCATACTTCATTATGAATATATTGCGAACTGGAGAGATTTCCCATCCAGGGATGATAAGTAATCAATGCCTTATGATTGGTTCCGTCTAGTATTCCATTTGCCATAGCATGCCAAATGGGTCGCCAATCGCTTTTACTGTCTATCATTACGGGGCGGTCTCCGCCAAGAATCCAGATGATATTTGCATCATCTTTATATCTTTTGCCTAACCACATTCCGTAGCTGTACGCATTTTTAGGATTGAAAACCACAGGACCTAAGCCCGACAATTTAGACACTTTGTCTCCCCATGTGGGAAGAAGTCCCATATACAGCTCTTTTGATGAAGCTAGTTTGACAACACTATCCACCAACTGAAAATATTTTTCATTTGGCGTTGTCGGATCCATGTTTTCAAGCGGTACTTCACCGTATTGATTCGGTTTTCTCAATCCATCGAACTCAGCAATAATCACGGCTTGAATAACATTAAACCCCTTTTGTTTTCGATTTTCCAAGTAGGTGGATATCTCCCCCAAATTCAACCGATGAAACAGTTCCCAAGCAGTATCACCAAGCCAAAAAAATGGAGTTCCATCCTCTTGACACAGAGAATGACCGTTTGCAGTAACTTTCAATCTACCATTTTGCCTAATATTCTGACCAAAGGCTGAAGTGCATGTCAGAGCAATAAGTGCTATTAAAAATTTCAATCTCATCTATTAATTGTTTAAAAACATATAAAAAGTGAACGATTTTTTATATTCAATTTCTAAGATACCCATTATTCTTTCACGATTTTCTGAAAATAGTCCTGTTCTGAAGTTCTGATTTTCAAAAGATAAATTCCGGCTGAAAGCATTTGTGCATTTATTGTGTTCAATCCTGTTTCTATATTTCTTTGCGATTGAATCAATTCGCCCCGAATGGAGTATATCTCTATTTGTTGTATGTTTATTGAATTAGGGTTGAGCAAGTTCAACACATTTTTAACTGGGTTTGGGTAAATCGCAAATGCATTTTTGTTAGTAGATATTTTATTTACCGCGGTAGTAAAATTCGATTCGTAAGCCCCCATGTCAATACCAGTGCCTTTTACCCTGGCGGTATAGTCCATATCAAAGGTCGACACGCCCAAAAGTGCTGTGCCTGCATTGATTGCAGGACTACCCGATTGTAAATGAAAGTTGGCGTCTGCTGTAACTATTGTTGGGTTTACAAGTAATGGATTTACTCCTAATTTATTTGTGTTATCAACTGATGTGGTAGTTGTTTTATTGAAAAAAGTGGAGGGGTTTCCAACTGTACCATTGAAAGTCATATTGTTTTTCCAAGTAATGTTTGAGTTGTTGCCCCAGTGACCATTATCGCAAATAGCATAGTTTTTAGGGGAATAAGCAGGGTTTGCCCAACCAATATTGTTTACAAATGTTACATCATGTGAATCATAAACAACCATTTCACCGCCTGTACTGAACGATGATTTTGAGTTCCAGTACGAGGTGTTGTTTCTAAAAACAGCATTGCCGGCAGTCATGATGTAAAGTCCGCGCCCTCCATTATTGTAAACCAAATTGTTTTCGACCAGAAAGGTGCCATTGTAACCTGTGTTTACATCAATGATAATACCGTTACCATCGGAATAGTCCCTTTTGTCCATCCATTTTACCAATGACTCATTATTATAAACTTTGTTGCCCCTGAAAATTGTGGTGCCATTTCCACTCAACCGAATAACAGTAATGCCGCTTGTGGCCCACATTCCGTACCACGAAGTATTGTATATTTCATTGTTTTCAATAGTTATGTAGTCGGCATTTGTGGCTCCAATACCGGCACAAGATAAATCGTGAACTTTGCAGTTTTTTACCTCAACATATTGAACTGTTGCTCCACTACCACTTCCAATACTAATCCCGTTGGTGTTGGTGTTGGTTGTTGCATCCCATTGTACCTGTGTAGGTGTTCCCCCTGCTTCTTTAATGGCAAGAATGTTGTTGTAATTGGTTTCGCCTTGCTGAAGTGATATCGATTGGTTTATACCTTTAATTTCCAAACCATCTATAGTTATATATGACCCATTTATTTGCATCAATTGCCATGCACCTGAAAGACCACAAGTAATTATTGGATTGTCTCCAGATAATGCTTTATAAGTAATTCTCCTGGTTAACGTGCCGGATTTCGTGAGTGTTACCGGAGGATAAGTTCCAGTAAATAAAAAGATGGTATCGCCCGGCACTGCCATGGTTTCCGCTTTTAATATCGTGGCCACTGCTGTACCTATTGTTTCACCGTTGTTGTTATCATTGCCACTAGAGCTGCTTACATAGTAATTTGTAGGCGAAAATACCGGGGTTACGGCACTTGATGGTGCACTTGGATTACTCACTCCTTTGCCATTTATGGCTGTAACTGTAAAGGTGTAGGTTGTGCCATTGGTAAGTCCTCTTACCGTGATGGGACTTGCTGTACCTGTGGCCGTAATACCTTCTGGTGATGAAGTTACCGTATAAGAATTGATAGTTATTCCACCATTGTCTGTTGGAGCTGTAAATGCAACATCCACCCTCGTATTTTTTGGCGTTACAGCAGTAATGTTGGGTGCTGAGGACACTGTACTTTCAGGTGGTACCATTTCGGCAACTTCTACATCATCAAAATAAGTTGTAACAGCACCTCCCGACCCACCCAAGAAGAGTTTGAATCTGTTGGAAGAGTCGTCAGTGGTAGCAGTATAATAAAAGGGTCCGTAAGTAGTCGGGGTGGTTGTTACACTTAGAGTGGATGTGTACCACGTTCTTTTTGAACCTACGTTTTCTTGCATAATAACCTGTGCGTTTCTGACTGATTCGGCACTGGCCTTAAATTTTATTGAATATTTTTTCCCGGCTACCAATGCCACTGGATACGATATTTGAACCGAATAGGATTGGGTTCCTGCATTGGTAATAGCTATCTTATATGCATTTCCCGTAAATCCGGTTTGGGCAACCACCGAGAAAGTGGCTTTGGCAGCATTTGGGTCGGAAGGCGCCCAAAAGTAATCGAGGTATGAACTCCAACCATTGGCATTGACATCGAACGATGGATTCAGAATCATATTGGCTCCAGGGACTTCCTGAGCATTCACACTATTAACAATAAAATTGAAAAAAATAATTAATAGGTAAATTGCATTTCTTTTTTTCATAATACTTTTTTTAAAAGGTGAAAAAATAATTGTTTTATTTTGTTCTTATGCCGGGTCAGAATATAAGTATTCATCGTGCATGTAAGTGTTGAGATATGTTGTACATGTTGAATGACTCATTCACATTTATTTATTTGAATGTGGCGATATTAAGGGAT
>JAQICA010000037.1 GCA_027858775.1 Salinivirgaceae bacterium | reverse complement strand
CACCAACAAGTAACCGGCCACCATCGGTATTAGCGAAAGCGACCAGTGATTTTGCAATTTTTCGCGAATCGTTTATGCAGAATTTGAAATCCTGCTGCTGATGTTCGCCCTGGGCAATAAGTTGGTATAGCGGATTAATAGTAATCATAACGAAAAATTATTAACCGTATAAGTACGGAATTAAACATGAAAGTTTTACATGTAAAACTGCAACGTTTCGGCAACAACAAAAGTACTGCCTCCAATAAAAACAAGGTCGTTTTTATTGGCCATTTTGGTGGCCGCCTGCAAAGCTTCGTTTACACTGGCGTACGAATCCCCTTTTAACTGGTATTTATGGGCTTCGTTTTTTAATACCTGCTCATCAAGTGCCCTTGCAATATCGGCTTTTGTAAAGTAATACCGGGCATTACGGGGCAACAACGGCAATATCAATGTAAGGTCTTTATCATTTACTGTTCCAAAAACAACATGCAGTTTATCAAATTGTTCCAAACTCAATTGATGCACAACATTTTTTAACCCATCCTGGTTATGTCCGGTATCACAAATAATTTTTGGCGAACTGCCTATTTGTTGCCATCGACCCGACAAACCGGTGTATTTAATTACGTTTTTAAGTCCATCGGCAATCGATTGCTCGTTCAGGCCGGGCACTTTTTCATCAAGAATTCTAATCGCTGCGAGGGCTGTTGTTATATTTTTATATTGATAACCTCCTCGTAGTTCCGACTCGAGATTACGGTAAAGCACTTTGCCATCTGAAATGAATTGCAGTTTTTCTTTGTCATGCAACAATGTAAATTGTTGGTCGGCAAAATAAACCGGTGCTCCCATTTGAGCCGCTTTCGAAATAAATACATCTTTCGATTCAATATGCGTTTCACCAATAACAACGGGCGTATTCTTTTTAATTATGCCGGCTTTCTCGGCTGCAATGCTTGCAATATCTTTCCCCAGCAAATTGGTATGATCAAGACTAATATTCGTTATTACCGAGATTTCGGGATTGATAATATTAGTTGAATCGAGCCTACCGCCCAAACCGACCTCAACCACAGCGAAATCAACCTCCTGCTGTTTAAAATAATCGAAGGCCATCATTACGGTAAGCTCAAAAAACGAAGGTTCCAGCTTTTCAACTTTGTTTTTCTGTTGAAATTTTTCCACAAAACTGCAAACATCTTCTTCGCTTATCATCTGCCCGTTAATTTTAATCCGCTCCCTGAAATCGAGCAAATGAGGCGAAGTGTAAAGTCCTACTTTGTAACCAGCGCTTTGAAGGATTGATGCCAAAATGTGCGAAACAGAACCTTTCCCGTTTGTGCCGGCTACATGAATAGATTTGAAGTCACGGTGCGGATGGACGAACATGCGGTCGAGGGCATGCGTGTTATCGAGATTGTTTTTATAAGCCGCCGGCCCCGTTCGCTGGAACATTGGCAACTGCGTATATAAAAAATCGATGGTTTGTGCGTAGTTCATGTTTTTAAAAATATGGTAGTACAAAAATCAGCAAAAAGCCGGATAAAAAAATATTTCGCGTAGAAAATTTAGTACATTTAAGGAATAACTAAGAACCTCATTAAAATCTATAATATGGCTCAGAATCATTCAAAAATTTTCATCATTGACACAAACGTGATTTTACACGATCACCAATGCATCTACAATTTCCAGGATAATGATGTAGTGATACCCATTACCGTTTTAGAAGAGTTGGACAAATTTAAACGAGGCAGCGACCAATTAAACTTTCAGGCCCGCGAATTTGTACGCTTACTTGATCAGCTGGTAAAAGACGATTTATTTAACGGAGGTTTATCGCTGGGTGAAGGAAAAGGAAAATTGCGCATTGAAACCGGACGTCCTTTTTCTGAAAAAATAAAAGCTTCGTTTAAAGAGGATATCGCTGACCATCGAATACTGGCCATTACTGAGTACACAAAAGAGAAGTACACCGAACAGAAAGTCGTTTTGATAACGAAGGACATCAATCTCAGAATGAAGGCCAAGTCGTTGGGTATCGACTCGGAAGATTACAAAAACGACAAAGTTACCAATACCGAAATTTTCAACCGCGGAGTTAACGTGATTGACGAATGTGACGATTCGTTAATTGCCGAAATTTACGAAAATAAATATCTCAACAAGGATGCAGTGAAAACAGAAAATGAAGTGCTAGCCAACGATTATTTCATTTTCAAAGGTGCAAATACATCTGCATTGGTTCGGTTTGATAAAGAAAGTGATCGTTTCGAACGGGTCGATAAAACTACAGCCTACGGTATTAAGCCACGCAACGCCGAACAAACCTTTTTACTTAATGCCTTGCTGAATCCTGATATTAAGCTGGTAGCTATTACCGGAAAAGCCGGTACTGGAAAAACTTTACTTGCATTGGCTGCTGCTCTTGCTCAGCATACACTTTACGAGCAAATATTACTGGCTCGGCCAATTGTTGCACTCAGCAATCGCGATATTGGCTTCCTTCCCGGCGATGCCGACGAAAAAATCCGTCCGTACATGCAGCCTCTGTTCGACAACCTAACCGTTATTAAACATGCCAACAACCCACGCAGCGTTGAAGCAACACGTATCGAGGAAATGGAAAAATCTGAAAAACTGGTAATTGCAGCACTGGCTTACATTCGCGGACGAAGCTTGTCGAATTCGTATTTCATAATTGACGAAGCACAAAACCTTACACCTCACGAGATAAAAACCATTATAACCCGTGCTGGTGAGGGTACTAAAATGATATTTACGGGCGACCTTCACCAAATTGATTCTCCGTATCTCGACCAGCAATCAAACGGGTTGGCATATTTATCGGATCGCATGAAAGGGCAGAAATTGTTTGCCCATGTAAACCTGGTAAAAGGTGAACGTAGTTATTTGGCAGAACTGGCGAGTGATTTGCTTTGATAACACGTGATACTGAATTTTAACAAACTTTAAATGTATTAGTCGATAACAGTGCAATATTGGTGGGTGGTTGCCGTTTTAAAAAATGTAAGGATTGGGACACATCCACTTATTGCAGGTTATCGTTGGTCACATACCTTTTTATTTTTTCCCAATCCTTATTTTTTTTGCTTTATGATTAAAGATTTAATTCTCAAAAACCGCAGTTATCGCAGGTTTTATCAAAACGAAGAAGTCACAGAAGAACAATTACGAAAATGGCTTGAACTAGCCCGTTTATCGGCATCGGGGCGTAATGCGCAACCGATAAAGTATATCCTTTCTAATTCACCTGAAAAGAACGCGAAGATATTTCAAACGCTGGCATGGGCCGGTTTTCTAACAAATTGGGATGGCCCGGAACAAGGCGAACGCCCCTCGGCATACATGGTGCAACTAAACGACAAAGAAATATCGAACCAATATTTTTGCGATGACGGTATAGCTGCACAAAGCATCCTTTTGGGCGCTGTTGAAGATGGATACGGCGGATGCATCCTGCGTGCCATTAACAAACAGTTACTTACAAAAGAACTACAAATAACTGATCGATATGGAATTATTAATGTAATTGCGCTGGGCAAACCCAAAGAGCAGGTTGTGATTGACGAAATAAAAGATGGCGATTTTAAATACTGGCGCGATGAAAAAGGGGTTCACCATGTTCCAAAAAGGTCGGTTGACGAGTTGGTAATTAAAGATTGCTAATGATTTATAC
>JAQICA010000198.1 GCA_027858775.1 Salinivirgaceae bacterium | reverse complement strand
TTGGGCGATGAGTATTCAATCATTATTTTTTTGGCGTCGGGCCGAATGGTTTGTGTGCCAAATGAGGACTCGTTTTTGATGGACTTTAGCGTATTTAACCAAAATCCGTGTGTGAGACTTAGGTTCAAGAAACCTTTAATTACATTGAACTTTTCAAAAATCATTGAGTTTTCAACAAGGTATTCCCCAATGCGCTCTCCGGCAAGTTCCGGTTTCGTTTTGGCTATGCGCACAAGCGGGAAAACAACAAGTGTGTAATCTCCTTCAAAATCGGGGCGAGTAACCTGAATTTGTACCTGTTTTTCTTCAATCGTTTGCCCGAAAATTTCTTCTAAGGCCTTGTGTAACTCTTGCTTTAATTGTTGTTCAATGTTTATCATAGTCGTATTTTTTTTGAACCGCAAAGATAGTAATTTATACCTTTCCAAAATGGCTTAATTTGCGACTCCTTCCCAATGGAGTTTTTAACGTGGGTTTTTATGTAGTGCCAGCACGAACACAATTGAAAAATTATATTAATTGTGAGTAAATTGGGCTTTTCGGGCAAGCACTATTTGATGAATTGCAGGAAAGGAACTCGTTTTGAATACGCACCATAAAAATAATTGATGAACCATGACAAATGAATTAAGTAAATCGGAATTATCGAAGGTTATTCTAATCGGTGATCGTATTCTTATTAAATCCAAGACTTTGCAAGGAAAAACCAAATCGGGTTTGTATTTGCCTCCCAATGTTCAGGAAAAAGAGACAGTACAAACAGGTTATGTAATAAAAGCAGGACCGGGCATCCGCTTCCCTCAATGTACGACGATGAATCATGGAAGCCTAAAGGCGAGGCCGTAAAGTACGTACCCGTGCAGCCTAAAGAAGGTGATTTGGCTGTATACTTGCCCAAGTCGGGCTATGAAGTCATTTTTAATAACGAAAAGAATTTTGCGTACCGACGGTGTCGCTCCAGGCGACGCCGTCGGTTTCTGTATTGCTTGGAATCAGCCGATACCATCGGTAAATGCTTATTTCATAGCGTGAAACATAATTTCGATTGGGTGCATAGCCGTTCGCCCCGTTCCGTCTTTAATCTGGTGCCGGCAACTCGTTCCCGGCGCAGCAATATACGTTTCCTTTGGTGTTTGCCTAACTGCCGGGAATAGCACCAGCTCACCCACTTTCATCGATACATCGTAATGCTCTTTTTCATAACCAAAACTCCCTGCCATACCACAGCAACCCGAGTGTATTTCTGAAATCGTATAATTTTTTGGCAACGAAAGCATCTTAATCGTCGGTGCCGTCGATGCTACCGCTTTTTGTTGGCAATGTCCATGTAATTTAATGGTTTCAGTTGCATCTGTAAAATCTTCAGCCGTTATATTGCCTTTTTTTACCTCACGCATAAAAAATTCTTCAAATAGCAGAGCGTTTTTGCCCAGTGTACGTGCTTTTTCGCGAAGTTCGGTCGGCACCAGTTCCGGGTATTCATCTCTGAATGAAAGTATCGTTGATGGTTCAATACCCACCAACGGTATGTCCTCGCTCACCTTGTCCGAAAATTCAGTTACGTTGGCTATGGCTAGTTTCCGGGCTTTGCGCAATAATCCTTTCGATAAAAACGACCGCCCGCTTTCTTTATGTTTTACGGTTTTAATGTTGTAGCCCAGTGTGTTGAGGAGTAAAATTGTTTGTAAACCAATGTGTGTGTCGTTGTAATTGGTAAATTCATCAATAAACAAATATACTGAACCCTTTTCACCATTATTAATCGTGGTTGCAAACTTTTTTACTTGGCTCCTTAACGATTTTTGCTGTAATGGCGGAATGCTGCGTTTTGCTGCAAAACCCAGAAATTGTTTAATTATTTTTGATGTTACGGCGTTTTGCGTAAAAAAGTTGGTAATAGCCGGCGTAATGCTCCCAAGTGCGTTAATGCTCGAAATGTATGCTATAGCGCGCGTTCTGAGTGGAATGCCGTTGGAATCGTAGTAATGCTGTAAAAATTCAGCTTTTAACTTGGCCATATCCACGCTTGAAGGGCATTCGCTTTTACATGCTTTGCACGATAAGCACAAGTCGAGGGTTTCGTATATTTCGTCGTGGTCAAATGCGTTGGTTTTGGTAGAATGAATTAAATATTCTCTCAAAATATTGGCTCGTGCTCGTGTAGTGGCCGATTCGTCGAGCGTAGCCATATAGCTTGGGCACATAGTGCCTCCACTGAGATGCGTTTTTCGGCAATCGCCCGATCCGTTGCAAAGCTCCGCTGCTCTTACAATGCCTTGTTCCCGGCCGAAATCAAAAATGGTTTCATATTCCCTCACCGGCTCGTCGGGCACGTGCCGTAGGTTTTCTTTCATCGATGGAGCATCGGTAATTTTTCCGGGGTTAAATACATTTTTCGGATCCCACGCCTTCTTAATACGTTTTAATAATTCGTAGTTCTCTTCACCAATCATTAGTGGAATAAATTCCCCGCGCAGCCGACCATCGCCGTGTTCGCCACTGAGTGAACCGCGATACTTTTTCACCAATTTGGCTATCTCTTCACCTATGGTATGAAAGCGTTCAACATCTTTTTGGAGTTTTAAGTTTAGTATGGGACGCAAATGAATTTCGCCTGAGCCCACGTGTGCGTAGAATACGCATTCCATATCGTTTTTGGCAAGTACTTCTTTGAAATCTTTGATGTAGTCTGGTAGTACCTTTACACTTACCGCCGTATCCTCGATTACAGTTACCGGTTTTTTGTCGCCGGGAATATTCGAAAGTACGCCCAATCCTGCTTTGCGCAATGCCCAAACCTTTGGAATATCGTTACCAGAAACAAGCGGGAAATGATAACCCAGCCCTGCTGTTCGCATCGATTGTTCTACATCGGCTGCTAACGTACGAATCTCCTCTTCTGTTTCGCGCGCAAACTCAATCATCAGGATGGCTTCAGGATCGCCTTGCAGGAAAAATCGGTTTTTATTTTGCGATATGTTGTCTTTTGTTGCTTTCAGTACAATATCGTCCATTAGTTCTACAGCTCCCGGTTTGTGTTCCAGAGCTATCAGGTTGGCGCGCAGTGCCTCTTCCAAAGTGTGGAAATGAACGCATACTAAGCCTTTTACAGGTGGTGGTGTCGATACCAAATTTAATTTTATACTCGTAGAAAAAGCCAGTGTGCCTTCCGAACCGGCCAGTACATTGCACCAGTTGAAATTTTCAGAACCTCCGTAAACGGAAGAATCGAGTACCAAATCGATGGCGTATCCGGTGTTCCGCCGGTAAATTTCGGGGTCAGGGTATTCATCCCGAATACGTTTCCGGGTGGTTTCGTCCGATAGTTCTTGTTTTATTTGTCTGTAAATCGATCCTTCGAGCGTTTCAAACGAGCATTTTTCTTCGAACTCCTCGGCGGTTAATGGTTTGAAGGTAACCTCGCTGCCATCGCTCAAAATTGCATCAATTTCCATGGTGTGATCGCGCGTAGTGCCATAAATTATGGAATGCGAACCGCAACTGTTGTTTCCAACCATACCGCCCATCATGCACCGCGATGAGGTGCTGGTTTCAGGCCCGAAAAAGAGACCGTGAGGCTTCAAAAACATGTTGAGTTCATCGAGAATCACCCCAGGTTGTACCCGAACCCATTTTTCTTGTATATTGAGTTCAATAATGTTAGTCATGTACTTCGAAACATCCACAACCACGCCGTGCCCCACAACCTGTCCGGCAAGTGAAGTTCCCGCTGTGCGCGGAATGATAGAGGCCTCATGTTTATGCGCCCATTGAATAATTTTTTGTATGTCTAATGTGGTTTTTGGTAGTGCAACTGCTCGTGGAACATCGCGGTATGCCGATGCGTCGGTTGCATATAGCAGGCGTGTGCGATAATCGGTAAATATATCGCCCTCAATCTGGTTCTTTAAATCTATCATGGGTTAACCGTATTATGTTGTGGTATTTTTGCGAAATTTACCATTTCGTACAATCGAAAGCAAATCTACACTGATTTTTCTCGCTTGTGCTTTTGGTTGTTGGAGAGTTCTAAGTGGTTTCTGTTTTAATCAATATTGCGCTCAATAGTGTCCGAATAATTTTAAATTTCCCACTTTGAGGCTAAATCCACCGTAAGTTTCCATTAATTTTTTATTTTTGTATGGATAAGTAAGTGCCCTTTGTACCGAAATGGTGTGTTTGTAGTAGGGCAAGTGTTATTTACCCAAGTAAAGAAAGCTCTTTTAAAGGTATTTTTATGATTAAGGATAAATTTCAGTTCCGGATTAATCTGAAGGGCAAAATGCTCTTCCTGATACTTTCTACCACAATTTTGATTTTTATAATCGCAGTCGGATATATCGGAATTTCTTCGCGGAATATGGCCTATAAGTCAGCCAAAGAAAATGCTGATGCAGTAACTGCACAATCGGCATTGCGCATCGAAAATCAATTAAATGTGAGTATGGATGCCATTCGTACCCTGGCTCAGGCGTTTACCAGTTGGAAGATCTGGCCCGATTCTTTATGGCAGGAGTATGTTAGAGGCATGTATCATCCAGTATTTAAGAATAATCCGCAAATTTATAAGTTGTGGGATAGTTGGGAGAAAAACATGGTCGACGATGACTACTATTTACCACATGGTCGATATGTTAATACGTTTTATCGACTCGATGGAGATATAAAATTTTCAACAGCAGAGCGAAGTTTTGAGAATGACCCGCCATTGTATGCGAAAATAAAAAACGAAGCGCGCGAATCCATTTGGGAGCCCTATTGGGATGTATTTTCGGAAGAAGGCGAAAGTAAAAAGTTTATGACCAGTATGTCTGTTCCCATTCTCCAGAATAATAAATACGCTGGTATTGTTGCTGTCGATATTACCATGGACGAACTGCAGAGTATTGTAAGCGAAATAAAGCCCATGCGCGATAGTTATGCCTTCCTTATTTCCAATGGCGGAGTTTTTATTGGACATCCCGACACATCGTTTATCGGGAAACACATTGGAACAGTATTGCCGGAATTTGATCAAGCCTATACTTTATCAACTAAAATTAAAAAAGGCGAGCGAATTTCATTTCGCGATGTGGATAGTTTTAAGGAAACAGAGGCTTATTTTTCTTTTAGTCCTATTAAAGTGGGGAAAGCAGATACTCCCTGGAGTATCGGTTTAAGTATTCCGGTTGAAGTTATTACCGAAGAATCAACCACTAATTTTATGATTAGCATTCTTGTAACGCTTATTGGCTTGATCCTGCTTACGGTAATTATCTATATAATTGCAGCTCGTATAGCCAGGCCCATAAGCCGCTCTACTACTATGCTTAAGCGCATTGAAGAAGGCGATATTCTTAACATAGAAGATATTAACACCTCACGTACCGATGAGATTGGAGAAATGGCTCTATCGCTTAATGCTGTGGCTCATGGACTTAACGAAACGGCACGATTCGCCGAAGAGATAGGAAAAGGCAACCTCGAATCTTCGTTCGATACAAAAAGTGAAAAAGATGTCTTGGGGAATGCGCTTATCGAAATGCGGGAAAGCTTGCGTAAAGCCAGGGAAGAAGAAACTATTCGAAAAGAAGCAGATGAAAAACAACGGTGGGTTACCAATGGAATTGCTCGTTTTGGCGACGTGCTCCGGCAAGATAACGATGATTTGAGCCAACTATCATTTAATGTGATTCGCAACCTTGTCGATTACCTCGATGCAAATCAGGGAGCGTTGTTTGTGCTCAACGATAAAAAAGAAGACGATATTTTCTTCGAGCTTCAGGCTGCTATAGCTTACGATCGCAGACGGTATCTGAAAAAAGAAGTGCGTGTGGGTGAAGATCTTGTGGGACGTGCAGCACACGAAAAACAAAGCATATACTTAATCGATGTGCCTGAAGATTATATGCAAATTACCAGTGGAATGGGAACTGCCAATCCACGCGTGATTCTTATTGTTCCCGTTATGCTTAATAATGTTGTTTTTGGAGTAGTCGAAGTTGCGTCGTTTAATAAGCTGGAGAAATATCAAATTGAGTTTGTTGAGAAAATCGGAGAAAGCATTGCATCAACATTAAACTCAGTAAAAGTTAACCAGCGTACGCAACGATTGCTGGAAGATTCCCAACATCAGCGCGAAGAGCTTTCTTCGCAAGAGGAAGAAATGCGCCAAAATATGGAAGAGCTGCAAGCTACGCAAGAGGAAGCTGCTCGAAGAGAATTTGAATTACGTGGACTGATCAATGCACTTAGCTCGTCAACGTATACTGTTGAATATGACTTGTATGGTACAATTTCCGATGTAAATGAGCCTTTTGCCCGACTTGTGGGGCTTTCTAAAGAGCAAATGATTGGCATGAACCACAAAGATGGTGTCGATTTATCGGGTACCAGCGATGAAGATTACGAAAGGTTCTGGGAAGATTTAAGACACGGTATTCCCCGTTCCGATGTCAGCAGAATTGATTACAATAATACAGAAGTATACCTACAGGAGAGTTACACCCCAATTCTCGATGAAGACGATAATGCCTATAAAATATTGAAAATTGGGTTTGATATTACAAGCCTCAAAAAAACAGAGAAAGAATTGCAGACTGCCGAAGAAAAATTATCAAAATTGGTAGAAGTCTCTGCTGAACAGGAACATGAATTGGAGAGAATTCGTGAGCAGTTGAATACCGAGAAAGCCAAAAATTTGCATATCCAGACAAAACTCGAACAAATTCAAAAGCAAATGCTTACCGAAACTCCAAACACACAACCTAAAGCCGATGAACAGGCGGAAAGCGAAGCAGGTGATTCGAAAACCCAAACTAGCCCGGGGCTAATGGCATTTGACAATTCCATGAAAGTGGGAATCGATGAGTTAGACCAACAGCACGAACGCGTAATCGATTTACTGAACGACACTGTTACTTCTTATATCAATGCCGCGGCTAAGAAAACAATCAAAAGCCAACTGGCCACATTTGCCGACTATTTATCATGGCATTTTGGCAATGAAGAACAATATTTCGAAACCCATGGCTACGAGGCTATAGATGAGCACAAAAATGAGCACAATGCTATTTTGAAAGAAATAAATACACAAATTCAAAGCTATACAAAAGGTGATGCAGAGGCACTTCAACAACTACTTACTTATGCCAAAGAGAAACTTGCACAGCATTTTACAGAAGTAGATACAAGGTATGCCGATTTCCTTCACTCGAAAGGGTTATAAAACTTGAGACAAAATTCTCACCTTTTTATGATGTAAATGATCCTTTCTTAGTTAATTGTATACACTAACAGAACAACAAACCGGTTGGGCGCTATTTGCCTGTCCGGTTTGTTGTTTTTGTTTTTTACCCGTTATCCGCAAAAATATGATAAAAGCATGTTCTAATGATCCCTTTAGTTTCTGTTAGCTCCCTCACTATTATGTTGTAAAAATCTTATCTTTGTTTTTGTATTTTACACATCTTGAAATTGTTAGATATGCGCACAAAAAATGAAATTGTAACTAATTGGTTGCCAAGGTATACGGGTAGGTCCATCGAAGATTTTGGCAGATATATTCTACTAACTAATTTTCAGAATTACGTACAGCTTTTTGCCGACTTACACGGTGTGCCCGTTTTGGGCGAAGATCGAATGATGGCCAATGCATCGGCAAATGGGATTACAATTATTAATTTTGGCGTTGGCAGTCCCAACGCAGCCACTATTATGGATTTGCTTACGGCCATTGATCCACGGGCAGTGCTTTTCCTGGGTAAATGCGGCGGCCTAAAAAAGAAAAATAAGGTGGGCGACTTAATTTTACCCATCGCAGCTATTAGGAGCGAAGGTACATCTGACGATTATTTACCACCCGAAGTGCCTTCCTTGCCTGCGTTTAATTTGCAGCGCGCAGTGTCGTCTACCATTCGCGATTATAAACGCGATTATTACACAGGAACGGTTTTTACCACCAATAAGCGTGTTTGGGAATACGACGATCGATTTAAAAAGTACTTACGTAAAACCCGGGCAATGGCCATTGATATGGAAACTGCCACCATTTTTTCGGTAGGTTTTTATAACTCAATTCCGTCTGGAGCGCTACTTTTAGTGTCTGATCAACCCATGATTTCGACCGGAGTGAAAACTTCCGAAAGCGACAAGTTAGTAACCGAACAATATGTGAAAGATCAAATTCAAATTGGAATCGACTCCTTGAACGAACTGCAGGAAAACGGTCAAAGTGTTAAACACCTTAAGTTTTAGAAATGGCAAGTTTAGATTACGAGAAAATATTGACAAGCCTCGAAAAAAAAGAGTACCAACCCGTTTATTACTTGTTTGGTGAGGAAGGTTTTTTTATCGATCAAATTACTAATAAAATTGCCTCCGAAGCATTACACGAAGATGAACGCTCTTTTAATCAAACCATTATGTATGGTAGCGATGTGGAAGTGGCCGATATTGTGATGGCTGCCCGCCGCTTTCCCATGATGGCGGAAAAACAAGTTATCATTGTTAAAGAAGGACAAGAAGTAAAGGGTATTGCAGGCGAAATAACCGAGGCGCAAAAAAGCGATAAGAAAGAAAATCCGCTTACATTATATGTGAATAATCCAATGCCTTCAACCATTCTTGTAATTAATTACCGGAAAAAGAAACTCGATAAACGAACTCGGTTTTACAAAGCTTTGGATAAAAACGGAGTTATCCTCGAATCGAAAAAGCTGTGGGAGCGTGACCTGAATGTCTGGATCGAAAAATATATTAACTCTAAGGGCTATAGTATTGTCGATCATGCAGTACAGCTACTTTCTACGTATCTCGGAAACGATTTAGAAAAGTTGGTGAACGAGTTGAATAAACTAGCCGTGATTTTACCACCAAAATCGACAATTACAGCTACTCATATTCAGGATAATGTAGGAATTAGTAAAGACTACAATGCATTCGAGTTGTGGAATGCAATTTCAACAAAAAATAGAACCAAAGCACACGAAATTGCTTTCTATTTCTCGAAAAACATTAAAGATCATCATATTATCGTTACCATAACGGTTCTTTTCAACAGCTTTACGAATTTGTTAAGGTACCATCAGTTTGTAGAAAAACGTATGCCCGCAAATACCATCGGGCAAAAACTCAATCTGAACTATTACAAACAAAAAGAAATGGCCGTTGCTGCCCGCAATTACCCGAAAGCCAGAGTGGTGCGCATTATCGGGCTTCTCAGGCATTACGATGCCAGAAGTAAGGGCGTTATGGGAGATAGTTCCGATATTGGCGAACTGACCAAAGAATTGGTGGCCACAATACTGTTTTACTAATGAATGATACTCATTTAAATAGTGAATTAACCATAATTAGAGCTTCTGCCGGTTCTGGAAAAACTCGGCGATTAACGCTAGAATACATAAAATTGCTTTTCCAAAATCCCGCAAAGTACAGGAATATATTGGCTGTAACATTCACAAATAAAGCTACAGCCGAAATGAAATCGCGGATATTTTCCGAGTTGCGCGAATTTGCATTGGGTACCGATGACAACTATTCAATGCTCTCAGAAGTTGCTGCCTTTTCTCAACGGACTATTCCTCAGGTACGCGATATTGCCCGAACCATAATGCGCAATATGCTGCACGATTATGCCCATTTCACTGTTTCTACAATCGATCATTTTTTTCAGGGAATTATCCGTGCCTTAACGCGCGAGCTTAATTTGAATGGCGGGTACGCAGTACAACTCGATCAAACCACTATCATCAACCAGTCTGTGGAGCGATTTCTCATGGGATTGAAGTCGGGAAGTCAGGAAATGCAAGTGATGCTCGATTTTGTCGATGCGCAAATGGATGACGATAAAACATGGAATGTACAGCATCAGTTAAATAAATTTGCAGCACAACTTTTTCGTGAGCATGTGCGCTACAACTACGTTCGGAGTGGCGGTAATTTATCGGGAAATCAGTCGTTCGACGAAGTCAGCCGCACGTTAAAGCAACTTATTCAGAAATTTCAGGCAAAGGTTCAGCTTTGGAGTCAGCAAGTGGCAGCTCTTTTAGAAAAAGCCGAAATCCAACAAGAAGACCTTCAGGGCAAAAGCAAGAATCCACTCCATGGTGCATTAAAAAATATTGAAGCCAGAAAATACGAAGAACTATTTAAAAAAGTCGATCGCATGCTGGCCATGGAAGAGTGGGGGCATCCAAAATCGGAACGAAAAGGGCTGGTCGATAGTTTAGAGCCTCAGATTACGGAATTTGTCGAACAACTAGAAGCCATTCTCAAGGCCGATTATGTATTGTACATTGAGGCAAAGGCGGTTTACTCCAATATTTTTCAGCATCGACTGGCCAGTGCCATAATGAATAATGTAACCGAGGTGCTTGCCGATCAGAATTTGTTTATGCTGGCCGATGCCCCGGTGCTGTTGAGTTTATTTACCGGAAGTTCCGATACGCCGTTTATTTACGAGAAAATTGGGCATCTGTACAAACACTACATGATCGATGAGTTTCAGGATACCTCTCAGCTGCAATGGGATAACTTTCGGCCACTTATTGAGGAGGCGCTTGCGCACGACAATCATGGAAACTTTATTGTAGGTGATGTGAAACAAGCCATTTACAGATGGCGAAATGGCGATTGGTCGTTGCTGCATAAAGAGGTGGCCAAACAAATTGGGTTAGTAAACGAAGATAACCTTACGACAAATTGGCGTAGTTCAGCCAATGTAGTGGCCTTCAATAATGCCTTTTTTGTCGGGCTGAGAGCCTTAATAGCCGATCTTGTTGAGGAGGAATATGCTCCGGAAATTTTGGAGATGTACAAAGATGTTGTACAAGAACTACCAGATCATAAAAAAGATATAAATGACGGCTATGTATATGTAGAAGGTGTAGATGGTAGCAATGCTGACACCTTTACGGAGAATGCCTTAGATGCCATGGTAAAACAGGTAGATCGCTTGCAAAAAGAACATGGGCAGCAAGATGTTTGTGTGCTTGTTCGTAAAAACGATGAAGTTTCGTTAGTGGGAACACGGCTCATAGAAGAAGGGTATGCCATTGTTTCCTCCGGATCGTTGTCTTTGGGTGGCTCAAAAATGTTACAGCTTATAATTACTGTGTTTAGGTATTTGTACGATCCGGCACCTATTTACCTCAAAACAATCGCGTACTTAAACAACAAAACAGAGAATAATTCCCAATTGCATAGCTTCTTTACAAGTGATACGGAGCATTATTTGCCCGATGCATTTTTAGAAAATATTGACCAATTGGCTGCATTATCACCATTAAGTGCAATTACAGAAATAGTGCACCTATTCGGGCTGGATGATCCCGAAAAGCGGCAGAATGTTTTTCTCGGTCGTTTTTACAACGAAGTAAAAAAAGTGGTGACAGAAAAGGGTGGAAGTATTGGCGAAGTACTGAAATGGTGGAGCGAAGAGGGAAAAGATCTCAGTATCGAGGTTACGCATACTGCTCCTGATGGAATTCGGATTTTAACGCTTCATAAAAGTAAAGGGTTGCAATTTAAAAATGTTATTATTCCATTTGCTCACTGGCAAAAAAACACCAAAATAGATACGCTATGGTTGCAGGGCAATGCCTTTAGTATTCCGGTATTGCATGGTGGGTTTTATCCTGCCGAACTGTCAAGCAAGCATTCCGTTTGTCCTGTTTTATCGAAATACTTCGAAGATGAGGTTTTTGCCATGATTGTCGATCAGGTAAATATGCTCTATGTAGCCAATACCCGTGCCGTCGATAACCTGTTTATCATTTATTCAAACGTAGCAAAAGGAAAAAACGACGTTTCTAAATGGATTAAAACAATGATGGAAGACCATTCTGAAAATGGATTAGCCTCAATGGGCACATTTCCCCACGAGAGTGTTTTCGAATTAGGAACACTTAGAAAAGTTTCTGCGCCTGAAGTGCCAGAAGTGAAAATACCCCAAATAAATTTATTTGGAAAAGCACAGGTTAAGATTCGTTCCAATATCAGTCGCAACAATGAGGAAGATCATGTCAAGGGGCTGATGGCTGTGCGGGGAACAATGTTGCATCATATTTTTGAGCAAATTATTACTTCTGCCGATATCGAAAAAGCAGTAGATGCACAATTGAACGGAGGAATGCTGGCAGCCAATGAAGCCACTGAATTGAAGGCTGAAATTCGTCATCTGCTTAAGCAAGAAACGGTTTGCGACTGGTTTGCAAATGATGTTAAAGTGCTTACCGAGGCCGAAATTGTAGTGCCGGGCTATCGGAACAGGCGCCCCGACAGGGTAGTGATTAACGACAATCAAATAACAATTATCGATTATAAATTTGGTGTGCCCGATTATGATCGACACACAAAGCAGGTGCGGAGTTATATGAAGCTTTTTAGTCAAATGGGGTATCGCAATATTTTCGGATATGTTTGGTATCCGCAAAGACAAGAAGTGACCAAAGTTGATTAAACTGTTTTTAATGGATAATTATGGATAGCTGCTATCCGCATAAAAACAAATATTATGGAGCCAATTGGTGATAGAACAGGCATAAATTTTCAGAATTGGCAATTGTTTATCGACAATGTCAGCGATGATATCGTTATAGTTGATAAGAATTTTTACGTTATTCTGGCCAATAAAATGGCACGACAAAGTTTTAATTACCCGGTTGTTGAACCTTATCGTTATACCTATCTGGAGTTTTATCATGGTATTTTGAACAAGAAAAGAGAATGTCCGGTAGAACAAGCCAAAGCCCAGAGAAAAACCATTACTAAACTGTTTCAAACCGGCTCAGAAACATCCTATCAATTAACGGCAAAGCCGGTAATCGGAGTTGACGGCCAGGTAGAATGGATTGCTTGTGTTGGGAAATTTGTTTACACAGAAGGACCAGACATGTCGGGTATGCACAGTTTTAATGCCGGTTATAACGGCGAATGGGAATTTGAGTTCGACGATGATTTTCGAATTGTTTCCACAAATCGTTACATGTATTTGTTTACCGGAATTGAACGGGAGAAACTAATTGAACAGGAAGTTTATATCCAGCAATTGTTGGCTCCAGAGTTTTCTCGCATATTTGCCAACCATATATCAGAAATTAAACCGGATCGTAATTATACTGAGTTTCGTGTATTGTTCAAAAAAGCCGACAACTCTTATTTTGGTGGTTATATTACCGTGCAGCCCAAAACGCTTAAAGGAACGGCAAACTATCGAGCTTCGGTCAGGCCGTTTCGTAATCCCGAATTTGGGTCGAAACGGTATTTTGAGCAAATTCGATTACAAAACTATTTATCCATTATAGCTGATCAAATGGCTCAATCAAAATCATTTGAAGTGGGATACCGCATTGTTGCCGAGTCGGTTACCGAGGTTTTGGATCTGAATTTATGTGGATTTTTACATTGTGAAAACGACGGGAGAATGCAAGTAGAAGCAGCACTCCTTAATAATCATTTTGTTGATGAAGAAACGATCAAAGGTGTTGAAAAAGAGGGGATTGATGAATTTGTGGAGAGTTTGGAAGATAATGGATTGTTGCATATTCCCTGTGTGGCAGATGCACCATATAATTACAAACGCTTTTTGTTGCAAGAAAAAGTCCATTCATTTCTAGCTATTCCATTAAGACACCGTTCCCGCCTTGTTGGAGCCATGGTGTTGGGCATGACAGATGTGTACTCATGGCCCGAATATAAGTTAGACTTTGCCAGTACCGTGGGTTCTATCGTTCTTCAGAGTTTTATTCAGGAAGAAATGCGCGAGCGTTTACGTCGAGTCAACGAAAGCTTCGTAAACATTTTTGAAAACAGTAGTGATGCTGTATTTATTGTAGCCCTTAACGGGCAAATGCTAGAAGTGAACCGTACGGCTGAAACACTCACCGGTTACAGCAAAAAGGAGCTGCAGCAGAAAGTTGTTTCAGATAATTCTAAAACAGAAGCCCTCGATTTGGCACAAATGCCTTTCGAAATGTTGCAATCGCACCAAATGATATTTGGAACCGAACTTATTCCGCGAACCGGCGAATCTATTCCGGTTGAGACACGTGAAAAAATGATTCGGTTTAACGATGAACTCGCTATTCTGGTTTTAGCCAGAGATGTAAGGCACCGGCGCGAACTAAATCGGTTAATGGTACAAACCATTGCCAGTACAGAAGATAAAGAACGGAAACGCATTGCCGAGGGGCTGCACGACGATGTGGCTCCACTGCTTAGTACGTTGCGTATTTACATCGATTTACTACAGAATGCCGAATTGTCAGCAGACGAAATTGCGGAATATTCGATTAAAATGAAAGAAATAATTGGCCAGTCTATTTCAACTTTGCGACAGGTTTCCCGCAACCTGATGCCGGGTGTACTTACTGATTTTGGCCTTGTTGAGGCCATTACCGACTTTTGCAATAAGCTACGTCAAACGGGAATTATTCGAATAAATTTTGATACTGACGCAAATCATTATAATTTAGACAATAAAATAACAAATATTATTTATAGTGTTGTGAAAGAACTTATCAATAATACTATCAAACATGCCGATGCATCGGAGATATACCTTGAGCTAAGCGCTTCGCAGAAAGGGCTGAAGCTCATCTTTAAAGACAATGGTATAGGTGTGGATATTGAAAAACACGTAAATTCTGCAAACGAGGGATTAGGGTTGAAAAACATGCTTAGTAAAGTTAATGCTGTATCTGGAAAGGTTACCGCGTTAAAAAATAAAGGGTTCGGCGTTGAAATATTTTTCCCTCTCAAAGAAGATGCTAACATAAATTAAAAATAACGATCATGAATATTCTACAAGCCTTTATTGTTGACGATCACTCCATTTTTCGTCAGGGACTTACTCTAATGCTAAATAAGTTGCCTAACATAAAAGTTGTTGGCGAAGCCGAAAACGGACAAGAGTTTATCGATAATCTTGATAAATACAATCCCGAACTTGTATTTTTAGATATTAAAATGCCCAAAATGGACGGTATTCAGGCCGCCGAGCTGGCATTTAAACACAAGCCTGCACTCAAAATAATTGTGATGACCATGTTTGAGGAACCGGCCTATTTCAATAAAATGATTGAATTGGGAGTGCAAGGCTTCTTACTGAAAAATGCCGAAATGATGGAGATTCGTAAAGCCATTACCCGTATCGAAGAGGGCGACACATACTTTTCTGAAGAGTTGCTTCGGCAAGTAAATGAAAATCCCGAAACCGAAGAAAAAACAGTCGATATTAAACTGTCGAGACGTGAGCAGGAAGTGCTCGATTATCTTTGCCAGGGCTATTCAAATCAGGAAATTGCCGAAAAACTTTTTATCAGTCCCCGAACTGTCGATGGACACAGAGCAAATTTATTGAGTAAAACAGAATCGAAAAATACTGTTAGCCTCGTTTTATTTGCTGTGAAAAATAAATTGGTAGAATTATAATAGTTGCACATTGTAAACCGTTTGAATATGGTGCAACAAACATTTCCAGCTAATTTTCTTAGAAAGAGTATGTAAGTCTTTCCAGCTTGATTAATGAGAGTTACACAATGTGTGTGTTAAGCAAAGGGAACGATTATTGAGGAATACCAGCATAAGTTATTGCTTAAAATCCCTTTTTGTGATGTTTTTAATGTGTTGATAGTTAGTACCAATTTATGATTAAACCGGTGAGTCAGAAAAGAATTTTAATAGTAGATGATGCTGAGAATAATGTTATGTTGCTCAACGATGTGTTGTCGGAGTTAGATTACGATATTCAGGTTGCAAAGAATGGGAAAGAAGCGTTAAACATAGCACTTAATAATGCCCCACGTCTGGTTTTGCTCGATATAATGATGCCCGATATGGACGGTTTCGAATTGTTTGAGCAGCTAAAACAGCAATATCCCGAAACGCATGTAATTTTTATTACCGCCAAATCTGCCGATAACGATCGCGAATTGGCCATGACCATGGGCGCTACCGATTATATTACCAAGCCCGTAAATATTATCGATATCCTTCAGAAAGTACAAAGAATAATGGAGAACTAGTGTCATGTCAAGTTTGATATTTCGGGTAAGTAGAAGATATTTTTGTTTTTTAGCAAGACAAAAAATGTGCGCATAGCAGCGTTCTGTAAACATTTTTTAACGCAGATAAAAATGAAAAGATCAATACTTGGCCCGACAGATTATGCTTGACATGACACTCGTGTCATATCATACTTAAAACGACGCTAAGTGCACAAAGAAGCATGAAGTAATCTGTTTATGGTTATTTGTTTTTGTACCCAAATTTTGCTCTGATTTTGACTTCGTCTTGCTTCGCTATGCTTCAGATCTTTAATTGCCCTTCACACAAAAGAAAGTAATAGATTTGCTTTACTCCCTTTAGTGTGAGGAGTAAAACAATGATTTTTCGTGATTTTACACGAAAATTAGATGCGACAACGGACTCTGCGTAATCTGTTTTTATCTGACATCTTGGAAGCTATGCCAAAGACTGCATTGCTAAGCTCGCAGTGATGTTCGTATTTTGTAGTTTTCGGTTCGGGGACGCAGCCTGCATAGCACCTTTTAAAGGTTGATCGAATGAAAAGCGAGCGGGAAAGATGATTGGGAGCCAAACTAAACCGAATTTGTAAATCTCTTGTACACCGGTTTTGCTCTTAATACCTAGCCTAAAGCAAGTATTACATTTCCACTCGTTATTCCGATCAGTAAATTTCATTTCGACCTGAATTTTATACTGACTCACTAGTGCATATGTTTATATGAACACTAAGCATTATAGTGCGCTCAGTAATAAAATCAAAAACAAATCGCGCTTCTGCATAACTCCACTTCCGCTATAGTTTTGGCAAATACGCACTTCCTACCTGTGCTCGGGAATCGGGAGCTTGGGCACTTTTTAAAATCAATTTTTCTTGAATTATGGAATTGCTGTTTTTAGAGTGCCCATAACGCAACTATTCGCTTTTTCTACGCGCACATATTACGTTTCTTTCAACCTTAATAATCTATTATCAGGTTGTTTTACTGTTTTTAACTGATTTGGCAATATCTATCTTTATGCTATGTTAAAATTAATAATTACTAACTATGAATTGGAGAAACTTACGAATTGGAGGTAAGCTAGGTACTGGGTTTGGACTACTGATTGTGATTGCTGTTGCGCTTGGAGTTATGGCCATAATGGATATGGCTACTATTAGAACCGAAACCGAATTCATTGCCGATGAATATCTGGCAGAAGTGGAAATAGCCAGTGATATTCAAACAAATTTTTTGTGGGCTATGTTTGCTTTGCGTGGATATAACTATACAGCTGATGAAGCTTTTCTGAAGGATGGACAAGCGAAATTACGCGATGTGCAACAAGGCTTGAAAAATGCATACGAACTTGCAGGGCGTGCTAAACGCCTTGAGAAACTTGAAGGGCTAGCCAAAGAGATTGACCAAAATGTAGCACAGTATAGCAACTTGCTCGACCAGACTATAAAAACGGTTGAGCAAATGAACTTAAACCGCAATAACATGGACGAGGCTGCAAGCGCATACATTGGAAATTGCAATTCTTTTCTGAAATCGCAAAATGAAGCAATGATCAGCGAAATTAGGACTGGAAACACGAATCTTGATCGGTTAAGTAAAATTACCTTAATCAATGATATTATTGACGCCGGAAATGCAATTCGGGTTGAAGATTTTAAAGCACAGGCTCAAAGAGACCCCAATGCATTGGAAGCCGCCGTTAATGAGTTTGAAAAATCGTTCGCTTTTTTTACCGAGATTAGAGCGATAACTTTCCAGCGTAACAATATGAACCAATTGGATGTAATAGAACAAGAAGGAAAAAAATATGTAAGTGCAATCAGGAATTACCTGAATAACTGGGAGGAGAATGAACGGCTTGGCAAAGAGCGGGTTCTAAATGCAAATATTGCTACTGTGGCTACAGCACAAACGTCAAAAGCTGCAATTGACGGTACTAATGCCATTGTTGATGAGGCAGTTAGTATTATTGCCTCATCGAATCAAATAATGGTAGTTGGGCTGTTGCTTGCACTTATTATTGGAGTTATTATGGCACTGGTTATAACCCGTTCAATTACAGCCGGAATTGTTAAAGGCGTAGATCTCGCCAAAGAAATTGCAAAAGGAAACTTAATGGTGCAGGTCGATGAAGTTTATTTGAACCAGAAGGATGAAATCGGACAACTGTCTAGCGCACTGCAAAACATGGTAGAGCGCTTAAAAGGAATTGTTCGCGATGTGTCCGAAGGTTCCGAAAATATAGCCTCTGCAAGCCAGGAGTTGAGTTCAACTTCGCAACAAATGTCGCAGGGTTCATCAGAACAGGCTTCATCTGCCGAAGAGGTTTCTTCTTCAATGGAAGAAATGGCAGCCAATATTCAGCAAAATACCGATAATGCCAAACAAACCGAGAAAATTTCGCTGAAAGCCTCCGATGATATTGCTGAAGGTAATCAGGCAGTAGAACAGACTTTACAATCGATGAAAGATATTGCCGAAAAAATTACCATTATTTCAGAAATTGCTCGTCAAACTAATATCCTTGCCCTTAATGCAGCCGTAGAAGCTGCAAGAGCAGGAGAACATGGTAAAGGTTTTGCCGTTGTTGCCGAAGAGGTGCGAAAACTGGCCGCACGCAGTCAGGAAGCAGCACGCGAAATAGATCAGACTTCGCGCAGTAGTGTTGCCATTGCTGAAAAATCAGGCAAACTCTTATCCGAAATTGTCCCCGATATTCAGAAAACTGCCCGTCTCGTACAGGAAATTGCTGCTGCAAGTTCTGAACAGTCTTCAGGTGCCGATCAGGTAAACAGTGCAATTCAGCAGCTTAACCAAGTTACACAGCAAAATGCTGCAGCTGCCGAAGAGATGGCTACAAGCTCAGAAGAATTGTCAAGCCAAACCGATCAAATGCGCGACACGATGTCGTTCTTCAGAATCGATGATACTGCGAAAAAGCAGAAACGTAAAGCACCTGCTGCTCCGAGAAAAGCGGTTCAGCATACTCAACCGAGAGCTAGCGCTAGCGCCCCAAAAGCAAACCATGTAACTCCAAAAGGTGTTGATTTGAATATGGGCGATACAAGCGATAATGAGTTTGAAAACTTTTAGTAAATAATAATTTAACCGGCAATAGTGCCGGTTAAATTACTCTAAATAATATTTCAAAATGAATGTTACTACCCGTGACTCCTTTGTGAAAGACCAATTTCAAACTATGGGAATGATAAAGAAAATACTGATTGTCGACGATTCGTTTAATAATCTGCTTTTACTAGATGATTTGCTTACCGAAATGAATTACAACGTTTCGGTAGCGCATGATGGTGTTGAGGCAATGCAAATACTGATGGAAAACCCACAAGATTTAGTATTGCTTGATATTATGATGCCTCGTAAAGGTGGCTTCGAATTGCTGGAGGATATGAGAAAACAAAATATCAAAACTCCGGTGATTTTCATTACAGCAAAAAGCAGTGATGAGGAGCGGATGCGCGCAACTGAGTTGGGAGCGGCAGATTTTATTGCCAAACCCGTAATCATTTCTGAAGTTTTAGATAAAGTGCAGCAAGCCTTGGCGGCTGCAGAATAAGCTTCCGGATGGCCTCCGGGGATTTTTTTTGATTACTGATTGTGTTTGTACCGCAAGAGGAGAAAAGAGCGTTGTTTTTATTTAAAGCAACTCTCTTGTTGTTTTATCATAGTTAGTCTTTGCCCGAAAAGTCCAATTTTC
>JAQICA010000180.1 GCA_027858775.1 Salinivirgaceae bacterium | reverse complement strand
AAATCACCAAAACGACATCAAATTGGAGGGATTGACATAAGTATTTTAAGCGGGCACCTTCCTTCTTGAAGCAAATGGCCGAAGGCAAATTGAACCGAACTTGTGAGCTCAATCCAACCTATAAAATCAATTTTTTGGGATTAAAACTGTTTGAGATAATGCGTAGTAACCTCGAAAAGAATCGATTAACATGCCAGCATTATCGAGTTTTTTCAATTTAATTTGTAAGAGAATGGAAGGTCGCTTAAAATACTAAGTCTTGCACTTCCGCCAGTTGTCGGACTAAAGTTTTGCTTCGTTTTTGGTCAAGCAAAAATGAAGGTTAGAATTCATCAAAGGTTAATAAACAAAAAGAATATTATGATTAATGTAAGCTTCTGTTTAATATTAAAATTTAAGTTTTTTGTAGTCCACAATTTTATGAAGTGACCCGTGTTATGCCAGGCGTGACCTTACGAATCAAGTTGATCCGCACATTTTTTGCCTTGTTAAAAACGAAAATTTCTTCAACGTACCCGTTATCTCATACTTGAAGTGATACTGGTAAGTCAAAAGGGAAGAGATTTTTGGTAAAGGAACTAAAATCTAAAGGTAATATCGGGATCGTAATAAAAAAGCAGCAGGCCTGTAAGCCTGGTTCTGTACCAATGCAGTGCATTGGTTTCCATCATTTATCTGGGATTGTTATCACTAACAACCTCTTGCAACCTACCCTCCAACATCGGACGGGTAGCCCTCGAGTGTTGGTTTACATGGTTTTACAGCCCATGGAGTGCACAGCTGTAGCAGTTGCCTGCTACACTGGTGGGCTCTTACCCCACCTTCTCACCCTTACCCTAACGAATTAGGGCGGTTGTTTTCTTCTGCACTATCATCCCCTCACGGAGATCTTCCTCTTCAGAAGCATAGTACCCTGCGCTGCCCGGACTTTCCTCACCATAACGAATTACGGCGCGATGGAACGGCCTGCTGTTCTTTGTTAAAGTTTATCTTTGAAAAATGGAATGTACTTTTTGTCTTCGCCCATTATATGTTTTGTGAGCCAATTGTTTAAAAACTGGTAAGTGTCTGAAGTAATTTGGTGACTTCCACTTTTGTAACCGTCGATTATTTCGTCGAGTTGACTGATTAATTCCTTGTGTTTGGCTTTGTGTTCTTCTTTATTCGGATAATTCAATTCATCCATTTTTTCTTCTTCGGCATTAAAGTGGTATTGGGTATATTTTTTCAATTCATCTAAAATATCACCAATTACTTGCTTTCCTTGTCCATTCAGCATGCTTTGGTGCAAGTTTCGCAATTGTTCCAAAAGCTTTTGATGGTGTTTGTCGAATTCATCGATGTACACACTGTACTTTGGTTCCCAGTCAAATAGTGCCATAGTATTGTAGTTTAGTTGGTTATAATTACAAGGGTTGCTCCAAAACCATATTCTTTATACGATGCATCGTGAAATTCGTACTTTGAGTACTGGCCTGTTAGTGCTTTACGTACTTCATTTTTTAAAGTTCCATTTCCTATGCCATGAATAAATACAATTCGTTTCAGGTTATCGGCAATTGCACTTTTCATTTCGGAATGGAACTTTTCCATTTGAATTTCAAGAATATCTTTATTTTCGAGCCCTTTTACGTCGTCTATCAGGTTATTAATGTGTAGGTCAATTTCTCGTTTCTCAACTTTTTGTGATTTTCGTGGTCTTTTGGGTTTCTCCAAATCAGAAGTGGCTTTTTCGTTTGCCATTTTCTGTAGTTCTTTTAATTTTTTCTCTGTTTCGGTTCTTTCAATTACGTCCTCTGTAGTTTCTTCTTTTTCCAGTAGGTTGAAAATTACTGATTTTTCGTGGAAAAACTCGTTTTCTTTAAAAGTGTGATCTTTGTATAGTTTTATTGGACTTATAACTATGTGCTTATGTATGGGTAGGTTTGGCGTATAGTTCCCTTTTTTGTAAAAAATGAGCTGAAAGATGTAATCTGGCGATTTCCCTATTTCGTGACGTAAAAGAGTAAATAATTCTATTTTTGTATTGGGTTCAACTATTCCGGCGTCAATTCCATGCGATCCCATTTTATTTTCTTCAATTAGGTTGTAGAAAATAATGTAGTTGCTGTCATTAATTAGAAAGGCCTCTAAATCGGCGTCAGTCGGGTCTTTTTCCGAGTGCGGCACCAATGCGAATAGCGCATTGGGGTGATCGTTCCCTTCAATATCGTTTGTTTCCGGATAAAAGTCGGCTATTTCTGTGCTGCCGACCTCTGGTTCGGGTTCAAGCGTCTCTGGTTCGTCTGGTACACTCCCAATAATTATTAATTCATCTTCAGTAACAGGTACTTCAAATCCCGTATCGTCTAATACATAAATAGTTCCGTCTGTGGTAACTTTAGTTACTTTACCTTGACCTACTGCATTTAAAAATCGTACTGTATCTCCTTTTCTAAATTTCATTTCTCCGCGTTTTATACTGTTACTCAATTATATTCTATTATTGGCTGGCCAATTTCATTTATTCATCTGCTCTTCTCTAAACTCGAATATGTATCTTTGCAGCCGTGAAAATACAAAAGTAATTAATTTGTTTTTGAAATACCATGAATACACACATCGATATAAATAATTACGATTATTACCTTCCCGAACAAAAAATAGCCAAATATCCGTTGGCAAAGCGCGATCATTCTAAAATGTTGTATTATAATGCCGGAAGTTTGCAAGATAAACATTTTTACGATTTACCGGATTTGTTGCCCGATAATGCAGCTTTGTACTTTAATAATACGCGTGTTTTGTATGCCCGACTGCCATTTGTGAAGAGCACGGGAGCAAATATTGAGGTTTTTTGTTTGGAGCCACATGCGCCGGCCGATTATGCCATTAATTTGCAAAATACGCAGAGTTGCCAGTGGAAATGCCTTGTTGGAAACCTGAAAAAGTGGAAAACCGGCTCATTAATTTTAAAAGGACACGAGCATTTGGGGTTAGAGGCTTCAATTGTGTCGCGTGAGCAAGATTATGTTGTAGTTGAATTTACCTGGCAGGGTGAGGTGGCTTTCGCCGATATTTTGAGTCAGGCGGGTGGCGTTCCTATACCACCTTATTTGAATCGTAAAGCAGAAGAGCAAGATAAAAAGACCTATCAAACTTTGTACAGTCGGATCGATGGTTCGGTAGCTGCACCTACTGCAGGCTTGCATTTTACATCCGAAATTTTGGAACATATTAAGAAACGGGGAATTCCCTCACACGAAGTAACGCTGCATGTGGGTGCCGGAACTTTTCGCCCGGTAAGCTCCAATAGTGTTGATGAACACGAAATGCATCAGGAATATATTCATGTAAATAAAGCCACAATATTGGCTCTATTGGCAAATAAACACGCCGTTTATGCAGTAGGTACAACCACTGTACGCACGCTGGAAAGCATTTACTGGATAGGCGTTTCTATTTTACAAAAAATGCCTGAAAAGGTTACCGTGTTTGAAGTGGAACAGTGGGCGCCCTACAAAAATAGCAAGTTACCATCGCGAAAAGCCGCCTTGGAAGCAATATTAGATTATATGGAAAAGTACGATATGGATTCAATCAATGGAAGTACTCAAATAATTATTGTTCCCGGATACAAACATCAAGTAGTAAAAGGATTAATTACCAATTTTCACCAACCGCGTAGCACCTTACTTTTGTTATTAGCTTCTTTTGTGGGTGAGTTTTGGAAAACAATGTACGACCATGCCTTAAATGAGGATTATCGTTTTTTGAGTTATGGCGATAGTTGTTTTATAAAGGTCTGATTTTCTGCATATCTGCTTTTTTTATATATTAATTATTCTTATTATTTAAATACATCAAATACCGCTAAATTACGGATGTTTTTTACCGATTTGTTTTGTACCTTAACAGCCTAAAAACTATTTTTACATTTCTTTAACAAAAAAAACAGGTTTTGATAGTAAATGTGCTGTTATAGTGGTATTTAGTTTTAAAAACGACTGGTAGTAGTTGTTCTAATAATTCAGTTGTCGACACAATAAAAATAAACGTTTTAGGCAGGTAGGAAACGAATAGAAATCAAATCCATACAATGTGAAAAAACAAAAATACAAGTCAATAATACAAATATTCCTCAGAAATTCTCTTATAGTCAGTATATTCTTGGTTTTGATGGTTGCTGCCGTTTTTATTGGCCTCGAGGCCACCGAGTTTGCAAAAGACGCGGAACGCGCCCGCCAGGAAGGATTCGCGGCTAAAAAGAAATTGGTAAAAGACGAAGTCGAAAAGGTTGTTGATTATATACACTTTACCCGTTTGTTTATGGAGCGAGGTATGCATAAGGATCTGAAGTTACGAACCTATGAAGCTTGGAGTGTTATTAATCATATTTACACTGAAAATCAGGCAACCCATTCTAATCAACGCATTCTGGAACTTATAAAGCAAGCACTGCGTCCTATTCGTTTTAATAATGGGAGAGGTTATTATTTTATTGTTGATTTAAATGGTGTGGAGCAAATGTATCCCGTGAGACCTGAATTTGAAGGCGAAAATTTACTTGATCTTCAAGATGACAGAAGAAATAACGTTATTCAAGATGAGATAGATATTGTAAAAGCACAGGGAGAGGGCTATGTTAAAGGCTATTGGCGTAAGCCCGATCAAGATACTAGTTTAACCTTTGCTAAAACCTCTTTTGTAAAGATTTTTGAACCGCTCAATATTTATGTTGGAACAGGAGACTATTTAATGGATGTTCGAAAAGATATTCAGGAAGATGTTAAACAACGTATTTTGCGCTCACGCTATGGGGAATATGGTTATGTGTTTGTGAATACTTACAATGGAATAGCAGTTATTATCGATTCTGAAAAATATAAACCGGGCGACAATATTTGGGAAGTTACCGATCCCAAGGGAGTAAAGGTTGTACAGGAAGAATGGAAAGCAGTGAACAGACCTGGTGGCGACTACATCAACTATCATTGGGCTAAGCCGGGTACAAACGCTATCGCTCCAAAAATTTCGTTTATTAAAGGTGTCGACGAATGGCAATGGATGATTGGTGCCGGCGTTTATGTCGATGAAATTGAAGAGAATATTGATCTGGAGCGTGAGGTGTTGTATAAACGTATGTTTCGGAAAGGTATTATTGGTTTTTTGATTTTAATTATTGTTTTGCTAATTATTTACTATTTGTCGCGTAAAAACTCGGTTATTATTCAACGAAACTTTTCCATTTTTATTAATAAACTCACAAAGGCTGTTAAGAGTGGCCAGAAGTTGAGTGCCGCTGACTATTCTCTCGCCGATTTAAAAAATATTGTGCCACCCATAAATGAGATTATTACCGATAAAGCTGAAGTCGAGAACAGGTTGAGCGAAAGTGAGTTGCGGTTTAGAACCCTTTTTCACAATGTGCCCATTATGATTTTGGTGTTTGATGCCAACTTTGTGAACAAGTATCATAATAAAGCTTTTGAAGAGGTTTTTAATGTTGCTTCAAACCAGCAGGTGTCGAGTTTTACATTGCGTAGGCGCTTACCCAATACAGAGGCAAATAAAATCGATTTTGCAAAACTTATGGAGTGTAATGGGGGGTTTCATGAACTGGAACTGATTAGCGCTGGCCGACAATTCTTCCATAATTGGGCTTGTTTTTCGATGAAAAATGGAGAGTATATTTTAGCAGGTGTCGATATTACAGCCTTGCACGAACAGCAAAGTCGATTAAAAGCAAGCAACAATACAAAAGATAAGGTGCTTTCTGTTATATCGCACGATTTGCACGGACCGTTTAGTACCATTATTGGTTTTGCGAAAATTCTGATTGAATCGGAATTTCAGCTGACAGATGAGAAACGGTTGCGCTACTTACAGCATATTTACAACTCTTCAAAATCGATGCATACCATGCTTACCAATCTGTTGAGTTGGGCACGGGCGCAGTCGGGTAAAATAAAATTATACCTTTCACATATCGATGCATACATACTTGTAGTTGAAGTAATTCGAACACTTACACCATTAGCTGAGCAGAAGAAAATCAGACTACGAAATCATATTGAACATGGGCAAATGCTCTATACCGATCCTTCGATATTGCGAATTGTAGTGCAGAACCTAATTGCTAATGGAATTAAATTTACCAATGAAGATGGAACACTAGATATTTTTTCGCGTCAACTTACGGGAAATCGCATACAAATTGAGGTGACGGACGACGGAATTGGTATGGCGTACGAAATGGTCGAACGCATTAATTCAGGGAAGAAGGTAGAAAGTAAAAAGGGAACCGGCAATGAATCCGGAACCGGCCTGGGTTTATTGATTTGTCATGAATTTGTAACTAATTTGAACGGAGAAATGAAAGTGATAAGTGCAGAAGGGCGGGGAACAACTTTTCTGATAACACTTCCGGCACCTCCCGAAGCTGAGTTCATGTAATAGTATAACATTTAATAATGACACTCTGATCAAGGATTATTGGTTTTGCTGTGATTTTATGATCTGAATGAGCGCTTATTCATGTTCTTTGTGTGTGCTGTTGAATGAAAAGACTGCTGCTATTTAGTGCTTGCCCGAAAAGTCCAATTTCTGCTTTACGCCCTTTCTGAAAACAGTTATTTACGAAAGTAAACGCCTTGATTTTCAGAAAGGCCAAGCCTTGAACTTGAACTTTTCAA
>JAQICA010000260.1 GCA_027858775.1 Salinivirgaceae bacterium | reverse complement strand
AAACAACGCGATGAAGCTGAACGTCAACGTCAGGAAGAAGCCAAGCGTCAAAGGGAAGAAGCACTTTCCAAAGCAAAACGCCTAGCCAAAGAAAAGGTCAGAACCGACAGTATTAATCAAGCAGAAGAAGCCAGAGAACGAAAAGAAGCAATAGAAAAAGCACGAAGGGCTGCTCTGGAAAAAGCACGCGCCGATAGTTTAATACAAGCTGAAGCGGAAAAACGCAGGCAAGATTCCATTGCAGAAGGAAAAAAAGTAGCTCAATCCCTTGCCCAAAAGAAAGAGGCAGAACGCCTTAAGCGAGAGGCTATTGCGAAAGCAAAAGAAGAGCAGGCGCTTAAGCAGCAACAAGAAGCAGAACAAAAAAGGAGGGAAGAGGCCGAACGTAATCGGCAAGACGCAATAGCAAAGGCGAAAGCGAAGGCAAGAGAGAAACAACAACGCGACAGCTTGCTTCGTGTGGAGCGTGAGAAACGCATTGCCGATTCTATTGCCAATGCAAAACGCATAGCGGAAGATCGGGCTCGAAAAATGGCTGCTGATAAGCGTAGGCAGGATAGCATAGAGGCTGCAAAAGAAGCAAAACGTGACCAGTTGGAAGCCGATTTGGCAGCGCGAAAAGCTGCAGAGAAAGAACGTGAACGCCAAGAAGCTATTGCTCGTGCGAAAAAAGTAGCAGAGCAGAAGAAAAAGAATGAGCAGAATAACATAGCCGATAAAGACTTGCCTGATGGGTCAATTGATGAGTTGGAAAATCAAGCGAAGAACGATCGATTACCACAGGAAGAAAGGGAGAGAGTTATTGCGGCATATAAAAAGAAATTAGCTGAGGTGTATACTTCACAAGTAACTAAAAAAGTGTTTGAAGATGAACACAAAACCACTACGAAGTTTTATGTTAACGAAAACGGAATAGTGACAGTTTACATAAAGGTAGAACACAATTGGGGAGGGGTATATTATTTTATTGAAGATCGAGATATGTCGTACCGCAACATTAGTAAATCAATTTTTCACGCGGAAACGAAACAATAAAATAAAAAAAGCGATGAGAACTTCATCGCTTTTTTTTCTGAATAATTTAGGCTTACAATTCTTTTAACGCCTCTAATGCTTTGTCATAATCGGGTTCATCGCCAATTTCTGAAACGTACTCTACATAGTGCACTTTATTTGATTTATCTAAAATCACTACCCCGCGAGCCAATAAACGCAACTCATCGATTAAAAAGCCATACTTTTTACCAAAATCAACATCTTTATGGTCGGATAAAGTTACGACCTTGTCGATCCCTTCCGCTCCGCAAAAACGTTTTTGAGCAAAAGGTAAGTCGTTAGAAATAGCAAGTATTGCCGTATTTTCCAGTTCAGCAGCTTTCTTATTAAACATCCGATTTTGGGCAGCGCAAACAGGCGTGTCAACTGAGGGAAAAATACTCAATACCTTTACTTTTCCATCGTAATCGCTCATTTTAACTGGTTTCAGATCATTATTGATAACCGTAAAATCGGGAGCCGAATCACCCACTTTAATTTCTTTTCCTAATAGTGTAACCGGGTTGCCACCAAATGTTACTTTTACATTGTTCTTTTCCATAGCTTTTATATCGATTTTTGTTTAAGTTCATCTATATATACATTTGATAGGGATATTTGTTTACCGAAGCGATCGAAAATATCTAATTACCTTGCAAGGTAATTCCCATAAAAAAAGGTGAACCCTTCTGTGGGTTCACCCTTGAAAATCGTTCAAATTCAGATGTTTAGTTTTTCCCAGGCTTTTCAGAAGTAGAGTTTTCTTGATCGGCCTTTTCGTTACGTTTTACCTTAAACTCAATTTTTTCTTCTTTTTTACTAAAAGATGCCTTAATTGTGTCCCCCTCTTTTAAATCTGATTTTAAGATCAACTCGGCCATTTCGTCTTCCAGATACTTTTGAATCGCTCTCTTTAGCGGACGAGCACCATATTGCTGGTCGAAGCCCTTATTGGCAATAAATTCTTTAGCAGGGACAGACAATTCCAGCTTATAGCCCAACTCTTCAGTACGTGTAAATAAGCCCTGAAGCTCAATATCAATAATTTTATGAATAGCGGCCTTATCGAGCGCATTAAACATTATCACATCGTCGAGACGATTGATAAACTCGGGAGCAAAAGCATTTTTAAGCGCTTTTTGAATAATACCCTTACTATAATCGTCGGCACTTTTCACATTGGCCGAAGTTGCAAAACCAACACCCTGACCAAATTCACGCAATTCCCGCGAACCAATATTGGACGTCATAATAACAATCGTATTTCGAAAATCGACTTGACGTCCGAAACTATCTGTAAGACGCCCCTCGTCGAGTACTTGTAATAAAATATGGAACACATCCGGGTGAGCCTTCTCAATCTCATCAAGTAAAACTATCGAATATGGTTTACGTCGCACTTTTTCTGTTAACTGACCACCTTCTTCGTACCCCACATAACCTGGAGGAGCTCCAACTAATCGGGAAATGGCAAATTTTTCCATGTACTCACTCATGTCTACACGAAGCAGTGCATCGGTTGAATCAAAAAGATATTTTGCCAGTACCTTTGCCAACTGAGTTTTTCCTACACCAGTGGGACCAAGGAAAATAAATGTCCCGATCGGCTTAGCCGGATCCTTCAGACCGGCACGATTACGTTGTATAGCTTTTACAATTTTTTCAATAGCCTGATTTTGCCCCACAACACTGCGTTCCAACTCTTCGCCCATTTTTAATAACCGCATTCCTTCAGTTTGAGCGATACGCTTAACCGGCACACCTGTCATCATGGCAATAACCTCTGCCACATTTTCTTCTGTCACTGTTTCGCGGTGTTTAATAAGCTCTTTTTCCCATTGCTGCTTGGCATTTTCTAACTCTTCAGTCTTTTTTCGCTCTTCATCGCGCAATTGTGCAGCTTTTTCAAAGTCTTGTTCGTGAACCTTCTTTATTTTTTCATCGTGAGTTTTTTCAATTTCATTCTCCAGTTCAATAATCCTTTTAGGAACCTTGATATTGGAAATATGCACTCTGGAACCACTTTCGTCGAGCGCATCAATAGCCTTATCCGGCAAATACCGATCACTGATGTACCGCATCGACAATTTAATACAGGCATTGAGAGCTTCATCCGTATAATTTACATTGTGATGCTCCTCGTAGCGTTCTTTAATGCGGTTCAGTATTTCGAGGGTTTCTTCGGGCGAAGTAGCCTCTACCATAACTTTTTGAAACCGTCGCTCCAAAGCACCATCTTTTTCAATATGCTGTCTGTATTCATCCAGCGTAGTTGCTCCAATGCACTGAATTTCGCCTCGAGCCAACGCCGGTTTCAACATATTGGCCGCATCGAGCGAACCAGTTGCACCTCCGGCACCAACAATGGTGTGAATTTCATCGATGAAAAGAATAATATTGTCGTTCTTCGATAATTCGTTGAGAATAGCTTTAATCCGTTCTTCAAATTGCCCTCTGTATTTCGTTCCGGCAACAATTGAAGCCAAGTCAAGTGTAACAATTCGTTTATCGAACAGTACACGCGAAACTTGCCTTTTCACAATTCTGGAAGCCATTCCTTCCACAATAGCCGATTTTCCAACACCGGGTTCGCCAATAAGAACAGGGTTGTTCTTTTTCCGACGACTCAGTATCTGTGCCAATCGTTCTATTTCAACTTCACGTCCCACAATGGGGTCGAGGCGCTTTTCTTCGGCGGCTTTAGTTAAATCAACACCAAAATTATCGAGGACAGGCGTATCCGAATCCGATTTGGGTGCCGATGATTGAAAATCGCCCGGTTCGTCCATTTCTTCATCACCATAGCCTGAGCTATCGCGAGCTTGCGGACTGTACTTCAGGTAACTGTCTTTAAACTTATCGTAATCGATATTTAACTCTCGAAGTGCCATAGCAGTAAGCGAATTTTCTTCTTTTAATATTGCCAACATTAAGTGTTGTGTATCAATTTCATCGTTTTGTAAAGCACGTGCTTCCAAGTAAATAAGCTTCAATACCCGCTCTGTCGGGCGCATAAAGGGCAACGAGTCGAGCCTGTTTATGTCGAGCGACGATTCCTGGCGAATCTGCTCTTCAATGGTTTGTCTGATATCTAATAGTTGAACTCCGAGACTAAGCAATACGTCAATGGTTGGGTTTTCACCCTCCCGAAGTATTCCCAAAAAAAGATGTTCAATACTAATATACTCATTACCAAGCCGTACAGCTTCTTCACGACTATAGGTTAAAACCTCCGTTAATCTTTCCGAAAATTGAGCATTCATATTCAAAATGGGTTTTCTTCGTTTATAAATTGTAGGTAACACTGTTACAAAAATGAAACCTAACTATTCTAATTTGCAAAATAAAACAAAAACGCATTAAAATGGACGATTGTTCATAAAAAAATAGGTTCACAGACAAAAAACAGTAGCCAAAATTATGAACAATTAGTTGTTGATAAAGTTAACGGTCAAAACAATTGTATATCTCGGCATAATGCGTATTTTTGAAAGCTAATTTTCAAAACCGTAAATGAATGGCTGAAGGAGAGAACATACAAAAGATCAATATCGAAGAAGAAATGAAGTCGGCCTACATTGATTACTCAATGTCGGTAATTGTTGCGCGAGCACTTCCTGACGTACGGGACGGCTTAAAACCGGTTCATCGCCGTGTTTTATTCGGTATGCATGAATTAGGAGTTGCTTATAATAAATCACACAAAAAGTCGGCTCGTATTGTAGGAGAGGTGCTGGGTAAGTATCACCCACACGGCGACTCTTCCGTTTATTATGCCATGGTGCGTATGGCTCAACCGTGGTCAATGCGTTATATGCTTGTCGATGGACAAGGAAACTTTGGCTCTGTCGATGGCGACAGTCCGGCAGCATTGCGTTATACAGAGGCACGTTTGAAACGCATTTCTGAGTTAACACTCGCCGATATCGATAAGGATACCGTCGATTTTCAGTTGAATTTTGATGATACGCTAAAAGAACCAACGGTATTACCAACTCGCCTGCCAACCTTACTCGTCAATGGGGCTTCAGGTATTGCCGTGGGAATGGCCACGAATATGCCACCACATAACCTTTCCGATGTTATTGATGCGTGTATGGCTTATGTTGACGATTACGATGTAGATATCGAAACGTTAATTGAGAAAATAAAGGCTCCCGATTTCCCAACAGGAGGGATTATTTATGGTTATACCGGTGTTAAGGAAGCATACAGAACCGGCAAAGGCCGCGTAGTGATGCGTGCCAAAGCCGAAATAGAAACCGATGAAAACGGAAAAGAACGCATTATTGTAACCGAAATTCCTTACATGGTAAATAAGGCCGAAATGATTATGAAGACGGCTGAGCTTATTAATGATAAAAAACTAGAAGGAATTACAAACCTCAACGATGAGTCGGACAGAAACGGAATGCGCATTGTTTACGACATAAGACGTGATGCTATTGCCAATGTCGTTCTCAATAAACTATACAAATATACACAGCTACAATCAACGTTTAGTGTCAATAATATTGCACTTGTAAAAGGGCGTCCAAAGTTATTAACGCTGAAAGAGATTATCAAAGAGTTTATTGAGCACAGACACGAAGTGGTTACCCGCAGAACGCAGTATGAATTAGATCAGGCCGAAAAACGGGCACACATTCTGGAGGGACTCATTATTGCCAGCGATAATATCGACGAGGTTGTTAAACTTATCAGAAGTTCATCGAACCGGGAAGAGGCAAAAAATAAGCTAATTGAGCGATTCGAACTGTCTGAAGCGCAATCAAAAGCGATTGTCGATATGCGTCTTGGTCAGTTGACCGGTCTGGAACAAGACAAATTGCGCGAAGAGTATAATGAATTGTTGAAAAAAATAAACTGGTATAAAAAAGTATTGGCCGACAAGGAAATACGAATGGGAATTGTTAAAGATGAATTAGTCGAAGTAAAAGAACAATACGGAGACGAAAGACGCACATAAATAACAAATGATGCTGAAGAATTTAATACTGAAGATTTCTATGCCGATGAAGACGTAGTGATTACCATTTCGCACCTTGGCTATATTAAACGAACAGCTCTTGTTGAGTTTAAAACACAAGGACGTGGAGGTACCGGATCGAAAGGAAGTTCTACACGCGATTCTGATTTCGTGGAGCATATGTATGTCGCCTCAATGCACAATACCATGCTCTTTTTCACAGAAAAAGGAAAATGTTTCTGGCAGAAAGTATATGAAATACCGGAAGGAACACGTACTTCGAAAGGGCGTGCCATGCAAAATCTACTGAACATTGAAACAGAAGATAGTGTAAAAGCATATATTAATGTAAAAGACCTGAAAGATGAAGATTACATTAATTCGCACAATATTATTTTAGCAACGAAAAAAGGTGTTGTAAAAAAGACCTTACTTGAAGCCTATTCTCGTCCACGTACCAACGGTATTGTAGCAGTAAACATCAGAGAAGGCGATGAGTTGCTGGAAGCTAAGTTGACCAATGGAAATCACGATGTATTAATGGGTGTAAAAGCCGGTAAGGCCATACGCTTCCCTGAAGCCAATGTGCGCACAGTAGGGCGTACTGCAGGAGGAGTAAGAGGTATTTCACTTGCTGAAGGCGATGAAGTTATTGGTATGATTACGGTCGAAAATGAATCGGAAGACATACTGGTCGTATCTGAAAATGGATATGGAAAGCGCTCATTGATAAAAGATTACCGTGTCATTAACCGGGGAGGAAAAGGTGTAAAAACCATGAACGTAACCGAGAAAACCGGTAAAATGATTGCGCTTAAAGGTGTGACAGACAGCGATGATATCATGATTATTACACGTAAAGGTTTAACCATTCGTCTGTCGGTTGAAAAAATGCGTGTTCTTGGTCGGGCAACTCAGGGAGTGAGACTGATTAATCTGAAAAAAGACGATCAGATAGCGGCTATAGCTTATGCCGCAAATAACGGTGATGAAGGCGAAATTGAGGAGATAGTCGATAATGCACCTGAAAATTTAAGTGAAGAAAAAGAATAAATTGTATAGTTTTTGCAAACCTCATAACTTTAGCAAAATTGAAAAATCATACGACATGAAAAAATTAATTTTATTAGCAATTTTAATTGGTTCCATAGGTTTTACACAAGCACAAAACAAAAAGGTAGTAAGTGCTTACAACTATGCTAAACCAAAGTATAATCAGCTCGATAAGGCTATAGTAGCCATTGACGAAGCAAAAGATCATCCGAAAACAATGGAAGATCCAAAAACATGGTACTATCGCGGTATGATCTACCAAAATATTTATCAGGATTCCTCATGGAATCATTTGCACGATCAACCCATATTAGTGGCAATGGAATCATTTACTAAATCACTTGAGCTGGACGAAAAGGGTCGGTATGAAAAGGATGTTATTTCTCGCTTTAACGTAGCGTTGCAACAAGCTAGAAATGAAGCTATTGAAGCACTTAAGGCCAAAGATTACGAAACGGCCTACAAAATTTTTGTGGTGCTGATTGACGGAGCTGCCCATGAAAAAACAATGGATTTAGCCGAGATTTATAAACCGACTTATTTTTACGCAGGTTATTCTGCAGAAGAATCGGGCAAAATGGATGAAGCCAAGCAGCTTTACAAAAAGTCCATTGAGCAGGGAGTAGAAACAGCACGTTCGTATATTCGTATAGCGCTTATTCTGCAAAAAGAAGAAGATGCTGCAGGGTATCTTGCAACCATTAAAGAGGGTGTAGAGAAAGCAGAAGATAATAAAGACCTGTTATTATTGCTGATTGATTATTACAATAAGAACGATAAAATGGAAGATGCGCTTGTTTATATTAACAAAGCCATTGAAAAAGATCCGGAAAATGTTAAATTATATCAGGCACAGGGCGATATTTATAATGCCTTAGGAAATGCCGAAAAAGCCCAAGAAGCTTATGATGCAGCTATGAAAATTGATCCGGACAACGTAGACGTTATGTTTAATACCGGAACGCTCTTTTTTAACCGTGCCGTTGAATACCGTGTTGAGGCCGGAAAATTGGATCTGGATCAGGAGGAAGAGTATAATGCATTGCTTGAGAAAATGGTTGCTGAGTTTGAACAAGCTGCCAAATATTTTGAACGTGCACACGAACTAGCACCTAAAGATGAACAAATACTCAAAACCCTGAAGAAAATTTTCATGCAATTGCGTAATCAAGAAGGGATATCGGAAAAAATTGAAGAAGTCAATAAAAAACTGGAGAACTTGTAATATATAAAGGGAGAAGTATTTCTCCCTTTTTTACAAACTATTCTATTTTACATAATATAAATTATAGGACAATAGTGGATTTGGTATTTCCTGGAATAGTTTTTAGTTTCGCGGCTATAAAATACAAAACCAATGGATATCAATATTTCGCAAAAAAGTCCTTACACGATTCGAAATAATGCAACACCACAACAAACCGGCTTTTGGGCAAAACTAAAAGAACAAAACGGCTGGAACGCTTTAGGATTCCATATAGAAATTCTTTCGGATGGTAAAATACAAAGTTCGGCCGATATGCTTGTGCTCGTTACATATATCGCCAGCGATCTCACAATGGCATATGTTCCGTATATACCGTTCTCTGAAGTACATACTATTCATACTGGCAATATACTAGAAGAATTAACAGAAACAATTCATCCGTATTTGCCTGACAATGTTTTATTTTTTCGGTACGACGTGCCTTGGGAATCGCCATGGACACAAGACCATGATCGGTACGATAATAGCGGAAACTGGTTAGGAAATCCGGAACCCCATATTCGCGAACTGCGTATGAACTTTGGGACCCAAAATCATGCATTGCGTAAGGCTGTCTCCGACGCATTGCCTACCAATACGATATTTATTGATTTGAATAAAAGCACTCAGGAGCTTATATACAACATGAAAAGTAAAACACGTTATAATATCCGCTTATCGCAAAAAAAAGGTGTTGATGTACGCATTGCCGAACGCACCGAATTGGATAAATGGTATGAAATATATGCAGAAACTACCCAACGCAACCACATTCATGCCGATGATTACAAGTTTTTCGACCACGCCATTGAAGCACAAAATTCTGATAAAGAAACCGATCTGTACATGTTGATAGCAGAAAAAAATAAAACTCCCCTTGCCGGAATGTTCCTTACCATCGTAAATGAACAGGCCACCTATTTATACGGAGCCAGCTCTTCACGCAACCGAAACTTAATGGGAACCTATCAGTTACAATGGGAAGCAATGCAATTGGCTAAACAATGCGGCTGCACACGTTACGACATGTTTGGTGTATCGCCTTCGCCCGACACATCGCATCCGATGTATGGTTTATACCGGTTTAAATCAGGCTTTGGAGGTCATTTATTCCATCGGCAAGGCTGCTGGGACTATGTATTTGATGAAGCGAAATACAATATCTATCGGGCAACAGAAGCACAATCAGTAGGTTACCACAATTAACATCAAAAAGAAAATCCTATACCACTACTCTTCAGCAATAGTATAGGATTTGTTATGCAGTAAAGCACTTAAAACAAGCCATTTTTATAGATAATGATTATCTTGCTTGGCGAATAACCTTATCTATTTTGGCGCCCAAGCGTTCAAGCACCTCCTCCTCTGTGCCTTGCCCATTAATCTTGTGTAATAAGTGTTTTTTATCGTAAAAGGCTTTGGCTTTAGCCGTACGCGTCTCATACTCTTCAAGCCTCGCAATAATTGTTTCTATATCCATATCATAAGGCCTGCGCATATCGGTTTTACTTCGAGCAATTAACCGTTTAACAGCCGTAGTGGCAGGAATTTCAATTTCGTATACCGAAGTAATGGTTGACCCCATTTTATGTAACATTCCATCAAGAATGTATGCCTGAACCATGGTGCGTGGAAAACCTTTGAAAATAAACCCATTGGCTTTATAATTCTCAGCCATTTTCCGTTCAATAAGCTTAATAGCGTATTCATCAGGAACAATAGCACCTTTTTCCATATACGGCTTAGCCAAACGGCCAATATCAGTGTTATTTTTAATCTCGTGACGTAAAATTTTTCCGGTCGAAATATAATGGAGGTTATACCTTTCGGTTAAAAGTTTAGCCTGGGTTCCTTTTCCAGCACCCGGATAACCAAATAAAATTAGATTCACCCAGCGATCTTCGAGCGATTTCTGCACAGCAGCATCCAACTTTACGAACACATCGTCTAAAGAGCCCATACCATCGATACCGAAGTATATATTTTTATCTTTATAAAACTCAGCCACAGGAATAGTTTTCTTATCGTATTCGCGCAAACGGTTCTGAATAACCTCTTCATTATCATCTTTACGCCCCGATACCTTTCCACGCTCGCGTAAACGCTTAATAAGCTCATCTTTCGGAACCTCCAGACTCAACATACAAGTAAGTGTCGTATTCATTTTAAACAACATTCCTTCAAGGATATAAGCCTGTACAATTGTTCGGGGAAAGCCATCAAATAAAAAGCCATTGGCATAGGGATTTTTTTTGATTTTTTGTTCAATAATTTGAACAATAATCTCATCAGAAGCCAATCCACCTTTCTCAATAACCGATTTTGCTTTCATTCCCAAAACAGTTCCGGCAGCAATTTCGTCGCGCAAAATATCACCAGTAGAGATGTAAGTAAGGTTATATTTTTCTATAAGTCGTTTCGACTGTGTTCCCTTCCCGGCTCCGGGAGGGCCAAATAATGCAATGTTGAGCATATCGCTTATTTTTTGTGTTCAGTTAATATCTGTCGTTAAAAATACGCTAAGTTTTTACTTAAACAAAGAATTATGTGTTTACAACTGTAAACACTGCTTTATTAAACGCGTTCCTTCATAGATGAACCCTGTATACAATTGTAACATATTAGCACCTGCATCAAGTTTTGCTCGTGCATCGTCAATGTTTACAATACCGCCCGACGCAATAACAGGAATGTCGTTCCCCATTTCGCGCCGAATAATACGAATAATTTCTGTAGTACGATTGGATAAGGGCTTTCCGCTTAATCCTCCATTTCCAATAGCTTGAATTTCCTGGTCGCTAATGCGCAACCCTTTCCGTTGACTGCTTGTATTAGTAGCTATAACGCCGTCTAAGTTCATTTCGCTAATCAAATTCAGCGTATCTGTAAGTTGTCCATTATTTAAATCAGGTGATATTTTAAGTAAAACCGGAGTTCTTTCCGATAGGTTCTCCCTGGCAGTCATAATAGCATGAAGTAACAACTTAAGTGATTCGCGATCTTGTAATTTCGACAAATTAGAAATATTTGGGCAACTCACATTTACCACAATATAATCGACCCATGGAGATAGATTCTTAAACACCGTTAAATAATCATCTATAGCGATCTCATTAGGCGTTAGTGTGTTCTTACCTATATTTCCTCCTACAACATAGCCTTTGGGTCTATTTTTAAGCCGGTTAACAACCTTATCAACGCCTTGATTATTGAAGCCCATTCGGTTGATTAATGCCTGATCCTGAGGTATCCGAAACAATCTGGGTTTCGGATTACCAGACTGTGCACGAGGCGTTACTGTGCCTATTTCGGCAAATCCAAACCCCAGTGCCTGCCAAACCTTAAGGAGTTCTGCATTCTTGTCCAGACCCGCAGCCAGTCCTACTCGATTAGGAAAAGTTAATCCCATTAAGTGAACAGGCTCTGTATGGCTGTGTATAAACCATTTTAGCAGTGGCAAGGCTCCTGGTGTTGCTTGAAGCGTCTTTAACAATTGAAAGGTAATGCGATGTGCTTTTTCCGGTTCAAAGTGAAATAGTAACGGACGAATTATTGTTTTATACATATGTAAACAACTGAAATTATCGTCAAAAGTAATACTTTTTTATCACTTTCCTAAAAAACCAACTGTCTGTGGATTTGGATCGACTTTCTGAAAAAGGAAGCCAATATTACTGTGGTAGAATAACTTTAAATGTATCATCGGAATACACCATGATGATCTTTTGCAATTGTCTTGTAACCGAGGGTGTACTGGGTACATTTTGGTGCTCTTTTCCGATGTTTTCCTCAGTTGGGGGCAATTTTGCGTGTGGCTTTTCGCCATAGGTTGCCGATGGCTCACTTTCTAACATATCAAATATGGTCTTAGGCTGTTCCGGTTGGGTTACTTTGGGTTTCACCCTACTTTTAATCATACTACTCTGTTTCAAAACAGGTTCCTGCCCATTAAGTAACCATTCAACCCGGTAGGTCGGGAACGCTTTAATAAGCTTTTGAATAAAATCGATACTTGGTTTATTTCGGTCGCTATAAATATGCGATAAACCACTCCGCTGAACACCTATTGCATCGGCAAACGCAGTTGCACTCAAGCCTTCTTGTTCCTGGATATAAGCAATTCGTTGTGATATTGACATATGTAAACAGTATAGAGTTACAAGTGTAATTATGTGTGAACAATATAAATGTAACTATTTTTATAATGCAGTTACGTATGTATCGGTATTTTATTGTATTTAGTTGATTAGTATTCGCATATTGTGATCTTATTTGGCAATATGTGATAGAATTAATTCTAATAGTTCATTATAAAACTATTGTTTTTATTATCGTAAACTCATATTCCTTCTGATGGTATTTATAGGTGTTGTACCAGATATAAATCAACAAACCCCCATGTGTTACAGATGTAACACATGGGGGTTACATTCCTTTTTTAGTGTAATTAAATAAATGAGTAAGAAACATGCTCTCAATATAACTTAAAGTAATACTCCTGCAAAATCAATTAACACACTGGTTATAAGCTAAGTAAACCCAAGTATTTCATGTAGAACCCCACTCCTGCCTTATTGTGGGGGATTAATTCATCGATTTACATTAAATATTAGTTCATTTAAACTACATACTTAACTGATTATCAGATAGACATGCAATTGTTAAGTTATCTTAACTAGTTGGGTTTTAAGGATTTTTTAGCTATTATTTGCCTATTATGGTCATTTACAAAGTGGATTAAATTTGAAGTGCATCATAACAGAAACTGTTGTATTAGAAAACAGCATTATTAGTGATTTCGGTTGATACTTGTGGATTAAGATTGGGATTCACAAATCATTCTTTAAGGGCTACCTATGCCCTCGATAATCCTTAAGCTTTCGAAAAATTTATGTATTGACGCCAGAAGTTTTTGGAATATTGGTTATTCACTTGGACTACGCACCGTATAACTGTGCACAAGGGATTGTGTACAAGCCGTAGTACAATTAGGACTTTACTGCCCTATAGGTACACAAAATGAGGTTTTCGGAAGGTGTTAGTGTGAAGATCCGATGTCAGCATGGGGACGCTTAAAAGCAATATTAAAAGAGATGTTAATAGTTTACTTCGTAAATATCATACTTACCAAAACCTCCTTTACGATCAGACGAGAAGTAATCTTTGTTAATTGATTTGTACCGTTTGTAGGTGATATCATTCCCATCAGAATTTATTGGTGGATCTAATCGTTTCGGTGTTCCCCATTGGTTATCTTCTTCCAATTGACTTTCGTAGATGTCGTATCCTCCATTTCCACCTGGCCGATCAGATGAAAAATTGAGTGTGTAGCCATCCTCACTAAACGACGGATAATGTTCATTCTCTGAAGTGTTAATATTATCGTTCAGCTTAATTAAATCATTCCATGTACCATCGGTCTTTTTAGCTGTTTGATACAAGTCATATTTACCACTTTTCTTGTCGAATAAAACCACAACCATTCGATCGCCTTTGGTCGATAAGGCTGCATAAGCATTATCTTTCGAACGATTGATTTTTCTTGATAGCTGATCCGGTGCTGCCCAGTTTTTCCCTTTACGATCGATTGTCCAAATAGAATTTTCATAAATAACCGAAACAAGTTGCCCATTTTCCGAAATGGCCGTAATCTCCTGATGCCAATTCGGGTCTACTACAAGTTCTTTAAGGTATGGAAGTTCCGATAGTTTAGAGGGTTTTGAATACTTATCACCAACAATCTCGGTTTGATAGGAATGTTTGATAAACTCATCGAACACATAATCGAACATTCTGGAGGATGTAAAAATGAGTTTATTTTCGAGTAAGATTGGCGAAACATCATCGTTTTCACTATTAACAACAGGACCTAAATTAATAACTTGTAATCCATCGTTTGTTTTGGAACTACGTTTTGCTTGTATTTCTTCCAACCGTGCTTTTTCTTTACGACACTCATCAATGTACCGTTTTACGCTTACACGAATAACTCCCTCTTTAGGCGGGATGGCAGAGTACGTATTAAACGATTCGATGGCTTTATCGTACTCCAAATTACTTTGGTAAGCTTGTCCAAGATAGTTAAATAAATCGGCAACGGTATCTTTCATCACCTTTTGAGCTGTTTCAAAATATGGAATACTATTGGTTTTATTGTTTAACTCATAAAAGAACAACAGTCCCAATTCATAATTGAATACAAAATCGGTTGGTTTTTTCTTTAACAAAGTGATATAGGTATCTCGCGCCTCTTCAAAATGTCCGGTAGCGTACTTAGCCCGAGCTTTATTGTAAAGCTTATCCATTTCTTTGTCTTGTGCTACAGAAATACCAATGGTGAATATCAAAAATATAGTGGTAGATATAACTCTCATAATCAATTCGTATCAATTTAGTAATGCGACTATTCTCGTTTTTCTGGTTTGTTTTTTCCGACCAATAAAGGTAATTAATTTTTGTTGTGTTTTCAATTTTATTTATCTAAGATTGAGATTCTGTAACTTAACAATAATAACAAAAGCGTTGCTCAGTGCGAGTGAGCAACGCTTTTATTCATACGTTTTTTTTTATTAAATGCCTTTACTTTTCTTCTATCTCTTCGAGCTTATCCATTCCTTTGATATTCATGGTGTTCGATAGTTTAGACATTTGTGCTAAGTCAAGATCGCCATTAATCTGAATAACAGTAACATCATCATCAACAACAAGCGATAACTCTACAATTTTTTTTCCTGATTTTTTTAGGTAAAAAACTACTTTCTCGTTGTTTTCTTCAACGCGCATAAACTCAACATAGCTTTCATTTTCGAAAAATGCCCAGATATCAGTCATTAAATTTTTCCGAATGGCTTCATCTTTAAGATCATCGGCACTTAATATTCGAATGCCGGTAATTCCTTCGGCTGCTGACATATTATCTTTATCGTCAGACATGGAAGCTGCTAGTTTAAAAAGCTCTCCGTTAATTTGAACTTTGGTGTAATTTCCATCGCCCAAATGTTGTTGATAAATTGAACTTAGGTTCTGCGACCATCCCGTTGCAACAAATACAAGTGTTAAAATACTTACAATAATCGTTTTCATAATAATAGGGTTTTAGGGTTAATTTATAGTAATAACTGACATATATTCCAAATAGCCCATTTTCGATATGCTCTGACCGGATTGGTGCAATTCCTCTACTCCTTTTGTTCCATATTCCAGTTTTTGAATAGGCTCCAACTTATTCATTGCCAAACCCATATAGTAGGCCACTTGGTGTAATGCTTCCTGCCCGGCAGCATACTGCGTCTGCATTTTTGCTGTTGTACGAATAGAAATAACAGAGCCGGCCAATGCTAGAAACAAAGCTACCGTTGCGGCTACGAGATACAATCGCAAAGGAATTGTGGTTGATACAGCTTTCCTTCCAGCAGCTTTCCTCCACATTTCATTGAACCGATCATCACTTAATTGAATTTGATCGTATTTTTGAAATGCTTTTCCGATGTGAAATTCGGGTTTATCATTATTTTTTTTCATATTCATATTTCGGTTCGTTTACTCTTTTAATTGTTTTTAGCGATATTGTATTCATACCGATTTTGCACATTCGGTTTTGGCTTGTAATTCTTGCTTTATCGTTTTCCGTGTTCGGCTAATAATGGTTCGTATGTTTGCTACACTTAATCGCGTAATGCCGGCAATTTGCTCATAATCCATCATTTCATACTCTTTCAAATATAATATCGATCGCTCTCGTTCGGGTAATTTCTCAATTATTTGCTCAACAAATGCTAATTCTTCTTCTACGTCTTGTTGATAACTTAAATCATTCTCATCAATAAATTGCAGTTCTTCGGTTAAGCTTGTTTCATTTGTGCGGCTGTGCCTTTTTATATAATCGAGGCATTTATTTCGAACTGCCTGCATAAGATATGATTTCCAGCCTGTTGTAATCGCGATATGATCGCGATTTGTCCACATTTTCACCATTACATCTTGTAACACATCCTGGGCATCTTGTTCATTTTTTACAATACTAAAGGCAAACCGATACAGCTGATCTTTGTACTGATATAAAACCGTTTGTAAATCGCACTCTTTCATTTCACAAAGTATTCAGTTTGCTTTTATTTACATCATTCAATTTTCGTCTTCAAATGTAGGACGATTCATGTTTCAGTTTATGACAAGAAATGACGGCTTTTTTTAAAAGAGAAAGAGGCAAATCAGTTAAAAAACTGAAAAACAGACAGTGTAGCTATATGCTCGTATTTTCAATATCAATCAATATCTTGCCCCTGCATCTTTTCAAGGTTGAGCAATCTTTCATTAAGTGGCGGATGACTGTAATGCATAAAAACATATACCGGATGTGGATTAATATTCGACAGGTTTTTGTCGGTAAGGATAAGCAACGCCGATTGCAAATGGGTTGCGTAACCCAAATTAGCTGCAAAATTGTCGGCCTGATATTCAGCTTTACGACTGTAATACTGTGTGAAAAGTCCAAGTACCATTGTAACCGGGGCATATAAAAACCCAAAAACAAGCAACCCAATGTGAAAAGAGGCTCCCGATGCTCCTACAGCTTCGTATAGTGCATCGTAGGAAACAACACTATGGAAAACAAACAGCATCAGACCGGTGTGAATAATACCATTGCCAAGATTCCATAAAATATGATGCTTTTTGTAATGCCCAATTTCATGTGCAAGTACCGCTACAACTTCATTAACAGAAAGGTCTTGAATGAGCGTATCGTACAATACAATTCGTTTTTTAGTTCCCAAGCCCGTAAAATATGCGTTTGCTTTCGTGCTGCGCTTCGATCCATCGATAACATATATCTCGTTTAGATTAAATCCCGCTTTTCGCGCTGTGTCTTCAATGGCTTCCCGCAATTTACCTTGCTCCAAAGGTGTTTGCTTGTTAAATAGTGGTACAATTAATTGCGAATAAAACATGGCCATAAATAACGAAAAACCTGTAATTACCAGCCAGGCAACCCACCAAAAAGATTCGGGGTATTGATAAAAGAGCCAGGTGATAACCAACAAAAGCCCCCCACCGAGAATTACACTTAAACCAATTCCCTTTAATTTATCGGTTATAAAACTAAGGACGGTTTGCCTGTTAAAGCCAAATCGGTTTTCGATGTAAAACACGCTATAGGTATTCCAGGGCAACGAGATGATAGCCGACCCAAAGCCAATAATTCCAAAAAAGACCAACGTCACAACTAATGGATTATCGAAATACCCCTGAATAAGCGAATCGATTGCTCCAAAGCCTTTAAAAACTAACATAGAAAGTATTACAAGGGTCGATATCATTCCATAATAGAGCTCCAACTTATAGTTAGCCAAATGATACAGGTGCATTTTTTTGCGGGTTGTATAAGAAAACTTGCCCCGTAGCTTTTTAGCGATGGGCTTCAATTCGTGCGATAAATTCAGGTAATCGACATATTCTTCTATAATATATGAAACAACAATAATGGCAATAATGATATAGAGCAAACTCATACTAACGGAACGTTTTTAAAAGTGAATTGATTTCTTTTTTTCGATATTCAAGTAACTCCACATATTTCTGTGCCAATTCATTTTTTAACTCAGCAGATCGGCGTGCATAAACCAATGCTTCATCTATATTGCCTTTCAACTCATAATATACAGCCATATTAACCAGTGCCTTTGCGGCTAATGAATTATCCGATGCATTTACATATTTCTGCCATATTTCTGCGGCTTCATCGTAGTTCCCCTTATTCATTTGATACTCTGCTCTTGCAAAATCGTTGTTTCCACTGGTGATATAATATCGGTTTACAGTATGCCATGTAGGGAAAAGTCTTTTGGCAAAATCGACTGCTGTTTTATCGATAATATACCGAATTATATCGTCGATTTGTACTAAATCGCCCAGTGTTTCAAAATTTCTATTATAGCCTTCTGCCCACACTGTATCGCTGTATGTGGTTACAAAAAACACTTTTTCGGGGCTACTTATTTCCCATTGCAAATAATATGGAACCATTATGGCTGCATAGTATGCCCCACGGCTATTAACATATACCGGTTCGGTTTCTACAACCGACCGAAGATTAACTTTTTTCAGTTTAAGTGCTACTTCGGGTACTTGCCCCAAAACGCCTACCGTATCGAGTCTTCGAACATTTACCAATCCGGCAGCCTCAATTTCGGCATTAACCGTTTTAATAGCTTCAACACTCACTAAACTGTCTAACCGATATTTGTCGTATGCTACAAGATTTTTGAATTCACCTTTTTTCTTTTTATTCTGATACAAAAACTCATTTACCAAACTCACCTCTTTTTGGATGTAACTTAGGGAGTCCTGAGCCGGTCGTAAAACATCAAGCGATACTTTATCCATTGTGACACACGAGCTTAAAAATGCGCCAAACATTACGATTATTATGAAACGTTTCATAGTTTTTTGTTTTTACATGATGTGGTAAAACAATTCAACATTATTATATGCTTTTACTTTTGTAAGACAAACTGAAACCAGATTATGTTTATTGTTTCCGAAATGCAATTGTTCAATTGGTTTTCTAGAAATATACGTGTTTATAAACCACCATATTTACGCCATACCCATTCGGTAAGCAGCATAAACAGCAGGAGAACCATAAAACTTCTTATATCAATTAAATCGTCGAAATGCTTTGTCACTTTCCGAACGGGTTGTATCGTTTTATCGGCGCGAAGCGTTTCAGTTAATTTTTTAAATGAACTTAAAGTGAAAAATCGCGAATTACCCGATAATTGTCTCATTATCATTTGATTTGCCACATAACTATTCATTTCTATATTGGTCGGATTAACAACAAATTGGCCTGAATCGGCATATTCTTGTCGATCGTCATGAAACCGGGCTTTAAAATCATATTTGCCAGAAGCTAAAACACCCGGTTTTGCCTCATAGCTTTCGTTCTTGGGAAGAAATGAAAATGTATACTGCTCGCCGGACGAATCGGTAATGGCAAGTTGGCCAGGAATTACATTATCGCGTTCATAATTTTCGTTATACCAAACGGCATCAAAAGTAACCGGTTGGGTCGATTCGTAAACCTGTTGATGCTCGATTACCAATCGTTTACGTGGTTCATTTAACGAAAGAAACTTAACGGTTTTAAATATCAAATCGTCGACCACTGTGGCTCCGTCGGCGGTTCGGTGCTCATACATTCGCCATCGCCATAGGCCTGTACCACAAAGAATAGTCATCCGGTACGGTTGATCCTGAAAAAGCCATGCCGGACGATCTGTTTCTACACCATGCACCATTTGCATAAATAGGTTTGTTCCTTTTATTTGCTGATATTCACCAAAAGGAACATGTAATGGTGGCCACATTTCTGCATTTTTGATACCCGCATTTGTTTTAAACCAATTAAAATTCTTAGAATATGAAATGCCTGTTTCTTCGTACTCACCAGTTCGTTTTACAATTTTTAATGCTCCTTGTCCCTGATTGAACATTGGGTAGTCGGTTGCCGGGCCAAGAATAATCCAAAAAGGAATTTTTTTCTCAACCACATCGGCAAACCACTTGTCTTCCATAAAGTTACCTGATGGTAACTGATGTAAAACAACAAATGGATAATCGGCTACACTACCTTTAAATTTATTGGCCTGAGCCAAAACCGGTGTAAAACGGTTGCTCTTTTTCAGTGCTCGTGTAATAGCTCCAATATCAGGATGTACAGCATGATACAATATTAATACCTCTTGTTTTTCTTTACGAATATCTATAAAAAACGACCGACGAACCTCGGCATTGTTTTTCATTTGAACATAAAACTGCTGTAGTCCGATTTGAGGCGCCTTGAAAAACAGCTCTATTGATTTACGCTGTAGGTTGGCTCTGAGTTTTACCTGTTTTTCGGTAATGATTTTATTTTTACTTACAATCTGTATTGTAATGGTCGTATCGGTTTTAAGACCTGCATACCGTAGATCGATATCAATCGGATTTTTTTCATTCAAATAACCAATCGTATTATGGTACATCTGCTGAAAAAATATGGATGTTCCAGGGATGCTATCACCAAGTAAAACAGAATAAACCGGGAATGGTAACTGGCGTGAAGCAAATACCGGATTCTCTCCGCGATTATAGTTTCCATCGCTTAGTAATACTACAGCTGTGGGCGGATGACTGCCCGTTTGACTGACATGCTTTAGTGCTCCGGCAATATCGGTAACGGCTCCATTATAGTTAGGTTCTTTGTGCACGTTTCCGTCAAAATACAAATGCTCAACATCTAGTTTATCCGATAATGCGTTATCAAATTGTTCGACCTGAGTGTTAAGGTTTTCGCGTGTTGCACTATCGGTTAACTTTTTTATTGACTGCGAATTATCGTGTAAAAAAACAATTCGGGGTTTTTCGATTTGTACCTGCGTTTGATAAATACCCGGATTTAGTAGTAGTAATAACACAATGGCTAAACTTATTGTGCGCACAAAAAATAATATTTTGGAAGTATACCCCTTGGCTCCATCACTCCATGGCCAAGCATATAGTGATCTGGAAATGAGGGCTCCGGCGACAATGGAAATAATAAGACTAAATACAAAATAAGCAGTGGTTGTATACATAATATACAGAATGTATTGAGGGTTTGTGCTGAAATAATTGTCAACTTCTTTCTTTACAAACCTAAGTGAACGATCACAGATTCAAACTGATGATCAAAAAAAGCGTTCGGCTTATAGCAATTGTCGAAATTAAAACAATTCGGTCAACAAACAAATGAATAAAATACTTTTCGTTTTGTAATTATTGCCAAATGTTTTTTTTGTGTGAAAATGATTTTAAAATCCTTGTTTACTTCATCATTTACTACTAGTGTTTTCTTGTGAACAAAAAAAGCCGAAAGTCACCAAACACAATATTTTTGAAATCAAAATACAAACATGTTTGGCAAAACTCGGCCTTACACTTCAAAATGAAGCAACTAAAAATTAGGTATTCATTGCACCGCAAACATTTATTACCTGTCCGCTCACATATGACGACATATCGGAAGCAAGGAACACAGCTACTTCGGCAACCTCTTCTGGTTTGCCACCACGCTTAAGCGGAATTTGTTCGCTCCATCCCTTCACCACTTCATCGGAAAGTTTACCGGTCATTTCTGTAATAATAAATCCGGGAGCAATTGCATTGCAGCGAATATTTCGTGAACCTAATTCTTTGGCAACCGATTTTGTAAAGCCAATCATACCGGCTTTAGACGCACTATAATTGGCTTGTCCGGCATTACCCGACACACCAACTACTGAACTCATATTTATAATTGATCCGGAGCGCTGCTTAAGCATTGTGCGCTGCACGGCTTTTGTCATATTAAATGCCGATTTCAGATTAACATTAATAACTGCATCCCAATCGGCTTCACTCATACGCATTAACAAGTTATCTTTTGTAATGCCCGCATTGTTAATCAATACGTCTATGCGTCCAAAATCGGCCACAACATCTTCTGCAAACTTCTGACAACCTTCAAAATTACTGGCATCGGAGGTATACATTTTGCAAGTTACCCCCATGGCGTTAATTTCTTTCTCGAGCCGTTCAGAGTTTTCGTCATATTTTAAGTCGCTACCGGCTACATTTGCTCCATACTGTGCAAATATCAAGGCGACTTGTCGGCCTATACCCCTTGATGCTCCGGTAATAATGGCAGTTTTCCCTTCTAATAATTTCATTGATTTAATATTTAATTAATAATTGTCTATATAACAGGGATGTAAAGTTAACAAAATCAGCTGAAAACAATATTTAGTAATATTGTCTGGACTTAATATTCGTTATGGAGATCGGTAAGAACCTCAAATCCATCGTCAGTAACCAAAATTGTATGTTCAAACTGTGCAGACAATTTATCGTCGATGGTTGTTGCAGTCCATCCATCCGACTCATCGATTTTCACACGCGATTTCCCCAAATTGATCATGGGTTCAATGGTAAAAATCATACCGGGTAGCATCACCTGACCAGAATTCCTACGAGCGCTGTGCTCAACCTGTGGTTCTTCATGAAATTCTATTCCCACACCGTGTCCACAAAATTCATACACAACACTATAGCCCTTACTTTTAGCATAACGCCCAATTACAAAACCAATATTACCGAACCGATTTCCCGGTTTTACCTGCTGTATACCCAAATCGAGACAATGTTTTGTGGTGTCGATAAGTTGGGCAGCCTCCTGCTTAATTTCTCCAACCTCAAACATACGACTCGTATCACCGTAATAACCATCAAGAATGGTGGTTACATCAATATTGATAATGTCGCCATCTTTTAGCGTACGTTCTTCGGAAGGTATTCCATGACAAACAACTTCGTTTGGAGAAATACACGTAGCTCTCGGAAAACCATGGTAATTAAGTGGCGCCGGCGTAGCACCGTGTTCTCTTATAAAGTCTTCAATTTTCCGATCAAGCTCGCCGGTAGAAACCCCGACTTTAACATAAGGTTCAATAAAATCGAGACATTGGGCAGCCAGCTGACTACTTTTCCTGATCCCTTCTATTTGTTCTTTTGTCTTAATTATAATTCCCATTTCAGAATTTCATTTTTTTTTGGAGATTACCTCCTCTTTAAATTAATGTATATCGAACGTCAATCAGATCTGATCAATACCCAACAGCGCTTTAAATGCGTATTTATAAAATCTGAGCGCTTGCAAAATTGATGATTTAAGCCAGTTTTTCAAAATTTTATTGTCCTATTAACTGACGCGTTTATCATTTTTCATAAAAAACAATGGATTTACAACAATTGAAAAACAGATTAACCGATAAAAAGTTTTGAACTACAAAGCTGTACTAGCTAAAAAAGCAAAACCTCCCTGAAAAACAGAGAGGTTTAAAAAAGTCTTTATTGAGCTTACACTCCTTCTATCATTTTACTGATATCCTCGATGTAAACTTTAAATCGTTTATCTGTATCCTGTAAGTTACCAACTGTTTTTACGGCATGCAAAACGGTAGCGTGATCTTTTCCGCCAATAAGCGACCCAATAGTAGACAAAGAGGCTTTGGTTTTATTCTTGGCAAAAAACATGGCAATTTGCCGTGCCTGTACAATATCGCGCTTGCGTGTTTTTGATTTCAGCTGCTCCATGGGCATTCCAAAATAATTGCACACTGCTTGCTGAATAGAATCTAGTGTAACCTCTTTTTTAGTGTGACGCACAAATTTTTCGATCAAACTCTTAGCAAGGTCGAGCGTAATAGCTTTTCGGTTTAATGTACTCTGAGCCATAAGCGAAACCAAGGCGCCTTCCATTTCACGAATATTTGTATTGATGTGTCCGGCAATATAGTCGATAATTTCTTCATCGAGTTCGATACCATCTTTATACGCTTTATTTTTCAATACAGCTTTTCGTGTTTCAAAATCAGGCACTTGCACATCAGCATTTAAGCCCCATTTAAACCGTGATAACAGTCGTGGCTCAAGTCCTTCTAATTCTACCGGAGGTTTATCAGATGTTAAAATTAATTGTTTTCCCGACTGGTGTAAATGATTAAAGATGTGGAAAAAGACATCTTGTGTTCCTTTTTTTCCGGCAAAATCGTGCACGTCATCCACAATAAGTACATCAATCATTTGATAAAAATGCACAAAATCGTTTCGTTCGTTGCTCCGTATAGAGTCGGTATACTGGCGTTCCAATTTATTGGCAGCTACATATAAAACCGTTTTTTCGGGGAAGCGCGATTTTACCTCAATTCCAATGGCATGTGCAAGGTGTGTTTTTCCCAGACCTGAAGCACCATAAATAAAAAGTGGGTTAAAGGTAGTTTTGCCGGGATTTTGGGCAATTGCAAAACCTGCCGAGCGAGCCAATCTGTTACATTCGCCTTCGATAAAATTATCGAATGTGTACTCGCTGTTCAGTTGTGGGTCGATGTTGAGCTTTTGAATTCCCGGAATCACAAACGGGTTTTTAATATTGTTTCGCTCATTTTGGCCCATTGGAACTGAAACCGGAGTATTTTTCAACTCGGTACGATTCTGTGTTGGCATTTTCACCATATACGGATCGGAGTTGTGGGTATTATTGTGCAGTACAATGCTATACTCAAGCTTCGCTCCATCGCCTATAACCTTAAAAAGCGTTTTTCGAAGAATATCGATAAAATGCTCTTCCAGGTACTCATAGAAGAAAGAGGAAGGAACTTCGATTGTAAGAACCTTATCCGATAATTTTAACGGCCTGATTGGTCCAAACCAAGTTTGGAAACTTCTCTCAGGTATGTTGTCTTTGATAATGTCGAGGCACTGACCCCAAACGTTTGTGTGATTCATAGTCAACTGACTCCTAACAATTTATATTAATACAGTTTTTTATAATAGCGAAGTCTAAGTTGGTGAAAAAAAACTTGATAAAAAAATGATTTTTCGCTTGTATTTTTCATTTTTAGGGTATTGATTTTATAATCAGCTCTTTGAAATATAAACTTTTTTCACATTTGTTGTCACACTCATTACAAGGTAGTTACATATATCAAATCTGTAAAAGTGTTGAAAAACAAGGCCATTAGTGCATTCTTAGTGGAATTAAAAAAAATCAATTACCAGGTAAAAATACTCAATAAAAATAATCAATTACTAAGCACCTCATATTGATTTTTGTTAATTTTTACGAGTTGAGCATCTGGATTGGTTTTTTGTATTTTATTGAAGAATTTCTCGGCTTTACGCTCTTTGCTAAACTCGCCAACAGTGTATAAGTATGTACCATCAAACGACCGTTGTTTTACATCACCTGCAACTTCAAACGATTCCAGTGCAATTGGTTTATCAGACTTATCAATCAATACACAATAAATAGGTCTTTGAGCTGAAGCTTTCTTCTCTATTTTCTTTTCATCTAGTACATACATCGTACGTCCTAGATCGAAAACTGAGAAGTGTAAATACCGTTTGGGGTTAATACGTAGATCTGCGGCCAAATTACCAATTTCGTCTGTTCCTCTGTTTATAGTATTATATAATGAATCGTCATAAATTAGTTTACCCATCGTTCCCTGCTGGTTTTCGATACTGGCCAACACTTGATTCAAATTACTCAATGTACTGTCGACATTACTCATTGTGCCCTTAAAATCGGTTTGATTAAGCGAATCGGTAAGGCTTTTAAGGTTGTAGAGCAGCTCGGTAATATTCTTACTATTGCTGTTAAAGTTTCGTGTAATTCCCTCTAGATTTACAAGTAATCGATGAATCTGCTGTTTTTCGTTTATTAACATACTATCTACACTCGCCGAACTGGAGTTTAAATTAGCTGCTGTTTGGGTAAGCTGACGAAATATTTCGTGTAAATTCGATTGAGTTTCTTCATTAAATACGGTGTTGATAATTTTAATCGCATTTTCCATTTCTTTAAGCAAATCCTCGGCCTTGTTTTTCAATGGCAACATTTCTATGCTTACTTGGTCTTTCAAACTTTCCTCTGTTTGCGAATTCAGTGTATCGCCAATTTCTGTTTGCTGATCGCTATCACTAAATATAAGCTCAATGGCTTTGGTTCCCATTAAATCCTGACTAAAAATACGTGCTGTAGAATTCTTGGGTATGCGTATGTCTCGTTTAACAATAAATTTGACAATTAAATCTCCTTCTATTAAATCGTTAAACTTAATCTCTCTAACCTGGCCAATATTATACCCGTTGAGCAATACCGGACTTGAACTATTTAATCCTTCGATACGCTCATAAACAACATAATACTCTTCTTCCTCAATGAAGAAATTTTTTCCTTTTAAAAAATTGAGCCCGAAAATAAAAATTCCCACAGTAATTACGATGAGCAGACCTATTAATATGTACTTGTATTTATTATTCATTTGTCGCTATTTTATTTGTACAAAGAGTAAGTATTTTTGGCAAAACATGATGAAAATATGTAGATATCACAAACATACTATTCATCGAATTCCCTTTACACTACATCTATTTTTGTATTATCTCCATTGCCTGCGCTACAGATATGGGTTTATCGCCGTTAAATGCAACAATAAATGCATCGGGAAATAATTCCATACACATGTTTTGTAGAGCTTTAGCGTCATTGTAATTGGTTGCGTTTCCGAAAAAGTATTTATAATAGTTCCCAATTATTTTTGCCTGAACCTCGCCATCGAGCTTAGCAAATTCGCCCTCAGCTGTATCGGCCAAATGTGTTGATGCTGTAAGTTGTATGGTAAAATATATCGAATTATCAGGTGTGTTTGTAATAGTATCGTCTGGGGTTCTTTCTACCACTTTATTCTCTACTTGACTTTCGTCGAGCATTTCGAAATATTCTCGAATGGAGCGGAATATTGCCGATGCGATATAGTCCTTACCTTGCTCTGAGTTCAAATATTTCTCCTCTGTTGCATTGGACATAAAGCCTATTTCAATTAATATGCTGGGCATGGTGGTTTTCCACAGAACCAAAAATCCGGCTTGTTTTACGCCCCGATCTTTCCTGTTTGCCTTTTCCCGAAATTCCGTTTGGGTAAGCCCAGCCGCCATTAAACTCTGATCGAGAAAAGTATTTTGCATTAATGAAAATATTATATATGATTCGGCGCTATGCGGGTCGTACCCCTCGTATTTTTCTGTGTAATCATCCTCCAGGGTAATTACAGCATTTTCTTTCTGCGCTACTTCAAGGTTTTCTTCGGTTTTATGCAATCCCATGACAAAGGTTTCTGTGCCGTAGGGCCGTTTGCTTGGGGAGGCGTTTGCATGTATAGACACAAATAAATCAGATTCCGCTTTATTGGCAATATCTGCCCGTTTATAAAGGCCGATAAATTCATCTGTTTTGCGTGTATAAATTACTTTTACATTGTCGAGGTAATTGTTAATGTACTGACCAACTTGCATCGAGACATCAAGTACAATGTCCTTTTCCATTGAATAGCTACCTCTGGCACCACTATCTTTGCCACCATGGCCTGCATCGAGTACAACAGTATATTTGGGCTCATCATCTTCAACGGCAAATGCAGCTAGTGAGAAAATTAGCATAGCAATTGCAAGTATTGTCGAAATCTTATTGATCGGATGCATATGAGAATAAAAGATTTTAATTAGTTTTGAGCCGCAATTTTTATTGCGACAAGAACAAACAAAAATAGTATAAACTAACGGGAATTGAAATTCGTTTTGAAGGTTTTTATTCAATATTTAACCATATCGCTATTATTTACATTTTTTGTCGACACTTTATGCTTCGGGCAAAATGTGGATAGCACTACTTATGATCCTCAACTTCGGGAAAAACCGACTAGAGTTTCAAAACAACCTGATACCCTGTTGCGAAAACAGAATAATTCAATGCTTACAAGCGAAGTCGATTATCAGTCGGCAGATACGATCGAATCGTTTTTAAACGAAAAACGCATAATTCTAAAGGGAAATGCCAAGGTGGTGTACGAAGATATTGAATTAACAGCTGCTTATATCGACATCGACTTTACGAAGAACGAAATTTATGCCAAGGGGTATGAAGATTCATTGGGTAATTTACTTGGATATCCTGTATTTAAAGAAGGTACTGAAGTTTTTGAGTCGTCGGAAATACGATATAATTTTAAAACGCAAAAGGGAATAATCACAAATGTCATTACTGAACAGGACGGTGGTTTTTTACACTCCAAACACACGAAAAAACACAACGACAATATTATTGACCTAAAAGCCGGAAAATATACCACGTGTGACCATGAACATCCGCACTATTTCATTGCCATGAGTAAGGCACGAGTAATTCAAAACGATAAAATTATTTCGGGACCACTCTACCTTGTAATTGAAGATATTCCAACTCCTCTGGCCATTCCATTTGGTTTTTTTCCATTCACACAAGAAAAAACATCAGGTTTAATTATTCCAAGCTACGGCGATTCAGATCTCCGAGGTTTTTCATTGGAAGATCTTGGTTATTACTGGGCGTTTAATGACTATTTTGACTTAAAAGTTTTGGCAAGCATCTATTCAAAAGGAAGTTTTGAGGGGATGATTGGTTCGCGTTATAAAAAAAGGTATCGTTATAATGGGAAAGTTTCAGCATCGTACGAGAAAATTATAGAAGGTGAACGTGGTTTATCAGACGAAGTAAACACCAGTGCATACCACATTATCTGGGATCACAAACAAGACCCTAAAGCAAACCCCAATAGTACCTTTTCGGCCAGTGTCAACCTAAAAAACTCGCAAGCGAACAGGTATTCGAATAATATGGATGAGTATATTCAAAATTCAGTTACATCTTCCGTAAATTATTCGCACAGTTTACCGGGAACACCGTTTTCAGTTAATGCACAAGCACGTCACACATTGAACAGCAAAGATACCCTGAGTACAGTTTCCATGGTGTTACCAAGTGTCAACTTGAATATGAAGCGCATTACTCCTTTCGATTTCAAAAACTCAAACAAACCCCCAAATATTATCGAGAAAATTGGAATTACATACAAATCAAGGTTTGAAAACAAATTTGAGATTCCGGAAGAGGATCTTTTTAAACAAGATATAGTCGACGAATTTCGTTTTGGCGTAAAACACGATATTAATGTTTCTACAACGGCTAAAATGCTAAAGTTTTTGACTTTGTCTCCATATGCAAAATATACAGAACGTTGGTATTTTAATTCGATCAGAAAAAAATACGAAAATGCTTTGTTTCAGAACGACGATCAATTTACTTACGGAAAACAAACAGTCGATACTATTTCTGGTTTTAACCGAGTCTACGATTATAGCGTTGGTGCCTCGGTAAACACTACCGTATATGGGTTGTATACTTTTCAACCCTATATTCCTATAGAAGCCATACGGTTTGTGCACACTCCATCTATTGGGTACAAATACACCCCAGATTTTGGAGTAGATAAATACGGATATTATGGAGAAGTGATTGGCAAACCGGAAAGTACTTATAGTTATTATGATAACGGAATATATGGAACCGCGCCGTCTGGAGAATCCGGATCAATTTCATTGGCTTTAAACAACCAGGTTGGAATGAAAGTACGAACACCCAGAGATACTGCCAACACAACAAAAAAAATCGATCTTTTAAAACAATTAAATTTTAGCACAAACTACGATATTGCAAAAGATTCCATGAATTGGAGTGCCCTGAGCATACGTGCTTCAACCAATTTGTTTCAACGAATTAACATTACAGCAAATGCTACTATGGATCCCTATGCACTCGATCCTATTACATATGGTAGAATAGATAAATTTCAATACGCCGTTGACGGAAAAATAGGTCGTATTACAAATTTATCCGGTTCTGTGCAATTTAGTATCGATTCGAAAATGTTCTCAGCAGAATCTGAAACAGAGAAAGAAACAGAGGAAAATACAGATAATGTAACCGACTATTACGATTATTTCGATATTCCCTGGAGCTTTTCAATTGGCTACAATTACACTTACCGAAAACCGGGAATTAAAAAAACGCAAACTCAAGCGGTTAGTGTTCGAGGCGATTTTAGCCTCACTTCGAAATGGAAAATCAACGTTTCGACCGGATTCGATTTTGAAAATAAAGAGATACAACCCACAACCTTTAATATCGTTCGGGATTTGCACTGTTGGGTAGCCACTTTTCAGTGGGTTCCCTTTCCACGACCAAGTTACTCGGTTACAATTGGTGTAAAAGCATCAATCTTACAAGATTTAAAATGGGACAAAAAAGGAAATTCGTATGATAACTATGCATTTTGATTGGTACGCTTATGTGGTACTTCCACTATTGATATTTATTGCACGTATTCTCGATGTGAGCATTGGGACTATACGTATTATAATTGTTTCACGAGGCAACAGAACCTTAGCACCTCTACTGGGATTTGTAGAAGTATTTATTTGGATCATTGCTATTGGCGAAATAATGCAAAACCTCGATAACTGGGTTTGCTACATTGCCTATGCGCTTGGGTTTGCATCGGGAAATTACATTGGGATGCTCATTGAAGAGAAACTAGCCATTGGCACACTGGTCTTTCGCATTATTACGCAAAAAAATACAGCTGAACTTGTTGATGCTCTGTATAAAGAAGGATATGGCGTAACTGAAATAGATGCCAAGGGGAAATTCTCCAAGGTAAACGTTATTTATATTATCCTCAAACGTAAAAACCTGCACAAAGTACAATCCATTATACAACACCACAATCCAACTGCCTTTTACACGGTTGAAGATATTCGGAAAGCTCAATACGGTGTTTTCCCCATAAACAGGCCTACATCATTCCGAAGAAAAATATTACGATTAAGGAAGTAATTAAATGAATAAAATAAAAGCATCGATTGTAACCATTGGCGACGAAATATTAATTGGTCAGATAATTGATAGCAACTCTGCCTGGTTGGCTGACAAATTATTTCACGCAGGGCTAACGGTACAAGAAATCAGAAGTATTAGCGATGATCCTGAACAACTTGAAGCTACATTAAGTGAGTTAATCGCTAAAAACGAAGTATTAATACTTACAGGCGGATTAGGCCCCACAAGTGACGACAAAACGGTTGAGACACTTAATCGTTTTTTTGGCGGCGAACTAATTACCAACGAAGATGTTTTGGCAGATATAAAATCATTTGTCGAAAAACGAAGAGGTTTTGTAAATTTGACCCCAAACAACCGTGCGCAGGCTCTTGTATCGACAAAGGCCAAGGTTCTTCGCAATCCAATTGGAACAGCACCATCGCAGGTTTTTGAGCAGAATAACTGCATGGTAATTTCTTTACCCGGTGTTCCGTTCGAAATGAAAAAAATATTCGAAGATTTGGTTTTACCATTGCTTAATCAACAATTTGAATTACAGGCTTCCTCTTATGAAACACTCCATGTAATTGGGTATGCCGAAAGTGAATTATCAACTATTTTAGCACCTTGGGAAGCAAAAATGGCACCCACAATGAAAATTGCCTATCTCCCGTCGCCCGGTATTATTCGGCTGCGATTATCAGAGGATTATCAAAATACTGAAATCCTTCAATTACATCTTACTGAATTAAGACAAATTTTAGGAAAAAATATTGTTGGCAGTGGTAAAGAGAGAGTTGAATATGCTTTAAGCAAAATACTCATCAGCAATAACTTGACCATAGCAACAGCAGAGAGCTGCACCGGAGGATCTATCGGAAGTCGCATTACATCTATTGCCGGAGCATCTGAAATTTTTAAAGGAGGCATAACGGCCTATAGTAATGAGGCTAAGATTGCTCTACTCAAAGTAGAATCGGAAGATATTGCACAATATGGCGCTGTAAGCAAGCAAGTTGCCTGTGCTATGGCTAAAGGTGCTGCACAGGTGCTTAATACGGACATTGCCGTTTCGACAACCGGAATTGCCGGTCCTGGAGGCGGAACACCAGAAAAACCGGTTGGAACCGTATGGATAGGTGTGTACGTAAATGGCGAAGTGGAGGCAAAAAAGTACAAATTTACCCATAGTCGCCAAGTCAATATAGAACGCACGGCCACAATTGCCATGTATGAGGTACTCCGAAAACTGCTATAGCAAGGAGGTTTACGTAGAAAATGTGTTTTATTCACTTTTTTTAATGATATTTTGAAAATAATGATAAAAGATTTTGATTTATTCAATTATTATCATGACATTTGCACACCGATTTAGGAAAATTATATTTATAAAAATATTAGAACGATGTCGAGAGTTTGTCAGATTACAGGAAAAAGACCGATGGTTGGGAATAACGTATCGCACTCAAATGCTAAAACAAAAAGAAAATTTTACCCCAACTTATTTAAGAAACGTTTCTACCTCCCCGAAGAGGATAGGTGGATTAGTTTGAAGGTAACAGCTAATGGTATAAGAACCATTAACAAAAAGGGCATTGCAGCAGCGCTTAAAGATGCCAGAGAAAAAGGATATATCAACAAATATTAATTGAGGGAGGTAAATCATGGCAAAGAAAAAAGGAAACCGTGTTCAGGTAATTCTTGAATGCACAGAGCACAAAGAAAGTGGTATGCCGGGTACATCTCGTTACATTACTACAAAGAATAGAAAAAACACAACCTCACGTTTGGAATTAAAAAAATATAACCCAATCATGAGAAAAGTAACACTTCATCGCGAAATAAAATAATAATAAGATATGGCAAAGAAAGTAGTTGCAACCCTTAAAAAGGGATCAGGTAAAGCATATGCTAAAGTGATTAAAATGGTGAAATCACCTAAATCAGGCGCATATCAGTTCAAAGAAGGAATGGTAAACAACGATAAAGTTAAGGAATTTTTCGAAAAGAAATAATTCTGAATTTACGATATTCAATTAAGGCCTCACTTTTGTGCAGGCCTTTTTTTTATTGTAATTTATTTCTAAATTGCGCTCTTTAATACATACACCATGGGTATATTTTCAAAGGACAAAAAGAAAAGCCTCGATAAAGGGTTATCTAAAACAAAACAAAGTGTTTTTCAAAAGCTTACACGTGCTGTCATCGGAAAATCGAAAGTCGATGATGATGTATTGGATGAGCTTGAAGAAATACTAATTTCGTCAGATGTCGGTGTTGATACTACCATACGGATTATAGAACGGATTGAAAAACGTGTGGCGAACGATAAATTCACAAGCATATCGGAGCTTAACGAAATTCTTCGCGATGAAATTACTCAGTTGCTTACCGAATCAGACAACTCCGAAGCGGAAACGTGGTCATTAGAATCGAAAACCAAACCTCACGTTATTATGGTAATTGGGGTTAACGGAGTTGGAAAAACCACCACAATTGGAAAAATTGCTTATCAATATAAAAAACATGGTCATAATGTAATTATTGGAGCTGCCGATACTTTCCGCGCTGCGGCTATCGATCAATTGCAAATATGGAGCGAACGTGTTGGCGTACCTTTAATTAAACAAAAAATGGGCTCCGACCCTGCTTCAGTAGCATTCGACACAGTAAAAGCTGCCCAAACGCGCAATGCCGATGTAGTAATTATTGATACCGCCGGACGATTGCACAATAAGGTAAACCTAATGAATGAACTCGCTAAAATTAAGCGGGTTATGCAAAAAGTAATCCCGGATGCTCCTCACGAAACACTGTTAATTCTTGATGGCTCTACCGGTCAGAATGCTTTTGAACAAGCAAAACAATTTACTAAAGCCACAAGTATTTCGGCACTTGCCATTACAAAACTGGATGGTACTGCCAAAGGTGGTGTGGTAATTGGTGTTTCAGATCAACTTAAAGTGCCGGTAAAATATATCGGAATTGGAGAAAAAATAGACGATTTACAAATTTTCAATAAACGGGAATTTGTCGACTCCTTATTTAGTCAATAATACTCATCCTCATTTTTTTACTTAAATTTTATTACCTTGAAGACTGTAAATATTGTCAATCTGGGTTGTGCTAAAAATATTGTCGATAGCGAGTTTTTAGCCCGCCAACTGGAACTAAACGGGTATAAAACCGTTTACGACAAAGATACTTACCACCCTTTTACACTTATCAATACCTGCGGATTTATTCATGACGCCCAGGAAGAGTCTGTCGATACTATCTTGGAAGCTATACGGTTTAAAAACGAACACCCCGACGCCTTCGTGGGTGTATTTGGGTGTTTGACCGGGCTTTTTAAAAAAGAACTCGAAAAAGAAATCCCAGAGGTAGATGCCTGGTTTGGCAAATTTGATATCGAACAGATTATGGGTACTCTTAATGGCGTTTTGCACGAATCGCATCGGCATGAACGCATAATGTCTACGCCAAACCATTATGCATATTTAAAAATTGCCGAAGGGTGCAATAGAAAATGTGCTTTTTGTTCCATACCAAAAATTACGGGTAATTATACATCCGTTCCATTACCCGAACTAATTAAGCAAACGCAAGACTTAGCTAAAAAAGGTGTTAAGGAGTTGCTTTTAATTGCACAAGATTTAACATTATACGGAACTGACTTGCCAGAAAAGCCTACCCTTACCGATTTAATTCGTGCCATTTCTCAAGTTAACAGCATAGAATGGATCCGACTCCACTACGCCTACCCTGTGGGTATTCCCGACGATCTATTTGAAGAGATGCGAACCAACCCGAAAGTTTGTCGATACTTAGATATTCCCATTCAACACATTAATGATGAAATACTATCGGCGATGAAACGGGGACATAACAGAGAGGTTACCAGGCAACTCATTAGCGATTTACGCACACAGGTTCCAGACGTAGCTCTGCGTACAACATTAATTGTAGGTTTCCCCAATGAAACAGATGAGCAGTTCAATGAACTTCTTGCGTATATTGAGGAAGCTCGTTTCGAAAAAATGGGTGCCTTCCCCTATTCGCATGAACAGTATACTCCGGCATACGAAGCGCTTGAAGATACGGTTGATGAAGACATCAAGCAACAACGTTTAGACACCTTAATGGAAGCACAACACGCAATTTCTCAGGAATTAACACTACAAAAAATCGGTCAGGAATTAAAAGTAATAATCGACCGCGAAGAAGATGGGGTTTATTATGGAAGAAGCGAATTTGACTCTCCAGAAGTAGATGGAGAAATACAAATTGAAACAACCTCCCCACTCGAAATAGGTACATTCTGCACCGTCAAAATTACCGATGCCGACGCTTACGATCTAATTGGTGAAGTGATTTCGCTACATTGACAGTAAACTTTTGACAAATGAAGGAAGAGTTACAACTACTTGATAAATTACAGTTAAATTTCAATAGCGAAGGCTTGTTTGCACTAAATTTGGTTTTGGCCTTCATTATGTTTGGTATAGCCTTAGAAATAAAGCCCAAACATTTCAAAGAGGTGTTTACGAACCCTAAAAGTGCTATTATCGGCATTTTATCCCAGTTTTTCGTTCTTCCTTTAGTTACTTTTATTTTTGCCATTCTTATTAGCAACTACATAACCATTGGCGTTGCTTTGGGAATGATTATGGTGGCATCGTGCCCGGGAGGAAATATCTCTAATTTCATCTCGCATTTGGCCAGGGGAAATACGGCCCTTTCGGTTAGCTTAACAGGCTTCTCGAGCCTTGGAGCAATTATTTTAACTCCGGCAAATTTTGCATTTTATGGAACCCAATTCATTAACTATACCGAACGCACTAGCGAATTGGTAAGGCCACTTAGTATCAATCCGGTACAAATGTTTACTACGGTATTTATTATTCTGGGTATTCCATTGATTATTGGCCTTCAGTTTTCACGTTTTTTTCCAACTATTACCGAAAAAATTATCAAACCCATTAAACTCGTTTCAATTATCGGATTTGTTGGCTTTATTGTTATTGCCTTCTCAAATAATTTCGAACACTTTATCTCTCATATTGAGTGGGTTACCCTTATTGTGTTTTTTCATAATTTACTGGCTATTTTGACAGGGCTTACGGTTGCTGCACTGTTTAAACTCCCTCCAATTAACAGAAAAACTATTGCTATAGAAACGGGTATTCAAAACTCTGGTTTAGCCCTGGTTCTCATTTTTAATCCAAAGATTTTTCCGCCCGATCTGGAAGTAGGCGCCATGGCATATATTGCGGCTTGGTGGGGAATTTGGCACATTATTGCCGGTTTGGCAATTGCTTTTTTATGGAAAAATCGGTATACTTCTACTATTCGTATATGACGTTTTAAGCCATTTTCAAACAGATTGCCACCATACTGACAAAATTTGAATATTCGGCTTTTTTTACCCTATTTTGCACCATATAAAATTTTATAAAAATGGGAAAACACACAATTGAAAAAAATGACCTAAGCTATCGCTTGTTCTATTCCTATATCCAGAAATTACATAATTTATTTTACCGAGAGGTTTACTCGATTAATGTTCCTGACAAACAACAAGAAAAACCATCCATTATTACCCCCAACCACCAAAATGCCCTAATGGATGCAATGGCAATACTATTTGCTAAAAATGATCCGTTGGTTTTTCTAGCCCGAAGCGACATTTTCAAAAAAAAACGCATTGCCACATTTTTATACTATTTAAAAATTTTACCCGTCTATAGAATTCGAGATGGGTACGATTCTTTAAAAAACAATCAGGAAACGTTTGACCATACAGTTCGGGTGCTAAAGAACAAGCGTGGTTTGGTAATCTTACCAGAAGGCAATCATTTTGGAGCAAAAAAATTACGTCAGCTCAAAAAAGGATTCGCCCGTATTGCATTTCAGACAGAACTAAATAGTAATGACCCTATTGATTTGGAAATTATTCCCACAGCCATCGATTACACAAATTACAGTTCATTTTTCGCGCGCCTTACGGTAGTATTTGGAACCCCTTTCCCCCTTAAACCATACCTTGAAGAGTATAAAGAAAATCCACAAATAGCACTAGCAAAAATCACGAAAGATTTATCAGAGAAATTAAAAAATCAAATCATTCATATCGAAAGCGAGGAACATTACGACGAATGTCTGGCAGCTTCTGCTATTTATGCCGAAAACAGTGCCAAATCGCTCACAAATAAGGGTCAAGAAATACGCTTTAGCACACAACGCAAAGTTACCCAAGCATTGAATATGGGTCAGGAGAATGCTAAGGAATTATACACAACAATCATTTCCAATACACAAAATATTCTGAAACACACAAAAAAACTACCCTTCGAAATTATTGGCCGAAAGTCCAGTACAAGAGCAATTATCGCATTTATACTAACTCTGCTTCTTGTACCATTTGCGCTACCCGGAACCATTGTTTTCGGGGTCTTTTGGTTATGGCCAATAATTTTCACCAATAAAAAAATTAAAGATGTGCAGTTTCGAACCTCTATACGATATGTGATTTATATTGTACAATTTGGACTCATTCTCATTGCTGCACTCATTACGTTTTTGTCTCTTTTCACACTAAAAACGGCAGCCTTACTCTTTATTTCAACTATTATTTCAGGAGTACTGAGTATAAAAATTTGGCATTTAGTACGATGGAGCTTTTTACGAGCCAAATGGGCAATGGTGCAATTTCAAAACAAAGAAATACGAATAAACATCCAAGATTTACATAACGCAATTTCGGAACTACTCAAAAATGTGTCGTAATGAACATTACAGGCCGGTTTTGCATTATCAACAATCAATTAACCTCCGTTGAGGAATTTTGTGAGAATAACATTATTAACGATCATTCCATCTACGAGGTTATTCGTATTTACAACAATAAGGGCGCATTCGTTGATGCTCACCTGCGGAGAATGGAACAGTCCGCAGCACTCATAAGGCTGTCAATGCCAAAAAAAGAAGTTATTCTTTACTCAATCGAAACACTGATAAAGGAAAATATCATTGAAAATGGAAACATTGAAATAGTCATCAATAATGATCAAAACTGGAGCATTCGATTTATTCCCCACTCCTATCCAACAGATGAGCAATATCGCAAGGGTGTTGATACAATGCTTTACGATGCCATACGAGAAAACCCTAATGCTAAAGTAAAACGCATTAATTTACGGCAAGCAACAGCCAATTTCATTCAACAAAAAGGTATTTACGAAGTACTTTATGCTCACAACAATCAACTATCCGAGGGGAGTCGGTCAAATATTTTTTTTATTAAAGATAAACAGCTATACACGACGCCGGTTTCAACTGTACTCCCCGGAATTACACGAGAAGTGGTAATCGATATAGCTCAGGCAAATGCCATTTTAGTGCATCAAGTTGCAATCTCTACTGCCGAGCTCAGCCAGTTTGATGCTGCATTCCTTACAGGCACTTCGCCAGAAATTCTGCCGATTTCCACAATTAACGCCTTGCATTTCGATGTGAATATCAGCCTAATGCGTTTACTTATAATGCGATTTTCCCAAAAAACAACAGGATAGCATTAGATTTTGTGCATATTTGCGCTATTATGCTAGCCTACGCATACACTTTTTAATCGTTCATCCACATTCACAAATTAATAATGAATTTTCGGTGCTTTAATACAATTTACATTGTGTATAGGTGAAAATTTCGATTAAATTTGTAGGTTCTAAACAAAGTAAAATACAAAATTATATAACAATGAGTTTTATAAGTAGTATAGTAGCCAAACTAATTGGTACTAAGGCAGAAAAGGATATTAAGCAAGTACTGCCGATGGTAAAAGAAATAAAAGAAGCATATGAGCGCATCAAAGATTTCGATCACGATGCATTAAGGGCTGAAACGCTGAAAATTAAGCAAGAGATACGCGACTATGTTTCAGATGAACAGAAAGAAATTGATGAACTCAAAGAAAAGGTTGAAAATACCCGATCGGCTTCTGTGAAGGAAGGCTATTACGATCGGATCGACAAACTAGAAAAAATAATAGAAGAAAAGCTGGAAGAAGCCCTCAAAAATGCTTTGCCTACAGCCTTTGCCATTGTAAAGAGCACAGCACAGCGCTTTTTCGACAATACAGAAATTGAAGTTACCGCAACCGATTTTGATCGAAACCTTGCTACAACACGCGATTTGGTAGATATTAAAGGCGAAAAAGCCATTTATTACAACTCATGGACTGCCGGAGGAAATAAAATAACCTGGGACATGGTTCATTATGATGTGCAGCTTATTGGTGGTATTGTTCTTCACAGCGGAAAAATTGCTGAGATGGCCACTGGTGAAGGAAAAACATTGGTTGCTACATTGCCGGTTTTCCTGAACGCACTGACCGGAAGAGGTGTGCATTTGGTTACAGTGAACGATTACCTTGCCAAACGTGATGCTGAATGGATGGGACCGATATTTGAATTCCATGGCCTTTCTGTCGATTGTATCGATAAACACGACCCTAACAGTTCAGAACGTCGCGCAGCCTATGAATGCGATATTACCTACGGTACAAACAATGAGTTTGGTTTCGATTATCTTCGCGACAATATGGCGCATCGCCCTCAAGATTTAGTGCAACGCAAACATAATTATGCAATTGTCGACGAGGTCGATTCTGTTTTAATTGATGATGCACGTACTCCTTTGATTATCTCGGGGCCTGTACCTAAAGGCGATGACCAAATGTTTAACGACTACAAAGCCAATGTACAGCGCTTATTCAACGCTCAGAAAAAGTTTGTAACCGACATTTTTGCCGAAGCAAAAAAGCTAATTGCTAATAAAGATACAGAAAAAGGCGGCCTGCTGCTCCTGCGAGCATTTAAAGGATTACCGAAAAATAAAGCCATCATTAAATTCCTCAGTGAAGAGGGAATGAAGGCTCTCCTGCAAAAAACAGAAAATTACTACATGCAGGAAAATGGTAAGCACATGCATAAAGTAACAGACGATCTGTTTTTTGTGATTGATGAAAAACTCAATAGTATTGAACTTACCGATAAAGGAATTGACCTGTTATCGACCGACGCAGAAGATGCCTCATTCTTTGTATTACCCGATATTGGCTCTGAATTAGCCGATTTGGAAAAAAGCGTAACAGACCAGGAAGCCTTGATTAAGGAAAAAGATAAAATGCTTCAGGATTATGCTGTAAAATCGGAGCGTGTGCATACCATAAACCAATTGCTAAAAGCATATGCCATGTTTGAAAAAGATGTGGAGTATGTTTTAATGGACAATAAAGTTAAGATTGTAGATGAGCAAACTGGTCGTATTATGGAGGGACGGCGATATTCCGATGGCTTGCACCAGGCAATTGAAGCTAAAGAAAATGTAAAGGTAGAAGCTGCCACACAAACATTTGCCACTGTTACCCTTCAGAACTATTTCAGAATGTATGGAAAGCTTTCGGGCATGACTGGTACAGCCGAAACCGAAGCCGGTGAGTTATGGAACATCTATAAACTCGATGTAGTGGTTATTCCTACCAATAAGCCAATAGTTCGAGACGACCGTCAGGATTTGGTATTTAAAACCAAACGCGAAAAATATAATAAGGTAATTGAAGAAATTATCGAACTACAAAAAGAGGGACGTCCATCTCTGGTTGGTACCACATCGGTTGAAGTATCAGAAATATTGAGCCGAATGCTGAAAATGCGAGGTGTAAAACACAATGTACTTAACGCCAAATTACACCAGCGCGAAGCAGAAGTAGTTGCCGAAGCTGGTCATGCCGGAGCGGTGACCATTGCAACCAACATGGCAGGTCGTGGTACCGACATTAAACTGATTAAAGAGGTGAAAAAAGCCGGTGGATTGGCCATTATTGCTACAGAGCGTCACGAATCTCGACGGGTCGACCGTCAGTTACGCGGACGTGCCGGTCGTCAGGGTGATCCGGGATCGTCACAATTTTACGTGTCGCTTGAAGATGATTTGATGCGTTTATTTGGTTCCGACCGTATTGCCAAAATGATGGACCGAATGGGAATTAAAGAGGGTGAAGTTATTCAGCACTCAATGATTACCAAGTCCATTGAAAGAGCTCAACGAAAAGTAGAAGAAAACAACTTTGGTATTCGTAAGCGATTACTGGAGTATGATGATGTGATGAATTCGCAACGTGAGGTGATTTACTCCAAACGCCGTCACGCCTTATTTGGAGAGCGTTTAGGTGTGGATATTGCCAATATGATGTTCGATGTATGCGAAGCAATTGTAGAAAATAACTATGGCCAAGCCGATTACGACAGCTTTAAGCTCGATCTGATACGTCATCTTTCCATCGAGCCTCCTTTCGATAAGGATGAGTTCATGAAAGAACAACCAGATGAATTGACTGATAAACTTTTCAAAGAAATACAAAATGCCTTTGAACGAAAAGAGCTCACCATTTCGCAACAAGTGATGCCTGTAATTGGAAATGTATATAAAACGCAACGCGAGAAATACGAAAACATTGTCATTCCAATTTCAGATGGCACAAAGGTATTTCAGGTAGTTGTTAATCTTGAAAAGGCTTATAAAACCAATGGCGAAGAAGTAATCAGAGCCTTGGAAAAATACATTACCCTGGCTGTAATTGATGAGACTTGGAAAGAGCATCTGCGCGAAATGGATGACCTTAAAACTTCTGTTCAGAATGCGAGTTACGAGCAAAAAGATCCCCTTTTGATATACAAATTTGAATCGTTTGAGCTTTTCCGTGGAGTTATCGATAAAGTAAACAAAGATGTTTCTTCGGTTTTGTTAAAATCGTTTATTCCTCTTAAAGCGGACGATGAAGTACAGCGGGCGCAACAGCAACGAACGGATTACAGCAAATATGAAACATCGCGCCGTAACGATTTGATTGCAAATACAAAAGAGAAAGAAAGACCGCAACCTTTACGTGTGGAGAAAAAAGTGGGACGGAACGATCCTTGTCCGTGCGGTAGTGGGAAAAAATTCAAGCAATGCCACGGACGTAACCAACAAGAAGAATAACCAATGAGTAGTTTAAAATCGCTTTTTCAAAATATTGCAATCAAAAATGCAATCAAAAAAAATCCTCGTAAGAAAAGCTTTAAAAATCTTGAACAGATTAAGCACGTGGGGATTATTTTTGAACGCACCGGCGACGACGTGGCTGCTCACGTAGCTAAACTCGCAAAATTTCTGCATGAACGACAAATGCAAATCGATGTGTTTGCATTTGTTAATTTGAAAAAGCCAACACAGGAGTTGGAGCAAAAAAAAGGATTAACCCTTTTTTATAAACGTGACCTAAACTGGTTCGGAAAACCAAAAACTGAAGAAATAATTGCGTTTACGCAAAAAAAGTTTGATTTGCTGATAAAGGCAGATTTCAGTGTTTCCTATCCGCTTGCATACATCTGTGCATCGTCGGGAGCCAGTCTAATAGCAGGGTCTAATGACGACAATAAAGCATTTTACGACCTGATAATTGAAGGAAAAACAGATAACCCGAATGATTTCCATCAGCAACTTATTCATTATCTATCCGTAATAAACAGTACAGAATCAACGAATAAAAATGTAACCTATGCATAGCAAAAGTTTTGAAGGTACGGGCGTTGCCTTAGTTACTCCATTCAGAAAAGATGGAAGTGTTGATTTCAAAGCATTAGAAAAATTGCTCGAATATGTAATTACAGATGGCGTAGAATTTTTAGTAGCACTGGGAACAACTAGTGAATACCCTACCCTGACTAACGATGAGCAAATTGCAGTAGTTAATTCAATCAAGGAGACGAATAATCGACGTTTACCGCTGGTTTTAGGTATTGGGGGCAATAGTACAAGTGAAATTGTTACTAAAATACAAAAGACCGATTTTACCGATATTGATGCCATATTATCGGTAGTACCATATTACAATAAACCCAGTCAAAAGGGTATGATACAACATTTTAGCACCATTGCTGCGGCTTCACCAGTACCTGTTATTTTATACAATGTACCCGGACGAACCGGGAAAAATATGGAAGCCGATACGGTTATTTCTCTTGCACACAACAATAACAATATCATAGGCATTAAAGAGGCTTCCGGAGATATTACACAGGTAATGGACATTATAAAGCGTACACCCGATAACTTTAAGGTAATTTCAGGTGAAGATGCTCTTACCATGCCTCTGGTTGCTGCAGGAGCAAGTGGGGTTATTTCGGTATTAGCCAACGCTTATCCCAAAGCATTTTGCGAAATGGTTCGGGCCGGATTAAACGATGATCACCCCAAAGCGCGGGAAATTCATTATAATTTATTGAACTTTGCCGAAATGATTTTCGAAGATGGGAACCCGTCGGGAATCAAGGCGGCACTCCAAATTAAAAATATTACGCAATCGGCTGTTCGGTTACCTCTTACCACTATTAGTCGCTCACTTTACGGCAAATTAGACGCGGAAATAAATAGTATTCCCTATGAAAAATAGGATTAAATTCATTGCTGTTAACCTCCTTATTGCAGCAATTTCAAGCACAGCCTTCGGGCAAATGATTTCGCATTTCGACCTAATTAAGTCGCTTAAAACAAACGGAAAAGTGTATAGCGAAATATTGGTGACTTCTGATACGACCGTAATATTTGGTTCTCATGGTAAACGTGTATACTTTTTGAATAATATAGGTGAAACCATATCAAAATTCAAAACCCGTGGTTGGGTACATGCTTCGGCATCTGAATTGGACGATGGAAGTGTGGCCATTGGTTGCTATGATAAAAACGTCTACTTTTTGGATCAGGTAGGAAATCTACTTCGAAAAATTCGGCCCGGTGGGCGAATTTTTAGTAAAATTGAACAACTTACCGATGGTACATTGGTGTTTGGAACGAATAAAAACAAAATTCAGTACATATCGCCCGAAGGACTGAAGTACGCTTTTGATACAAAAAAATTGGCCCACGGGGGTATTACTGTCCGAGATAATGAGGTTATTTCAGGAACGCACAACAACCAAATTTACATTTTAGACGAAAAAGGCAAGCTTAAAAAAAGTATCGCTACTGAGAATTGGGTTGTGCACTCGCAACCTGCAATATTAAAAAATGGAATGCTTGCAGTAGGTAGCTACGACAAAAACCTATATATTTTTGATACTAAAAAAGATACACTTAAAAAGGTAAAAGTAGGGGGAAAAATTCATGGCTCACCCATTCAGTTAAACGATGGAACAATCGTATTCGGATCCACTGATAAATATATTTATCTACTTACTGAAGATGGAGATATAAAGTATAAAATAGAAACAGGCGGCTGGGTAGTATCATCGCCAAGAGCATTAAGCGATAGTACGTTTTGTATTGGTAGCTACGATCACAACCTGTATGTAATCAATTCTAAAGGCGAAGTGATAGATAAATATGATACCGGAGGAAAAATATTTTCGTCGCCCGCAATTTTACCAAACAACACAATTGTAGTAGCTTCGAATAACCGGAAAGTCCATTTTCTTAAATATAATTCGCACTCAACCATTAAGAAGTTTACTGTGAAAGAAAAAACTTGCTCTATTCCTGTAGAGTCGTTATAAACCATTTGTGCATTTTGAAATGTAAAAACATAGAAAATTGTTCATTTCGGAAATGACCTCAATAAAAACAAATTTCTGTGAAAAAAGGACTTACTTTTAGTATAATTTTGTTTTTGTCGCTATCAGCATTGGCACAAACTCCTGAAAATAAGAGAATTCGCATACTAAACCATAGCGACCGATCAAATTACTTACTAACTTACACACAAGCTGGTTTGCACAAAACTCTCGACCAGGGAGTTTCTCCACTACTCTACAAGGGAGCCATCATTGGTGCTGGACTGGGCTTCAGATCGGAAAAAAGTAATCGGATTTGGGATTTAACCGGCGATTTCAACTATGGAACAACTACAACAGAAGCTAAAAGCGATTTTGGCGGCTTTCAAAATTACCATGTTAGCATCGATGCCCAGTACCTTTGGAATTTAGATTACCAAAACAGTTATCCGGTAAAGTTTTACGCCGGTTTTGCTACAAACCAAACACTCAATTTCCGGGTAAACGAAAACATGTTTAATGCCTCGTTTGGATACGATGTAATTTCTGGATTTGGTGTTTCTGCCTTTACTTCCAAATCGTTTAATATTAAAGGTTTCGATATTAATTTGTTTCGATGGTTTGCCCGATATCACCCCCACAAAATTACCGTGGAATACGAAATTGACCTGCCAATTCTATTTTCTTACATTCGACCAACCTACGTAGTTATAGAAAACTTTGTAGATGGAAACATCGACCTATATGACCCTGAAAGAGCAGAATTTGCCACCATTGGAACCGTATTTCAATTAAAATCGAATCTGGGACTCTCCTACCATTTGCGAAACCAAAACATCATTCGTTTCGGGTATTTGTGGCAGTACTACAGTATCGATCCTGAATATAGTCGTGTGCAGGGAGCTACGCATTTGTTCCAAATTCAATTTAAGTTTCAACTCAACAAAAAATCTTTGGATCATGAAAGTTAATCATCGCATTGTAGTTCTATTTTTTTCGCTTATAGCCTTTTATTCGTGCGAAAATGCCCTAATGGAGGGAGAACCAAGTCAAGATCCGGTGGAGAATTTCGATTATCTGTGGCAACAAGTAAATGAAAAATATAGTTATTTCGATGTGAAAAATGTTAACTGGGACGTTGTATATAATAATTATCGTCCATTGGTCAACGATCAACTATCGGAACAACAACTATTTAACATCATGTTTGATATGTTAAGCACACTTAAAGACGGGCATGTGAATATAGTATCGCCGTTTAACGTTTCGCGTTATCATATTTCACATAATGCTCCGGAAAATTTTAATCGTCGACTGCTCTATGATTACTACCTTCGCCCCGGCGAACTGAACCACTTTAACGTACGCGAGCATTATTACACCACAGGGTCGCTCATACATCAGGTATTTGAAGTTGATGAACATCGAATTGGTTATATCCATTACAGTTCATTTTCCAACACAATCAGCGATTATGCAATTGACTATACGCTAGCCAGAATGCATACCACCAACGGACTGATCATTGATGTGAGAAACAACGGTGGTGGTGCTCCATCCAATATTTTTAAAATTATTAATCGACTGACAGATAGGAAGCTCCATATTTACAGCTCTCGATTAAAAGATGGGCCGGGACACAATGATTTTGGTGAAGTGATGAAAGTTTACAGCGAACCGGAAGGCGATATTAAATACTTAAAACCAATTATCCTGATTACCAACCGCAATTGTTACAGTGCCACATCGTTTTTTGCAGCTGCGGCAAAAGCATATCCAAATATTACACATATTGGCGACACCACCGGCGGCGGTGCCGGAGCGCCACATGGCGGACAAATGCCAAATGGATGGTACTACCGGTTTAGTGTTACCCAATCGGCTTATCCTGAAAATGGAACGTTGCACGACTTTGAATTGGGAGTGCCCCCTGATATTCATGTTGACATGGCCATTGAAGACGAATTGGAAGGGCATGATTCTATGCTCGATCTGGCTATCGTACTGCTTCTTGGAACGGAGTAATGAAACTACAATATGGTTAACGATTAGTCCTTTTTGCATCCAAATTTGACTCTGATTTTATTGATTTGCCCCCTTACTCTAAAGAGATTAAAGAACCATAACAAATCCAAATACGAGGAATTCAAAATCTATTGCTCCCTTTGAAGCCTGGGGCACAACAATTGATTTTCTAATATTGCTTACATTTTAAGTACTAAAGCGGATATTCATATTGTTTATTGATAAAACAGCATTGAACCATTATGCTATATTTTGTACTATTTGCTCGTAAGTGTGCCATTATCAACACCAAAAATCTTATAATCGCTTGTTACGTTTTCAAGCACTTTATCAATTCTTACCTTGTTGGCATCAGTAATAAAAATTTGGCCAAAACTATCGCCAGAAACCAATCCAATGATGCGTTCAACACGCGTAGAATCGAGCTTATCAAATACATCATCGAGAAGTAATAGTGGTTTTTTGTTCATGGTTTTCCGAATTAACTCAAACTGTGCAAATTTCAACGAAACCAAATAAGTTTTTTGCTGTCCTTGCGAAGCTGTTTTCTTAATATTCCGATCGCCAATGAGAAACACCAAATCGTCACGATGAATACCAACAGTAGTGTGTTGAGCTGCCCGATCGGCATGACGGGCTTGTTGTAGTAAATCTTTTAATTCGCCCTCATGTAAGTTCGACCGATACGCCAATGATACCTTTTCTTTATCGCCCGAGATATAACTGTAATACGATTGAAAAACGGGAATAAGCGCAGTCAAAAGGTCTTTGCGTGCTTCAAAAATTCGCTGGCCATATTTGTGAAGCGCTTCATCCCAAATCTCAAGCGATAACTCGTCCCATCCACCGCCACGAACCATATCTTTAAGCAACTTATTCCGTTGCTCAAGAGCCCGATTGTAATCGACCATATTTTGTAAATAACCCCGATCGTGCGTAGAAATTAGTGTATTGATAAACCGCCTGCGTTCATCGCTACCGGCATATACGAGCTGCGTATCGCTGGGAGTACTCATAACGACAGGCATAAACCCAATATGATCGGACAAACGCTGATACTCTTTTTTATTCCGACTAAACTTTTTTTGCCTTCCCTCCTGCACAGCGCAAATTATTCGCTCTTCATCGTCATTCATCGAAAAATCACCATCAATAATAAAATAATTCTCTCCTATACGTATATTCTGATGGTCGAGGATATTAAAGCAACTTTTACAAAACGACAAATAATAAACTGCCTCTAACAAATTCGTTTTGCCGGAACCATTATTCCCTGTAAAACAATTAATTGCCGAAGATAGTTGAATCTTTACCGATTCGTAATTTTTAAAGTTTGTGAGTGTTAATCGATCCAAATGCATAACTGCAAAAATAAATATAGTTGGTTACAATTAATTAAAACAGGGAAATATTAATTCCATAGGGTTCGTAAAAAATTTAATTTAATATGGAATTGATAAAGAAGATTCTATTCTGACGTTTCGAAAGTTTTGAAGCGATTTAATTATAGCAAAAGATTTCCATTAAAATAAATTTTTCATGCGGAGTTTGAAGTATTTCATTGATTTAAAAAATAATAAATGCCGTTTTTAAGTAAATCTTATGATATTCGGTATATCAGAGGTCAAATTTATTTGTAGGTGAAATAAATTAGGTTAATTTTGCGCTGGAATAACTAGAAAATCTGGAAGAACGATGTCAAAAAAGAAGGAACAAAAAAATCAGAGTCAGGATTCAACATTTGAAAATGTTGAACATGCATTAACGAGCACGGAATATTTTATTGAGAAAAACCAAAAAGTAATTACCACTGCAGCAATTGTCATTACTGTAATTGTTCTTGGATATTTTGGTTATCAAAAATATATCATGCAGCCCATGGTGCAGGAAGCACAAGAAATGATTTTCCCTGCTCAGCAGTATTTTGAGCGCGATTCATTTAACTTAGCCATAAACGGCGATGGCAATAACTTTGGATTTCTCGATATTATTGATGAGTATGGAAGAACGCCATCAGGAAATCTGGCTAACTATTATACAGGAGTAAGTTACCTGCGTTTAGGCGACTACAAAAAAGCCATTGACTACTTGAATAGTTACTCTGCAGATGATATTATGACCAACGTTACAGCTAAAGGTGCAATTGGTGATGCTTATGTGCAACTTGGTGAGCAATTGAAAGGTGCTGATAAATACGTAGAAGCAGCGAATATTAACAGCAACAAATTCACAAGCCCGCTCTATCTAATGAAGGCTGCACAAGTTTATTATGCAGAGAAAAAATACGACAAAGCGCTGGAACTGTACAAGAGAATTGAATCTGATTATACAGAGAGTACAGAATATCGTCAAATTGAAAAATATATAAGTAGAGCACAAGCAATGCTTTAAAAATTTCTTTATCGAACAAAAGAGGAGGTGTTTATGGAAACACCTCCTCTTTTACATTAAAGGAACCAATACGCATTCATACTTATCTTTAAAAAACGAAATATCTTTGTAGGCACACAATAGTATTACCGACAATTAATTGACAACTTCTTAAATTTAACGCTATGGCTACAACATTAAAAAACCTTTCCGATACTGATATTCAACCTATTCCAGATGCTACCGGACTAAAATTTGGAATTTTAGTTGCTGAGTGGAACCCCGAAGTAACTCTATCGATGGCCAAAGCAGCCAAAGAGACTTTGCTCACCCATGGAGTAAGTGAGCGTGATATTTTGTTTAAGTATGTGCCGGGAAGTTACGAACTATCTTTGGGAGCCCAATACATGGCCGAATATACCGACGTTGACGCGGTTATTTGTCTGGGATGTGTAATTCAAGGCGAAACACGTCATTTCGACTTTGTTTGCAAAGCTGTAACCGATGGAACAAACGAAGTAAGCTTAAAGTACAATATTCCAATCGGGTTTGGCGTACTCACTACTGAAAACCAGCAGCAAGCACTTGACAGAGCGGGTGGCAAACATGGCAACAAAGGTGTGGAAGCAGCCGGTGCAGCCATAAAAATGGTTGTTTTGAAACACGAATTAAATAAGGAAAACGAATAAATTATATTCTTTGAATAAAATAAAGAGCGGATTGGAATACACTTGTATTATTCAATCCGCGCTTTATTTATTATTTGTGTTTTAATACTTCATAACTGTTTATCTGCACCATCGAATTTAAGGTTGGGAGAACCTTTTCCAGAAGAATGCCTTCCTTTTCATCGTAGGAAAATCCAAATGTGGAACGCACGCCATGCGAAATAAAATGCACTGCCCGGTCGAGCGACATGGGTAAATTATCGCCTTGTAAAAGACATCCCAACAATACACTGGCAAACGTATCGCCTGTTCCCGGATAGGCAGCAGGCAAATAATCTACAGGCACTTTCCAGTACCGCTCATCGTTTTTATTATGAGCTATAACCGAAGTTTTACCCTCTGCCCCGTCAGGAACACTTGTAATTACAATAATTTCAGGTCCAAAAGCAGCCAAACGATGAATAGCATTAATAGCATCGTCTGTATCTTTTATCATTAGCGGATCGTCTTCGAGCAGTAGTCCAACTTCCGTAATATTTGGGGTAATGATATGTGCTTTTGAAACAAGCTTTCGCATCTCATCAACCATGGATTGATCGAACGGCCCATACAGTTTACCGTTGTCGCCCAATACCGGATCAATCAACACGATGGTATCATCACCCGAAAAGTCATCAATAAATTTCACCACCATATCGATCTGTTTCGATGAACCCAAAAATCCGCTGTAAATAGCATCAAATGAAAGGTTCAGCGATTTCCAATGATGCATAATATGGGGCAAATGTTCGGTTAAATCGACGAAGTGATAATCGCTAAACTGACTATGCGTCGATAAAACAGCAGTTGGCAATGGGCAGACCTGAAATCCCATTGAACTCAAAACAGGAATAACCACCGTTAACGACGATCGACCAAAACCACTTAAATCGTGAATAGCGGCAACTTTTTTTACCGGATTTTGCTTCATTTTTTCAATATATTCAGTTAAAAACTTAATCTGCATACAAATTTGTTGAATATTTAGTGATAAATTGTCACCAAAGCGACTAATTTTGTATATTTATCAACTTCATAAGATATTCAAACAGCTTGCAACTATGGCAAATTTGTGGTTTAAAAACATATTGGGACAAATCCCATCAACAGAAAAAATAGAAAATGCTCATAATCAGCTTTATGCAGATTACGAACGTTTTAAAAATATCGAAAACAGTGCTGAACTTGAAAGATACCAGGAGCTGAAAAGCTATCTGGAATCGAATGAGTTTTTAGACAAAAAGCGAGCCGTTGAATCGATTACCTACGCTTCCAGCGAAGAAGAGAAATTGGTTAATGAGTTAGCAGTACTGAAAAAAAATAAGAGCCTGAACGGTTATTTCAAAACCAAAAACTCGAGTGAGCTTGGTCGCTTTAATACCATTAGCTCAAGTGAGAAGCTGGCAAGATTTAATCAAATTAAAGAAACCGTTGACAGTGGTCATGTTGACGAGCTCAAAAAGCAAATGGACGAAGACCATGCAAAAGAGTTGGGGCAAGAGAAGCGATATAAGCAATTGAAAAAAAGCCCTGAACTAAAGAAGTATTTTAAGCTTCTTGCCCATCCTTCATACATAACGTATAAAAAACTAACAGATAGCAATAAAGTTACTGATTTTAAGGATCTTGAAAAAGCAGTAAATAGTTTTGATTACACGCAAATCAATAAAGAAAACAAAGAAAAATTTGAGGAGCAACTTACTGATCGGTCTAAGTATAAGGAGCAAAAAAAAGACCCGGAACTTAAAACATACCTAAAGTTTGTGGCAGCAGGGCATCCCGAATTTATCGACAAGACTGCACAAAGCGATTTGCTTAACGAATATGAAGCACTGAAAATCTATATTGAATCCTCCGAATATACCGAAAGCCTTCAAAAAACAGACTTCAAACAGTCTGATCTGTATAAGCTCCAACAAGAGTTTAAATCGTTACAAAAAGACGCTGAAATACGGTTCTACCATAAGTTTAAGAACTCAAAAGGGTATGCCAATTACCTTACCATGAAAGAGAGTAAGGAATTATTGCGGCTGGAAGAGCTAAAAGAGATGACCGCAACCAACGAGTTTGTTGAGCGTGTGGAGTACTTGAAAGACACGAAAAAATTTGAAAAAACCGACGAGTATAAAAAGGTTGAAGAGTTTGAACAAATAAAAAACACTGCGGATATTAAGTGGTATCTTGCAACCCTGCAGTCGAATTCGTTTGATGAGCTCAAAAAGTGGACGTTAATTTTTGAAGATGATTTTACCGGACTCGATAACGAAAAATGGTCGCCTGTGATATTTCCGGGGTTAGTTTCATTTAATGATAACTACGTAACAGAAGGCGAAAAACAGTTTTTTACAAAAGGTGAAAACTTATCTGTTAATAATTCTGTATTACAAATCGATACAAAACAAGAACGTAGAGAAGGTAAGTGCTGGAGCCCGAAAAGTGGTTTTATGAACAAAAGCTTCGATTATACTTCTGGAACGCTAAATACAGCACAAACATTCCGTCTGAATCAAGGAAAAATTCAGGCAAAACTAAGCGTCGACCAGGCAGCCCAATGTATTCACGGATTCAGCCTTAAAGGCGATCAAATAACACCGCATATCGATTTATTCAAGACTGGAGTTGGTAATGGTTTTGAAGTACGATACATTCCAGAAAAAAACGGGAACAAACAACTGACAGAAGTTGTAATAGGCATCAATGTAAATGATAAATACTTCATTTATGGAATGGAGTGGAACGATACCGAGTTAATATGGACGTTTAATAATGTTGAAGTGGCTCGTACACGGCATCAGCTCAATGGAGAAACCCTTTACCTTAATTTAGCAACAATTTTGGAGCAGCAACCACAACAATTGCCCGCACATTTTAATGTGGATTGGGTTCGTGTGTACCGGGTTAATGCATAGAGCCAATCAGAGTCCTGCGGGTTAAGTTCTGATCTTTTACTTTCATCAGCTAAAACGAAAATTCCTGTAACTTGCCCGAAGAGGCTGTCTAAAAGTCAAATTTGCCCGTTATTGCCAAAGGCACTAAAAAGCAACATACTGTTAATCAGAACGAAAAGATTACTTCGGTACGTTCGCAATGACGTCTTCGAAACTTTTTAAAGAGCCTCTTGCGTGGCTAAAATTCAGATTATAGAAAGCGGCGGTTCTTATCACAAACTCCGGAAAGACGGAAATGAAGGTGTATTATTTCGTCTCCGTTCTTTCGAGATTCAAAGCAAGTACTTATTTATAATTCGATAAAATAATAACGAAATATGTCAACACCATTACGTATCCTATTCATGGGAACCCCCGACTTTGCGGTCAAATCACTGGAAACATTACATCAAAACTTTACAATAATTGGAGTTGTTACTGCACCCGATAAGAAGCGTGGGCGCGGCCAAAAAGTGGTGCCCACCCCGGTAAAAGAATATGCGATGGCAAATAACATACCGGTTCTCCAACCGACTAACCTGAAAGACGAACATTTCGTTCAACAATTAACCCAACTTAAGCCCGACTTAAATGTAATAGTGGCTTTTCGTATGCTGCCTGAGGTGGTTTGGGCATTACCCCGGCTTGGGTCGTTAAATTTGCATGCTAGTTTGCTTCCCGAGTATCGTGGGGCTGCACCGATTAACCACGCCATAATGAATGGGGAAACCGAAACCGGAGTAACAACCTTTTTTCTTCGACATGAGATTGATACGGGAAATATAATTTTACAAGATAAAGTACCAATTACGTATGCTGACAATGCTGGCACCGTGCACGATAGATTAATGGTTGTTGGTGCAGAGTTGTTAAAAAAGACAATAGAAAATATTGAAAATGAAACCATTAGCACAATCCCACAACCACAGAAAATCGAAAAAACAGCACCAAAAATATTTAAAGAAAACTGTGAAATAGATTGGTTCCAACCCGGTGAAGTAATATATAATTTTGTGCGCGGCTTATCGCCCTACCCTACCGCATGGACAGTTTTTAAAAAGAATGAAAAAGCATTTACCGTGAAAATTTTCAAGGGTAAATTTTTATCGGAACATCATTCGGAAACGATTGGCAATTTGTTAATCAAAAATGGAGTTCCAACAATTACCGTAAAGGGTGGTTTTTTTGAAATACACGATCTGCAACCCCAATCAAAAAAACGCATTACAGGTGAAGAATTTGTTCGTGGGCTGCAAAACGGCGACACACTGGCTTTATAGGATAAAAAAAAGTGCAAAGCAGGAAATCGAAAACAAATTCGACACCCTGCTTTGCACTAATAATAGCAACGCCTCCTCTTAGCATACTGCTAAAAACCAAGCATTTAACATGCTAAGTCGACTATTCTATTGCAAATAGAAGTTTAAAAACAGAATTAAATCATCCATACTGGATGCCATATTGCGAATGATATCGTAATTACTATCATTAACTTCAATAAAGTTACTTCCACTGGAGTGAAAACTATCCCGAATAAATTGCATTAATTCAGGTGCATTGTCTTCCATATTGATGAATGCTTCCTTTATTTGTTGTTTTAATTCACCAGGTAGGTTCTTATTAAACACAATTGGTGCACCCTGTATATCATGCGACGTCCAAATAATTTGATACTGATCGTCTTTTATTTTTCCTTGTTCGAGTAAATACCCTAATGTCGATTTTCCGCATGCAGCTGCTGTTGCTTCACCATTTACCACCTGCATAATAGCTTTCTCCTGGCTACCGGCAAGTTCCAAACTCTTAAAATTCATTTCGGCTTGTGTCAATCCCTCTTTTCTCAACTCATAACGCGGAACAATATGTCCTGATGTACTCGTCGGATGTACAAACCGCATATCTACTTCGGCAGCATTTTCCTTAAGTTGGGTGATATTCTTGATCTTAGAATCGGCCTGTGTAATAATGCAACTCTTATAGGAATCAAGAGTCTTATTTTTACCAAGTGCTGCAAATGCTGAATATTCAGGATAACTAGCATGCGCGTATACGTAACCATATGAGTTCATAATTAATATATCCACAACATGATCTTTAATATCATCGTGTAATCTACTGGTTTTGTCATACGATTTAATCTCCACCTCCACATGTAATTCATCGCTCAAATACTCAGCTACCTTATTAAGCATATTGTTATGGACGAAATAAGAACCACCCAGAACTATTTTATCTTTATTCTGAGCATTAACGGCGTTTGAAAACAGCGACAACACTAGCCACAATCCAAGAAAAATTTTGCTTTTCATACTAATATCCTTTTTAGTTAAATATAAGTCTTATTATTTTTATGAGTTTGTAACAGAATCTAAATGTAAAAAAATATACTTTGCATATTAATATACAGTGAATTTTATAATCGGAATACCGCATTTTTGTGATAAAATACCATAAAACAGCTAAATTGAAGAATAATTTGCTAGTGCTAGCATATTATGAGGAAAAAAATGGATCTTTACTAATCTGAATTTTCAATAAGTGATATTTGCATGCATAAATAATTACCTCTTACTAACAACAGCATTGATGTATTGGAGTATTTCTAAAAAGAGTATTAGGTGATGTATTATGGTAGCCAAATTGTGTATGGAGTGTTCGCTGCAATGGATCGTTAACCAATAGCATCATGTTTCTCATCGGCAACATTGCATGTAAAAACGAAAGATCCGATGGTTAGATTGCTTAAGAATAGAGCGCTTGGACACTTTGAAAATCAAGGCGTCGCGATTATAGAATTACTCTTTTCAAAGTTGCTGTGACGTAGGTATTTAACTTTGCTTAGAGTACTATTTACAACCATTTTTTCAACTTAACTTCGAATATTTAAAAATGGATATTGGCAGGTTAAGAAGGATTAATTTACTATTTGTACAAAAGAAAAGGAAATAAAAAAAAGCCCGACTAACCGGGCTTTTTGAGTGCTTTATATATTAAATGCTTTTTTTATTTTATCGACATAGTCTAATTTTTCCCATGCAAAGAAGTCTACGGTTTTCTCAATGGTTTTTTCGGCAATACCATTACCTTCAACGAGTTCAACTTTACCGGTTTCCACATCGCGTCCCATATGACCATAGGCAGCTGTTTTTTCGAATATCGGATTTTTTAATCCAAACCGTTTTACGATTGCTGCCGGGCGCATATCGAAAATTTCGTTAATTTTTTTGGCAATAGCTCCGTCAGATAAAGACACATTAGCTGTATTGTATGTGTTGATGTATAATCCAACAGGCTCGGCTACTCCAATTGCATAGGCAACCTGTACTAATACTTCGTCGGCTACTCCGGCAGCTACAAGATTTTTTGCAATATGCCGTGCAGCATACGCTGCAGAACGGTCTACTTTTGAAGAATCTTTTCCGGAAAAAGCACCACCACCGTGTGCACCTTTACCACCGTACGTATCAACAATAATTTTCCGACCTGTAAGTCCGGTATCACCGTGTGGACCACCAATAACAAATTTACCTGTTGGATTTACATGCAAAATATAGTCTTTGGTAAACA
>JAQICA010000257.1 GCA_027858775.1 Salinivirgaceae bacterium | reverse complement strand
AAGATTTTGTTAATTAATATTTTATTTTTTTTATTTTCGTTTTTTTGTATTATCCGTTTGTCCTGGAAGTATTCATGATCAATGGAGAAGTTAATTATATTTTGGGCGGCATAGCAGCCATTGGGAATCTCATTGGCGGAATTGTAGCCTCGCGGTTGGCCATAAAAAAAGGTGCGGGATTTATTAAATGGTTTCTAATTATCATTATCGTTCTTTTTGCAATGAAATTATTGAATATATTTGAACTTATAAACTAATTCTACTTTGACACATTTGATTTTAAATTTGATTTTTCAGCTTATTTGCTCCAATCCCTGAAGGGTGTAGCAGAAAAATCAACCTGTTTCCTTTAGATTACTTGTAAATTACCGCCTAATCGATTAAAAAAACACCAATAAAAACGTTTCAAGACACATTAAACACCAATTACACAACAAAATTATATGATGAAGAAAATCGTAATTACGCTAATTATACTAACTATACTGGGAGGCAGTGCAGTAGCTTATTTCGCCTGGCAATACATCTACAAAAACAATATTGCCAAAAATAAACCAACAGAAGTATTTATTCATTCGGGCGACAATTTTGACGATCTAATTAATCAACTAAAAACCAACGAAATACTAATTAATCCACGATCGTTTCGCTACCTTGCCACAAAGATGAATTTGCCCAGCCATGTGTATCCGGGACGGTACATAATAAACCCGGGCACAAACAACAAAAAACTTGTAACGAAATTCCGTTCAGGAGCCCAAGCTCCTCTAATGATTACATTTACAAGCATTCGAACGAAAGAAAAACTTGCATCGGTGCTTGCGCAACAAATCGAAATAGACAGTGCAAGCATTGTCGAACGATTATATAATAATGACTATGCAAAAACCTTCGGATTCACTGCTGAAAATTTTGCATGTATGTTTATTCCAAATACCTACGAAATGTATTGGAACATAAGTGTTGATGCCCTTTTTAAACGAATGCATAAAGAGTACCGTGCATTTTGGAATAAAAGCAGAAAACAAAAAGCTGCAGCACTTAATCTCAGTCCTGTTGAAGTATGTATTCTGGCCTCGATAGTAGAAAAAGAAAGCGCACTGACCAAAGAATACCCAATTATTGCCGGCGTATATCACAACAGGCTCCAACGTGGCATACCACTACAAGCCGACCCGACAGTAGTTTTTGCTACAGGAGATTTCACTATAAAACGCGTTCTGAATAAACACCTCAAAATAGATTCGCCATACAATACATACAAATACAGAGGTTTACCGCCAGGCCCCATTGGTATTCCATCGACAAAAGTGATTAACGGCGTACTAAACAAACAAGACCACAAATACCTTTACTTTTGTGCAAAAGACGATTTTTCGGGACAACATGTCTTTGCTAAAACACTACGACAACACAACCAAAATGCGCGATTGTACCGACAAGCTCTGAACAGAGAACGGATTTATAAATAAATTATGAACCTTAACAAACCAATCAACCGAATAAAAATCGTAGGCAAATGGATTTTAACAGTGCTCGGTGCGCTTACCCTCCTTTTTGTTTTTCTGGCATTTACCTCCCTCCCCTTTTGGGGAATATACCGCTTATCGCTTCCAGAACAAGCAGCAAAAACCAAGCAGCAATCCGGGTATATAATTTGCATGAGCGGATCGGGATTTCCGGGGAAATCAACACTGCTCAACCTTTTTTACACAGCGCAACTGGCTAACGACTCCCCAAAAGCACAGGTTATAGTTGCCTTCCCGGCAGCAACCGGCGAAAATCAAGAAACCATAGAAAACATCAGGAACGAATTAATTACCAAAGGTATCGATAGCAGCAAAATTACATTTGCCACACAAGGCACCAACACACGCGGACAAGCACTGGATATTCGAAATACAATTTTGCACAGCAATACTGACGCACAGGTAACGCTCGTTACCACGCCCGAACACACCTACAGAACATACCATGTTTTCAAAAAACTTAACTTTAAAAGAATTAGTACGTATGCCACTTTCGAAAACGATATGCAAACACCACTAATATACAGTAGCCACGATTTGGATGGTAACCGTTTTATTCCAGATGTTGGCGAAAATCAAAAATTAAGATATCAGCTGTGGACCCACATGAAATATGAAATAACGCTTTTACGTGAGTATACAGCAATTGTGTACTACAAATTGCAGGGTTGGATATAATTTCCATGAATTGCAACAAAATTATTGAACTTTTTTATAAATTGCACAACACATCGAAAAACGCTAATAAACTAACAACTAAAACTTTAACATATGAAAAGTATACTATTTTCAATCATCATGCTCGTACTAGCAGGCACTACATTCGCGCAGAAAGATAAGATGCTCGATGTTTTAGACGATGAAATGGAATTAATGGACAACGACAACCAGACATTGCGCTTTTTCGATTCGCAAGACGGTGAACCCGTTGCTGATGCAACTGTAACCATTACAGACATTGGAGAATACACCACGGACGAAGAAGGGAAAATACGTTTCCCAAACCAGCCCGACGGATACCTGGAGGTTACATTTAAAAAAGAAGGTTACATTACCGCCACCTTTGATGTAGAAATAGTGGCCGAAATGATATTCTTTAACCGTTTTTCCATGTCGCCCAAAATGGACATTGGCCACATGCGCATAGTACTAGACTGGGATCAAACTCCCGCCGATTTGGATGCGCATCTTGTTAAAGAAAACAATTACCACATTTCTTACCGCAACACCCAGGTATTAAGCGATGGAACCGGTCGCTTAGACCGCGACGATATGGATGGGTACGGACCAGAAACCATTACCATATCAGACATCGATGATAATGCAAATTATGAATACTATGTGCATAATTATAGCGATCGGAATAATCCCAACTCAAACGGATTGTCGAAATCGAAAGGAACAGTAAAAGTATTTGCCAACAATCAGTTTCTAGGCACGGTAGAAATTCCGTTAGGCCCAAGAGGCCTCGAATGGAGCGTATTTATAATTAAGAACGGTGAAATAGAAATAACTAACGAAGTAAGATAGCAAAGTTAATTTTAACAGTACCCAAAATATTACACGTAAGCTATGGAGTTAATAAGACATGCGCTGGAAGCAGCATTACAGGCCTCTGAAGTAATTATGAAATACTATGAAGAGGATGTGGAAGTGGAACTAAAAGCCGACGAGAGTCCCGTTACCATTGCCGACAAAGAGGCCGACATAATAATACGTAAAGTATTAGAAGAAACCGGTTTACCAATACTCAGCGAAGAACATCCCATTCCCGAACACAGTGAACGGCTGCAGTGGGAAAAGTTTTGGATGGTTGATCCTCTGGACGGCACGAAAGAATTTATTAAGAAAAATGGCGAATTCACCATTAACATTGCCCTAATTGAAAACAACGTACCCATAGGAGGCGTAATTGCAGCTCCTGCCTCAGGAATTATCTATTTTGGCGAAAGTGGTTACGGCTCATTCAAATCTATCATAGACAAAAACATGAGCATCGACCAAATTTACGCAAACGTACAACCCCTGGCGCCCGAAAATATTACGGGAGAAGAAACGCTTTGCGTAGCCGTTTCGCGCTCGCACCTCGACGACGCCACAGTGCAATACATTGACCGACTAAAACAAGACAATAAGGTTGATACCATTTCGGCTGGCAGTGCAATAAAAATCGGGCTTTTGGCCGAAGGAAAAGCACATATCTACCCACGATTTTCGCCATGCATGGAATGGGATATTGCAGCCGGATTTGGTATTGTAAATCAGCTCGACTTCCAATTTATAAGCACAGAAAACGGAAAGAAATTAAACTTCACCAAGAAGAACCTGTTGGTAAATGGGTTTGTAGCGCTTAGAGACAAAAAATATTTGTAGTTTTTCGATCTACATCATCACAGCAGTTCGTCCACAAGGACGAACTGTTTTTTTTTGATACAATCAGTTCATTTATAATATCCTCATCACATTTTCTAATTGTCGTCAAACAATTTTCAATATCTTTACCTCACTCAACATAAAAGAAAAATATGAATATCCGTTTTTGTACTTAAAATAGAACCAACAGGAAGAAAAACAAATTCAGATTGGGTACAGAACGGATAATCATTAAGAAAAATTTAAAAATCAGTCGGTTTGGAATTTTTATCGGAAATATGGACACATCTATACCTGGGCTTTTATGGGATATATAGCCTTCTGGTGGCTTTTATAGTTATTTTTGTAATTACAGATGATAAAAATCCCGCCAAAACACTGGCCTGGGTAATGATACTGATATTTTTACCCATAGTAGGCATCATGTTCTACTTATTTTTTGGTCAAAACTACCGGAAACAAAAGATTTTTTCTCGAAAAGGATTGCAAGATTTCAGGCAAATAGAGCAATTGAGCTTCGAGCAACTCGAATATCTGGAACAACCAGAAATGGTAAAGTACAGAGCAGCCTTTAAAAAGTTACACATTATAAAACTCCTCTTAAACAACAGCAAATCAATAGTTTCTCGTCACAACGAAATAATAATCATTAGTAGTGGACGCGAAAAGTTTAACTTGATGGTGCGCGAACTCAAAAAAGCAAAGCACCACATCCATATGGAGTATTACATTTTTGAAAGCGACGATATTGGGAATAAAATAATCGATATACTCATTGAAAAATCCCGCCAAAACATCGAAGTGCGCTTAATAATTGACCATGTGGGCAGCTGGCACTTTAAGAAAAAACGCATGAAAGAGCTAAAAGCAGCTGGCGTCGATGTGCAAATATTTATGCCGGTTACCTTCCCCTATTTTACGAGCAAAATTAACTTCAGAAACCATCGCAAAATTGTAGTCATTGATGGGAAAACCGGATTTGTAGGCGGAATGAACATTGCCGACAAATACATTTATGGCACCAAAAAGCTGGGCAGCTGGCGCGATATACACCTCCAAATTACAGGCGAAGCAGTGCATTCGTTGCAGACCGTTTTTCTGACCGATTGGTATTTCCTAACGCACCAGCTACCGACCGACAATATTTATTTCCCTGCATCGCAAACAAAGAAACATGCCATTACACAAGTTGTGGCAAGCGGCCCCGATAGCAGTTGGGCAGGAATTATGCAAACGTATTTTTCCGCAATTGCAACTGCACGCAACAGCCTATACATTATAACTCCCTACCTGCTCCCAAATTCAGCAATTCTAACGGCCCTGAAAACGGTATCGCTATCGGGGGTAGATGTAAAAATAATTATCCCCCGAAAAAGCGATTCCAGAATTGTATACTACGCCAGCCTTTCGTACATAAAAGAACTCATGGACGCCGGTATAAAGATGTACTTCTACAATAACGGTTTTATTCATAGTAAAGTAATGGTTGTGGACGGACTACTCTCATCTGTGGGCACAGCCAACCTCGATTACCGCAGTTTCTCCCTCAACTTTGAGGTAAATGCATTAATTTACGACAAAAATACCGCAGCCGATATTACCAAAATATTTAATTACGACTTAACCGACAGCTCACTCATATCGGCATCGGAATGGGCAAAACGCAAGTGGCATAAAAAATTGCGGAGTAGTATTGCCCGCTTATTCAGCCCGCTATTGTAAACATTCGAGTGCCCGTAATAAAACTTCAAAATGAACACAAAGCAGTTATTGGAGTTTTATTACTGGGAACACTACTTTTCTTGCTGACACAAATATTGGCGTAATCAGGTTTTTATAAAAAAAAGCCAAAACCCAATTACCGTTTTCTATTCTATTCCTAATTATTGTTCGACCGATTACGGATTTTAGGTACATTTGCAAAAAAAGAGACTATGACTTTTCAACATCCGGCACTACTATACGGCCTCACACTAACGGCATTACCTATTATTATTCACCTGATCAATTTGCGAAAGCATCGCAAAATGTACTTCAGTTCGCTGTTCTTTCTGAAAAATACCGATCAGCAAACAAAAAAAATACGGAAACTATATCAATATTTAGTTTTACTGATGCGGATGCTCGCCATAGCGTCTATTGTAATTGCTTTTGCCGGTCCGGTGAAAGATACCGGAAACCTTACAAATGGTAAGAGCCTCCACATTGTAATTGACAATACATTAAGCATGGAAGGCGAAAACAGCAAGGGAAATTTGTTTGAACAGGCGCGCACCAAGGCCATTGAGATTGTAAACACCCTTAGCGACAATTCTACCGTTAATTTGCACACACTTGCCGGAAGTACAATTGGTAAAGACCTCACAAAAGAAAAATCGCGTCAAATAATTAGTGAACTGGAACCGGAACATGGTCTTTCGAAGCTCAACCGGATTTTCGCAAAAAACAGAGAGCAACTATCCAGCAGTCATTATTATATACTATCTGATTTTCAGAAAAATATAATTGAAGCCGACACTATTCTTCAAGACTCGAACCTATCGGTAAGCCTTATTCCACTGGAGAACACAGCCAACAACATAAGTATCGATTCCATCTGGTTTTCATCGCCCGTACAGTGGCTCAACAGCCCCATAACAGCCAATATCGAAATTCAAAACCATGGCAACGATCATATTCAGGATTTGGCAGTTACAACCAAAGTAAACGGACAGTTAAACACCGCCGGCACCATCGATATAAAACCAAAATCTTCGGCAGTATTCCAATCATCGCTCGATTTGAACCAAACCGGAACGCTGCGCATAATAGTGGAAATAGACGATATGCCCATAACGTTTGACAATACATATCACACGGGACTATACATTTATTCCGAAATAAACATTCTTGAAATTGGCGAAAAGCCATCGAGATACATCAGCACGCTATTTAACGATTCCGCATTTATTAATCATGCATTTGCAAAAGCAAATAATGTAACACCAACAGCCCTGAGCCGTGCCGACGCTATAATTATTCATGAACCTTCGAACCTCAGTGGAGGAATAATATCGTCGGTGCAGGAACAAATGAAGCAAGGGTGCAATATTATTGTTATTCCAAACGACGAAGAAAACATCAACGACCTCAACAGCACATTAGACCAAATGGGAATGCCTACCTTTACAGAAAGAACGGCAGACACAACAAAAATTACGCAAGCCGATATCAACCATCACTTATTGGCTAATGCACTCGATGCGTACTCAGAAGATATGAACCTACCCTCGATAAACCAGTCTCTTAAAACTGAAAATGCAAATACATGGAACACCGTGCTGTTCAACGATATGAACCAACCCATGTTACTTCATAAAAATACATTTAACGGTAATACTTACCTATTTTGCTTCGATGCATTGCACCAAAATTTTGCATTAAACCCAATCTTCATCCCAATAATGTACAATGCGGTTACGATCCGCTCTAAAAGCATAATACCACAAATTACCTGCGCTCAAGCAACTTCCATCGATGTGGTATACAATCAAACGCAAGAAGAAAAGCCACCGGTAATTTCGGGAAAAGATGCCCAGTTTATTCCTTACGGCTATCACCAACAAAACCGCTACATCATCGCAATCAGAGAGCATCAAATAACCAACAAAGGTTTTTATCGTCTGGAAAACGACACCAGCCTAATTGCAACCATTGCAGCCAATCATAACACTCAAGAATCTGTACTTGCTTATTATAGCGCCACAGAGTTGCAGGAACGGTACTTTAATAGGGGTACCACCCAGCTTTTCGATGCCTCTGAAGATGCCTCGTCAATTTTAAATCCGGTAAAACATTTCTGGAAGCACTTTATTGCACTAACCCTCTTATGGTTAATAATAGAAATGCTTCTCTTACGTAAAATTCGATTTGCATCGGCGAAAGCACAAAAAACCACTGCAAAAATTCAGTAAAAACATCCATTTTTGATTTGCGGCAAGCGTTTACTGCTAAAGGGCTAAGAGAAATTTTAAAAATGGTTATTAAACATAGATGAAAAGTTGGCAAAACAGATGGTTTACAATAAAACATTTCTATTTTTGTTGCTAAATATTAGTAGTAATTTCCAAAAAGTTAATAACATGACAAAAATGACAACACAAGAGTACATCGATCGCGAGAGCAAGTATGGTGCACACAACTATCACCCACTTCCCGTGGTACTCGAGAGAGGTGAAGGTATTTATGTTTGGGATACGGACGGAAAAAAATATTTCGATTTTTTATCGGCATATTCAGCCGTAAACCAAGGACATTGTCACCCAAAAATCATTAACACACTAAAAGAACAGGCAGAAAAGCTTACCCTTACATCAAGAGCATTCTATAATAACGTTTTAGGTGAATTTGAAGAGTACGTAACCAAACTATTTGGCTACGACAAAATATTGCCAATGAACACCGGCGCAGAAGCCGATGAAACAGCACTAAAACTTTGTCGCAAATGGGCTTACGAGAAAAAAGGAATTCCTGAAAATGAAGCAAAAATAATTGTTTGTGCAGAGAACTTCCACGGCAGAACCATTTCTATTATTTCAATGTCGAGCGATCCTGATGCACGCAAAAACTTTGGACCATACACGCCGGGATTTGTTACTATTCCTTACAACAACATTGAGGCACTGGCCAAAGAGCTTGAAGATCCAAACGTAGCAGGATTTTTAGTAGAGCCAATTCAAGGCGAAGCAGGTGTAAACGTACCTTCTGAAGGCTACCTGAAAAAAGCAGCGGAAATGTGTAAGGCAAATAACGTACTGTTTATAGCTGACGAAGTACAAACAGGTATTGCCCGCACAGGAAAAATGCTTGCTTGCGACCACGAAGACGTACACCCCGACATTCTGATTCTTGGAAAAGCCCTCTCAGGTGGTGTATATCCGGTATCAGCCGTTTTGGCTAACGATGATATCATGTTGGTAATTAAACCGGGCGAACATGGTTCTACATTTGGTGGAAACCCCATTGGTGCAAAAGTAGCCATGGCTGCACTTGAAGTGGTTAAGGATGAAAAACTGGCCGAAAATGCAGAAAGACTCGGTAAAATTTTCCGTGACGAATTTTCAAACATCGGTTCTGAAATGATTGCGAAAGTACGCGGAAAAGGGCTACTCAACGCAGTAATTATTAAACCAAAAAATGGCAAAACTGCCTGGGATGTATGTGTAGCCATGAAAGAGCATGGAGTATTGGCCAAACCTACACACGGCGATATTATCCGTTTTGCTCCTCCATTGGTAATTACCGAAGAAGAGTTACGCGAAGCAATGGAACAAATTAAAAAAGCATTCAAAGAATTCGAATAGTCTTTGTTCGAACTTTATATTTTATACAAGGCTGTTTGCAAAACGCAAGCAGCCTTTTTTGTCGAAAAAAATACCGAAATCGGGAAAGCTGCAAATGGACAAGAATCGGAACAACCAATCAAACATTCATTTGACACCAAAGTCCACTTCTTTTTTGTAATTTCGCAATCACATAAACATTAATAAATTCATACGATGTCCAAAACACACACAACACACACAAAAACTCCCGAACTCCTTATGCCAGCAGGCAATTTCGACGCATTTAAAGCGGCCATAGCCGGCGGAGCTGATGCAGTGTATTTGGGCATTAAAAATTTTAACGCCCGCGGCAGAGCCCAAAACTTTACATGGCAGCAACTTGCATCGGCATTGGCTACAGCCCATAATAATAATGCTAAAATATACGTAACGCTCAATACAGTAATAAAAAACAACGAATTACCGGAACTAATCGATACCCTCAATACACTCAGCCAATTAAAACCCGATGCCATAATAATCCAGGATTGGGGAGTGTACTACATTGCCAAAAAGTTTTTCCCAACCCTTACACTCCATGCCAGCACACAAATGGGAATACACAATAGCCAGGGCGCGATTTACGGCAACAACAAAGGCTTTGAGCGTGTTATTCTAGCACGCGAACTTACATTAAAAGAAGTCGGTACGATTAAAGCAAAATCGAAAATTGAAATTGAAATGTTTGTTCACGGTGCGCTGTGCTATTCATTTTCGGGTATGTGTATGTACAGCTCGTTTATTGGCGGACAGGGTGCAAACCGCGGATTGTGCAAACAACCATGTCGCAGAATTTACCACACAGAAACACAATCAATATTTCCATTCAACCTCAAAGATTTTCAAGCAATTGACGTGCTCCCGGAACTTAAAAAAATTGGAATTCACTCCCTTAAAGTAGAGGGACGACTCAAGTCAATTAATTATGTGTACCAGGTTGCCCGCGCTTATAAAATGGTATTGCACGATGAAAACAAACTTGATGAAGCCCGGGAAATATTAAAAATGGATATGGGGCGCGATAAAACACCGTACTTCTTAGGAGGCACAGTAACCAACGCCATTACCGACCGCACTGCCACAGGCTTTGCCCTTGGACAAGTAGCTGCGGTTACAAATAATACGGTAACCATAAATGCCGGCATAGAATTACAAAAAGGCGATAGAATACGGGTTGTGCACAGCGATGACACGCAAACCGCATTTAAGATTCAGGAATTTACACACCACGAAAGTAGCTACACGGTAGAAAAACCTGAAGAAGGACTTTTTGCTATTGGCGATAAAGCATTTCTAGCATCTCGTAAAGACATAAAAACAGGTCAAATTGAGGAAATAAATGTAAAACCCACCCTTACGCCCATTAATAAAGAGCTTGTAAAACGTATTGGCAACGATATTGGAGGGAACAACCAAAAAAGCAAGGGCAAAAAGGTACCGCATCTATTTGTTCGGATAAACGATTTGGAATGGATAAAAAAAGTACAATTTCAGGATATTGAAGGATTATACATCCAATTGCCGGTAGAAAAATATAACCGGCTAAAAATGGATGTTCCCTTTATTAAAAAGAACATCAACAAAATTTATGTTGAGCTACCGGCATTCATTCCGGAACAAAACATTACAAAATGGCACAAAACCATATCGGCACTTCGGAAAAAAGGAATAACCCGGTTCGTTATCAGCCACTTATCTCAAAAAATGTTTTTCACGAAAGGCGACTTTGTGGTTGCCAACGAAAATGTGTACACCTTTAACGATGCTGCCATCAGCATGTTAAAACAAGAAGGGATTAAAGGCTGGACATACCCACTGGAATCAGATATGGAAAACCTGCAAGCCTACCGGTTCAAAGCCGGCATGATTCCCGTATATTTCAGACCACGACTGTTTTTTTCGCGCATGCCTGCCAATGCAGAACAGCAAACACAACTAACAGACGACCATAAAATTGAACTGGAATATAGCAAGCACGACAACCTTAATTACATTTATCCGCAAGATCCGGTATCGTTTACACACCATATGAACACCCTTGTAGAAACGGGTTTTACGCGCTTTTTAGCCGATTTCAGCTTCGAAAAAGCATCTTCGAACCGATGGAAAACCGTTGTAAAACGAATTAAGTTCTCAGAACAAATTCAACCGGCATTTAGCTTCAATATAAAGTCGGGGCTTATATAAAAACCCACACTTTCGTGGATATTTGAATACCATTCCGGCATAATTGTCCGTCAATAAACTCCATTTTCTGCGTTATAAAATGCTACAGAACAATGCTATGCGCACATTTTTTTGCATTGCTAAAAACGAAAATCTTTTCAACTTACCCGTCATTTCATTCTTGACATAACACTAGAACAGAAAAAGCGCCCGTAACTATTCAGTTGATCGCACGAAATATATTTCTTCCATGCTTTGCGAGCAATACCGATGGTCAATAAAAAGGGTGGCTATTTTCATTAACTACATTTTTTACTTTACACCCCCACCCTCACCTTACTTTCCTCAAAACAATCGCTCAAATTAACATTTCATAAACAAAATAATATTGCATTGCAAACATATTATAATTAACTTACACACAAGTATTTAAACAATATTCAAATAGTACTCTTAAACCCACAAAAACGAACACTCTCCCGCAGCTGACCACAGCTCCGGATACATAACGACTACACTACCTGAGGTTTTATACATTTTTGTTTAACAATAATTTCATATATTAGGAGTAACGCATCTTTTTATTTTATTTTTAGGCAGGCAATATCAAGCCTAATTCCCTTATCTTACTGTACTTATCTTATTTTACATTAGAATAATTATAAATATTAAGGAATATTTAACACGGAAACATTTGGTTTTTGTTCAATAACCACTTAAATTTGTTAAACACAAATCAGAAAAATATAAACCTATGACTGCAATTGAATTCAACAATCAACTGACCGACCTAAGAGAAAACTTACATCGGTTTGCATACCGGCTGACAACTGACGCCGAAGATGCAGAAGACTTATTGCAAGAAACTCTACTTAAAGCCTTAAGCAATAAAGACAAGTTTCAGGACAAAACGAACCTGAAATCGTGGACATTTACTATAATGAAAAACACGTTTATTAATAATTACCGTCGTGCTGTGCGATCGCAAACTATTTTAGATACAACTAAGGAATTGCATTTCCTGAATATTCCGCAAGATTCTGGCTTCATTTCGCCCGATGCAAGTTTCTCGGTAATGGAAATAAGCAAAGCCATTAATAAACTTGAGCACGAATACCGCAAACCTTTTACCATGCACACAGAAGGTTTCAAGTACAAAGAAATAGCAGAAGAGCTGGGATTACCCATCGGTTCTGTAAAAAGCAGAATTTTCATTGCTCGTAAAAAGCTAATGGAAATGTTGCAGGATTATAAACGTTAAAATCGTTGCCAGTTTATTAAGAACCGAACGAAGCATCTTTCTGACATACATCTCAGTTAAATTTAAAACTATATGATAAATGCCCGAAAAGACGCAACGGTTTTAAAGACTGAATCTAATTTTTGTAGTTTTATATGGTATTTCATAAAAAAAAGATCTATTTTAAGAGCTGTTCCCGTGAGCAGCTCTTTTTTTTTAATAAATTACAGAACATTGACTTTGGTCAATTGTTAACTACATCAAGCCATGCATGAATGTGGATTCGGATTAAAATGTTTATTCTGTAGCGAACAAACACCTAACCAGCCGCTAAGTCATGCGAAGTAGTACAGAAAAGCAAATTAAAAAAATATGGACGAAGCTTCATTTATAGGAAATGCTGATATTGACACCATTGAAAAACTGTATCAGCAATACAAATCAGACCCCGACGCCATTGAACCCAGCTGGCGTCATTTTTTTGAGGGATTCGAATTTTCAAAAACTCAGTATAACGATTCAGGCCTAACGAGCAAAGAGTTTAATGTAATAAACCTGATACATGCCTACAGGCAGCGAGGTCATTTATTTACGAAAACAAACCCGGTACGACAGCGCCGCAAATATCGCCCAACGCTCGACATTCAAAATTTCGGATTGGAGGAGAGCGACTTGCAAACGCCATTTGAAGCGGGAAGCATGCTTGGGCTTGGGAAAACTACATTGGCCAATATACTCGAACTACTGAATGCAACCTACCGCGGAGCCGTTGGCGTAGAATACAAGTATATTCGTCACCCCGAAGTTATTGACTGGCTCGAAAAACGCATGGAGAGCACTCACAATCAGCCCAATTTCGATAACAGCCAGAAATTACATATTTACAAACATTTGGTACAAGCAGTGGGCTTCGAGAAGTTTTTACACAAAAAATTTATCGGACAAAAAAGCTTTTCACTTGAAGGAGCAGAAGCCCTAATCCCTGCTCTCGATTCAATAATTGAGAATGGAGCCGAAAAAGGAATTAAGGAGTTTATCATTGGTATGTCGCACCGGGGACGGCTGAATGTTTTGTCCAATATTTTGAACAAACCTTACACAAATATTTTCCGCGAATTCATGGGAAAATCCTACGAAAAAGGTATTAGTTTGGGCGATGTAAAGTACCATTTAGGATACGGAAACACAATTACAACCGATTCGGGTAAAAAAGTTCGTCTGAACCTGGTTCCAAACCCATCGCACCTCGAGGCTTCAAATGGCGTGGTAGAAGGGATTGCACGGGCAAAAATAGACCAGAAATACGACGGAAATTATAAAACACTGGCTCCAATTCTTATTCACGGCGATGCAGCCATTGCAGCACAGGGCGTGGTTTACGAAATTATTCAAATGTCTAACCTCGATGGCTACAAAACCGGTGGAACAATTCATTTGGTCATAAATAATCAGGTAGGGTTTACTACAAACTACCTCGAAGCCAGATCGAGCACCTATGCCACAGACATTGCAAAAGTGACACGCAGTCCGGTATTCCATGTGAACGGCGACGACGTCGAAGCACTTGTCAACACAATAAACCTTGCAATGGAATTTCGCCAGAAATGGCATTCCGATATTTTTATCGATATTTTATCGTACCGGAAACATGGTCACAACGAAGGCGACGAGCCTCGCTTTACGCAACCTAAGCTTTATCAGTTAATAGCAAAACACCCGGACATCAGGGAAATATACGAGAAACAACTACTGGGTGAGAACATCGCGCCAAGCGACCAGTTTAGCCAATGGAAAAATGAATTTAACGAAACTCTTGAAACAGCCCACAAAAAGGCAGGCGAAAAGGAATCGCTCGATATTAAATTGTTTTTGGAAGAGGATTGGATAAAATACCCCTATCCCACATCGGATTTAATTAACAAACCAACCGACACAACGTTCGATAAAAACAGGTTTGTTGAACTTGGAAAAATGATTACTGCTTTACCCGAAGAACATAATTTTCTGAAAAAAGCAAAGAAAATTGTTGCCGAACGACGCAAAATGCTCGGAAACAACAACTTAGACTGGGCAATGGGTGAACTAATGGCCTATGCAACCCTGCTTGATGAGAAATTCCACATCCGCATAAGCGGACAAGATAGCGTACGAGGCACATTTGCCCACCGGCACGCCATATTTAACGATCAGGATGGCGAAATTCAGTATAATCCGCATAGCCAAATTAGCCAGACACCCGGTCAGTTTCAAATTTACAACAGTCTTTTGTCGGAATACGGAGTAATGGGATTTGAGTACGGTTACGCCTTAGCAGCACCAGAAACACTAACCGTTTGGGAAGCGCAGTTTGGCGATTTTGCCAATGTGGCTCAGGTAATTATCGATCAGTACATCAGCTCAGCTGAAGAAAAATGGGGATTGAAAAACGGCTTGGTATTGTTACTCCCACACGGCTACGAAGGTCAAGGCCCGGAACATTCAAGCGCACGCATGGAACGGTTTCTGAACATGGCAGTATCAGACAACATGCAAATTGTAAACCCAACAACACCAGCCAACATGTACCACTTGTTGCGCAGGCAAATGCACCGGACATTCCGGTTGCCCCTGGTAATTTTCACACCCAAAAGTCTGCTGCGCCATCAGGCCTGCACATCAACTGTAGAGGATATGACTGACGGGAAATTCATGGAAGTAATAGACGACAACAATACAAAACCCGGGGAAGTTACGCGTGTGGTTTTCTCTACGGGGAAAATATATTACGATTTGCTAGAGCGAAAACAAGACTTGAAAGCCGACGATATAGCCCTTGTAAGAATTGAACAATTGCATCCGTTTCCGGAAAAAGAAATCAAACAAATAATTGAAAAATATAGCAATGCGCTTGTTTGGCTTTGGGTACAAGAAGAACCCGAAAATATGGGAGCATGGAACTACATGCGCGACCAAATTCGGGAGATTCCCCTGCAAGTAATTGCCCGTCTCAAAAGCGGTAGCCCGGCCACCGGCCTGTCTGCCATTCATAAAGCCGAACAAGCCGAAATTATCAATAAAGTATTTAAACCTTGTACCTGCAATCTGAACAACAAATACTGTGGATTGCAATGCATTACGGGAAAAGCCCGGGAAGACATCAAAAAACAGAAAGACTATTTACTCGAACTTAGAAAACATAATGTATTATGATAATTGAAATAAAAGTCCCAACACCGGGGGAATCAATTACCGAGGTCGAAATTGCCTCATGGCTGGTCGAAGATGGAAGTATTGTAGCAAAAGATCAAGAAATTGCTGAAATAGAATCGGACAAAGCCACACTCATGCTTAGCGCCGAAGAAGGCGGCCAAATTACGATAAAAGCTCCTGAGGGAGAATCTATAAAAGTAGGATCTGTAGCTTGTACCATAGATACCGATAAAGCTGGAGAAGCACCAACGGCCAAAACAAAAAATAAAGGCAGCAGCGAAGATAAAGCAACAGAAACGGTACAAAAAGAGAGTACACCAAAACAAGAGACTAAGCAGCCAACAGAAAAAAAGGAAGCAAAACCAAAGTCGGATGCTACTGAGAAGGTGCGTACCACACCCATTGCAGAAAAAATTATGGGTGCCAACAATGTATCGGTCGATGAAATAATGCAAGGACTACGTCGCTTAGATAAAAACGCCGTAACCAAAGGATTAGAAGGTTTAACTGCAACTCCGGAGTACGCAAGAGAATCGGAACGAAAAAAAATGTCGTCGCTTCGGCGAAAAGTAAGCGAACGTCTGGTAGCTGTATAAATTGAAACCGCCATGCTCACCACCTTTAACGAGGTCGACATGTCGGCAGTAATGCAAATGCGGAAACAATACCAGAAAAAATTCACCGAAAAGCACGGTATAAAATTGGGGTTCATGTCATTTTTCACTAAAGCGGCAGCCATTGCGCTGAAAACGTTCCCCGAAGTAAACGTCATGATTGATGGCGAAGAAATTATTTACTTTAACTATGCCGATATCGGCATTGCAGTGCAAACACCGAAAGGACTAATGGTTCCCGTAATTCGCGACACCTCGGAAAAGGGAGTTGCCACGCTCGAAGAAGAGATTAATGCCATGGCTATTAAGGCACGAAACGGAAAAATTGGCATCGACGACTTAAAAGGCGGAACATTTTCCATAACCAATGGCGGTGTATTCGGCTCCATGCTATCGACGCCAATTCTTAATCCGCCACAAGCGGCCATTCTTGGTATGCACAACATTCAAGACAGGCCAGTGGCTATAGACGGACAAGTGGCTATTCGGCCAATTATGTACCTCGCACTCTCTTACGACCACCGGATAATTGACGGAAAAAGCTCTGTAGGATTCCTTAAGATGATTAAGGAATTAATCGAAGAACCAACCCGTCTGCTTATACAGGGCGATGCACCCTCTAAATTACTAGACTTATAATTGAAAATATGAATCGGGTCTAAAAAGCCGGTTTAACCCTAAATCCCACAAAGGATTTTTTTTCAAACTTCTGATTTTTAGGAATTTCATTTTAATGATCAAAGATAAAAACAACAAAAATCAGCAGTTTGAACGTTTTTAAGATTGAACTCATATATGGAATAGAAATACTTACTTTACGAAACTAAATAATTATTCACTAAATATCTGAGTATGAAAACAATTATACTTCCTCTAATCATTAGCCTATCAATTTGCAGTACAAGTGCATTTTCGCAAATTGTAAAAACTATTGACAACAGCCAACCAACCAGCGGCGATAACTTTGCTGCTTTCAGCGATGCCGCCGACTATTTGCAAACCATGGGAAATGCCACCGAAACCATTACTTTTAACGTGGCTGCCGACCAAGAATTTATCGGTGATATATTTTACTTGCAAGAGTTCAACAAGGGTGGCGGACAACAAGTTATTTTTCAAAAAGACGGTACAGGAAACAACCCGATAATAAAAAACGATTTGGTGCCCGAGGCCGTGATTTGGCTCGACACCTGTTACAATATTAGGTTTGACGGAATAAACGTAGCCGACCCGAGCCCTACGGATGGTGTAAATTACACAACTGCTTATTACCTGAATAACAGCCACAACTGCGAAATAGTAAATTCAAACATATCAGATTTTGACCAGTACGGCATTTATCTCAGATATGGCTCATCCAACATACTTATAGACAACAACTCCGTATATTACACGGCTGATTTCTACACATCACAATCAACCATTTACGGCATATATGCCCTAAGCGTCACTTTAAGTGAGAACGTTAATGTTACAAACAACCGCATCTTCGGAATGAAAAATGCGACATCAACCCTTTATGGCTTGCGTATTGGACGCTCGAGTGGTATAATTGCCAATAATTTTATTTCAATTACTAATGATAATGACAAAGTATATGCTTTGCGTTGCGACATATTAGATGCCGAACAAATTAGCAATGTATATCACAATACGGTTTATATCGGGGCCGACCTTACCGATGATGCCTACGGATACTTTGGTACGGGCGCCGAAGGCGTTGTAAACCTAAAGAATAACATTTTCATAAATAATACGAACTATGTGGGAACCGGAACCGATAATTCCTATGCTGTGTATGTGCCTTTTGCCGGTCCGGTTTACAATATTGAAGATAACATCTACTTTTCAAACGACCCAAGCGGCATTCTTAACCGTTGGGGAACTGAGGATTATTACAGTTTAGAAGACTGGCAGCAAGCCTACGGCGGCGACTACGGTTCAGCGGTTACAAATGTGGAATTTTCCGATGCGGCAAGTGGCGATCTGCACATCACCGGTGACCTGCTCGGCGATTTTTTAATGGCTGCCACATTTATTGAAAATGCGCCCCTTACGGATATTGACGGCGAAACTCGCGACAACGAATACCCTTACAAAGGCGCCGATGAAAATATTGAAAACCCTTTAAATCTCCATATCGACTGCGATCAATACACGCTCGATTTTGACGATGTGTATATCGGATCGCCCGAAACGCTAACTTTTCAAATCCAAAATAACGGTAGCGAAAACATAATAATCGACTCACTTAATGTGCCACTGCCTTTTGCCGCGGCTTATGATGATCTTGATTGGGCAAACCACATGGAGAACATAACCATAAATGCAGGAACATTAAAAACCATTGAGGTACAATGCGATCTTACCGTGGTTGAAAGCATTGACACATTAGCACACATTTATGTACCCAACGGGCAAATTATTGATGTGCAGCTTAGCGCAAATGCGTTGGCTCCAACAATTGCCGTTTCAACTCAGGAATTAGAATTTGAAGCAGTGGTAGTTGCCGAAACCTCAGACACCCAAACACTAACCATCGAAAACACTGGCGATGAAATACTTAGCGTTAGCAGTATTGTGGCACCCGATAGTTTTTTAATTCGAGAAGCCGGCGATTCCGATTGGCAAACTCAAGTCACAAATATTTACATCGAAGCCGGAAATACTCAAGATATTGAAATAGTGTTTAATCCTGCCGAGGTAGCAAATTACAACGAAATAATGACAATCGAATCAATCGTAAACATTGACATTACACTTAAAGGCCGCGGCAAAGGAATAGACTTCATTCATAAACCCTACTCAACCGGACTCTGGCTTGGCACAAATGATATTGGTGATTTTAATAATGACGGATACCTCGACATCATCACTACCGGATACGGCATTGAGCCATTCCTCGGGCAAATAAAACTCTTGCAAAACAACGGCGATTTTACTTTTACGGAAGTCAGCACTGCCATACAGGGAGTAGGAAACGGAACTGTCAATTTTATCGATTACAATAACGATAATAACCTCGATGTATTCGTCGCCGGTCAATACGACTGGGGAAAAGGTACTCCCTTTGTTTGTTCAAAATTATATCAGAATATCGATGGCGAATTTACGGAAGTGTTCTCCGACTTTGCTGGTGTAGAAAGCCCAAAATCCGACTGGGCAGACATTGACCTTGACGGCGACCTTGACCTTGCTTTCATGGGAAAAGACAGCACCAATGGTATAGACAAAGCATACCTCATGATCTACGAAAATTTGGGCAACAATGAGTTTCAGGAAAAACAAATATTGCAAGGAGCCGATGGAGATATTGAATTTGGCGATTACAATAACGACGGCTCGCCCGATATTGCCTTCACCGGCAGGTATCAATCGTCAGATTATGTATCAAAAATATTAAAAAACGAAGATGGTACTTTTGTAGATGTGGAAGCAAATCTTTTAGGCCTGCGATACAGCGCACTCAGCTGGGGCGATTATGATAACGACGGCGATTTGGATTTACTCCTGAGCGGAAACATTGTTAATGAAGACCCAAGCTACGGAAAAATAAACCGCAACGATGGCGACGACGTATTTACCGACATCAATGCCGAAATTTTGGGCATCAGACAAGGTGATGCTACGTGGGCAGATCTAAATAATGATGGAAACTTAGATGTTATTTTAAACGGTATTGCGATTAATGAAGAACTCTGGATTGGTTATTTCTACCTCAATCAGGGAAATGAAGAGTTTTTGCTACTGGAAGATTCTATTACCAGCATGAAATACACACACTTAAGTGTGGCCGATATGGATAATGATTTAGATGCAGACATTGTATCAAGTGGCCGTTACGATTTTCAGGATTATCGTACATACATTTATGAAAACAGATACCCTGTTCCGAATACAGCCCCCACTGCACCGACAGACTTTGGCGTGTCCGTAGACAACGAATTAATCACCTTCGGGTGGACAGGCGGCTCCGACAATGAAACATCAAATCTTACTTATAACGTGAAAGTGGGCACAAGCTCAAACAGCAACGAGGTCATCTCTTCACATAGCGAAGATAACGGCAAGCGCAAAACTTCCGGCTTTGGAAATTTGGCTTTTCTGAATAGCTACACTTTTAATCCTGAAATTACGGGCTCGCTATATGCAAGCATTCAATGCATTGACGACAACTATATTGCTTCAGCTTTCTCAGAAGAAGTTTCATTTGAATATATACCTGTCGGAATAGATGAAAATAAAGTTGGCGACTTGCATGTTTACCCCAATCCGGCTGGAAATTTTGTAACCATAGAATATCCGGAACTTGCAAATGCCAACGTTAAACTTTTCGATGTAAACGGCAAGCTTCTTTTCTCTGAATCAGCAACAGGAAAAGACAAGCTTACATTAAACATAAGCAGCTATAAATCAGGAGCATATACGCTTACTATTCGTTCAAATAACAAGGTGGTTGTCAGTCAAATAATTGTTCAATAGAAATTGCACTCAATATCAGATTGTAAATCAGGACAAAACACAATGACTTATTGTTTTAATACCTAAACAAAAAATAGACGGAGGCTCACAGTGAGTCTTCCGTCTTTTTTCGAATATCAAATTGGTTTCACCAAATTGAAGGCAATTAACCCTAAAATTTTTGATGAAAACCAATCGGATTTTAAAATTAAAATTTTACCTTCGATGTCTAATCTAAAATCAAGTTAAACAAGCTTGTAAAACCTTACAATAACTAAAAAAACTTACCAATGAAAAAAATGATGTTTATGGCGATTGTTGCACTGGCATTTGTAGCATGTAACAATCAGTCGAAAGAAAAAAAGGCAGATGAAAAAACCGCTGAAGCAACCACACTAACGGTAGATCAGTTTTTTGAAAAAGGCGAAGCTTTACTTGGAAAAGAGATCACCATTAAAGGAACGATTGACCACGTATGTGCTAACGGCGGCAAAAAAATGTTTATTCAGGGATCGACACCTGAGAACCGCTTGCGTATTAATGTCGGTAACGACATTTCCAGCTTCGATGTAGCTTTTGAAGGCTCAACCATGCAGGTAACCGGAACAGCCGACATGTTAAAAATGGACTCTGTCTATTTGGCCAACTGGGAACAAGAACTTATTGAAGGATCGCACGAAAAAGGCTCGGGCACCGGAGACGGTACCGGAAATGATGAGGGACAGGAAGAAGAAGGTCACGAACACGACAACTCATCGCTTGGCCAACAAGCCGATATGGGCGAGCATATTCCAGGACTGGAAAAAGTGAAAAATTACCAAGAAGAGATTGCTACAAACGGCAAAGGGTATATTCCCATTTACTCTGTTACTGCAAAAGAAGTGAAAGAATTGAAATAACACTTCTCTCAAAAGCAAAAAAATATTAGAAAGAAAATCCTACGGCTTTGCTGTAGGATTTTTTTATTTTTGCAAACCGAAATAATATAACCATGAATTGGAGAAAACTAAACAGACGCATACATCAAGATCTTGGCTACTTTTTTGTTGGTCTGACCATTATTTATTCCGTATCGGGAATAGCATTAAACCATTTACACCATTGGAATCCCGATTTAAAAACTGAAGACTTCAGTGGAGCCTACAACCAACCGTACGATTTCCGCACAGACAAAATGGAGGCTGCAAAACAAGTAGCAAATGCAGCCAGAGTAAACTATCCGATAAAAAGTGTATTAAATAAAGGCGATAACATCTATCGTGTTTTCTTAGATGTAGGCTCCGGAAATACCGGCAAAATTGTAGTCGACACCAACGACAAAACATTCAGTGTACAAATTGCAGAGCAGCGAGAGGTTTTCAAGCAAATGAACCTAATGCACCGCAATAATCTGAAAAAAATATGGACATGGGTAAGCGACATTTTTGCCATAGCTCTAATTTGGTTAGCCATTTCAGGCGCGATTATTATGCGCGGAAAATTCGGATTTAAACGTTATGGCATTTGGCTTGTTGTGGCAGGTACAGTTATTCCACTAATTATATTCTTCATTTACCAATAATATTTTGAACAAGCGCATTCTCAATCTGGCCGTTCCCAACATTGTGAGCAATATCACCGTTCCGTTGTTAGGAATAGTCGACCTTGCCATGATGGGGCATTTAGGCTCTGTAGATTACATTGGCGCCATAGCATTGGGAGGCATGATTTTCAATTTCTTGTATTGGGGCTTCGGCTTTTTGCGCATGGGAACCTCCGGTTTTACAGCTCAGGCCTACGGTCGCAGAAGTTTCAGCGACAGCATTCACACGCTGGCTAGGGCACTCATTGTAGCATTTATAGGAGCTGCACTACTCATTATTTTACAGTTTCCCATCGAAAAACTCACATTTTGGATTATTGGCGGCGATGAACACGTAGAAGAATTAGCACGCAGTTATTTTTACATTCGTATTTGGGCAGCCCCGGCTACCATAGGTCTATACGCACTTACAGGCTGGTTCATAGGCATGCAAAACACACGCTTCCCCTTGCTGATAGCCATTCTCATCAATACAATAAACATTGGATTTAATGTACTTTTTGTTTATGTATTCGACATGGCATCAGACGGCGTTGCACTTGGAACACTGTTGGCACAATACAGCGGACTAATATTAGCAGTATTTCTATTCAAACGCTACTACGGAAAGCTTTACAAATATTTCCAATTCAAGCAAATCCAGAACCTTCACTTGTTTCGCGTATTCCTTTCGGTAAATAAAGACATCTTTATTCGCACATTTTGTATAATTATCGTGTTTACCTTTTTCACCAGCTCATCGGCGGCAGCCAATAAGCACATTTTAGCCATCAACACACTATTACTGCAACTTTTCTTTATATACTCTTACTTTGTAGATGGATTTGCGTATGCCGCAGAGGCACTGACCGGACGCTTTGTCGGTGCTCAGAATAAACGTTCACTCAAGCTCGCCATCAAAAAGCTTTTTTATTGGGGATGGGGCATTGCCGTGATATTCAGCGTGGCGTACGGATTTGGCTGGCGTCAAATTATTGGACTAATGACCAATAACGAGCAGCTTATTGCCGACGCAGCCAATTATGCCATTTGGATTGGTCTTGTTCCGCTACTTGCATTCGCTTCATTTCTTTGGGACGGCATTTATATAGGAGCAACAGCATCGGTACAAATGCGCAACTCGATGTTGCTGGCCACCGGAGTTGTATTTTTTCCAACCTATTTCTTACTTCAAAATTCATTAGGTAACCATGCCCTTTGGATTGCTTTACTAGGTTTCTTGCTCGTACGCGGCGTGGCGCAGTACATAATGGCTGGCAAAGCTGTGTATAAAAAGGTACCCTGACACAATAAAGAAGCTCTCGTGACTCCCAAAAAATCAATCAGAAGAAATAAGTATTACCTCAATATCATCGGGCGTTTACTCCCTCAGGGGTGCAACATCGAATGGCATTTACATTATGAAAACTTACCTACTAACTATTTGTTCCCTAAATCTCACCAACAATTTTAAATGTATTAATAAAATCAAAAATTGAAAACGCTTCAAAACACCTCAGTGATATCGTTTGGTGAGCGATATTTTTTATAAATTGCCATCCAAAATTAGCGGGCTATGAACCAAACGTTGATAATGGTTGTAAGACATCAGGAAGGGCGAAAAACTTCGGCTGTGACGGTAGGGTTTGAATGATACGCACATGCTTCCAATAATCAATTTCGTGGTTCGTAGTGTGCTAAACATGTTGCGGGCAAATTATGACAAATGAGAATTAACTCTTTAAAAGAAAAATGACAACCGAATGAAAGAAAAATGGAATAAATTATCGAAACCAGAAAAAGGACTGACGCTCCTCATTATTGTTCTTTTGCTTGCCATTGCAATCAACTGGAGCCGGGTTTACAACGGATTGAAACAAGGGATGGTAAAATACAAGAATAATGAAACAGAACAAACTGAACCACCGAAACAACAATAAAAATAACGATGCTTTAATACAATAAACTAAAAAGCTAAAACATGTTTAAAAACGACAAACTCATCAAAGCGCTCAATAAAGAGCAAAAATTTGCACGTCAATTTGTAATTGCAGCTGTTCTGGTTGTGGCGATCAACGGCAATGCATTGATATTCATCATGCAAAAAATTGATTCCTTACCAAAGGCATACTGGATTCAATTGGGAATAATTCCGCTGTTACTGGCCATGATGATTTTTTATTATTTCCGTATCCATAAAAAAAACATGAAAAACATTCGCGACAATTTTGAACGGGAAATGTTATCGGAAAACGACGATAAATAATTGAAATACAACGAAACACAAATAGCAAAAAAAATGAAACAAAAAGACCTGATTTTTATAATTGTTGTCGCACTGGTATTCTCACCATTTTTTATTTTTGAAACGGTATTTAACGCTTACGATCAGTTTAACACGAGCCACGGCATGATAATGGCATTCATAAAATTTGCTATTTTGGCAACGCTTGGAGAGGTAATTGGTTTACGCATAAAAACAGGCAATTTCAGCCAAAAAGGGTTCGGAATAATTCCCCGAGCCATAGTATGGGGAGTACTGGGATTGACCATAAAAATGGCATTTGTAATTTTCGCCACCGGCGTACCACAATTTTTAGCCTACTTAGGATTAGAAAATGCCATTTCGGTGATGGAAGAAGGCTTTACAATGCAGAAATTACTTGTTGCATTTGCAATTAGCGCAGCCATGAACATTTTTTATGCTCCGATAATGATGACATTCCATAAGATTACCGACACGCATATATTAAAAAACAACGGGACTGTGGCCGGACTTTTCCGTCCTATTCAATTTAAAGAGATTTTCATAAACCTCGACTGGGGCGTACAATGGGGTTTTGTATTCAAAAAAACAATACCTATTTTCTGGATTCCGGCACACACCATCACATTTTTGCTACCACCAAATTATCAAGTACTATTTGCTGCTGTACTTGGAATTATGCTAGGGGTCTTCTTGGCTGTAGCAGCGCAATTGGGGAAAAAGTAGATATTATTATCCGATTAGGGAAAAATTTTCCCTGAATTAAGAATTATCTGAAAATAATTTGTTTACTTTAAAAAGGCTATTAGGATTATGCCATAATAACTTGACGTTTAAATTTGTGCTTTTGCTCTTTAACTTGTTTGGAAATTTATTAAATAACCCACTATTCGTAAATTTTTCAAGTTGCAAAAGAACGAAGAACCTGATTAAAAACGGTCATGTTATTTCATCACAAACCCATTGCGGAAAACCGCAATACAAAAGCAATACGGAGAAACAAAAAAATTGAAAAGTAAAATCACAAAATAAAAGAGCAATGAGCAAAATAGGAATTTTTTTCGCTCCCAAGGGAGGAAGCACAGAAAAAGTAGCTAAAAAAATACAAGCCCAACTACCCGACGCAGACTTACACTGCGTGGCCGATATAGAAATATCGGAGATGCTTAAATACGATAAACTCATACTGGGTATTGCAACCATTGGAAAAGAAACCTGGGATCAGGATTACAAGAAAAGCGGCTGGGACTTGAAACTACCTGTCGTAGAAAATACAGACTTTAGCGGAAAAACTGTAGCACTTTTCGGTTTGGGCGACTCGGTTACTTACGGTCTTAACTTTGTGGACGCCATGGGCATACTTGGACGAACTATAAAAAAACAAGGTGGCAAACTCGTTGGTTTTACCGACACAAAAGACTACAATTTCACGGAATCGCAAGCCATCGAAAACGATCAGTTTATGGGATTACCAATTGATGAGGATTTTGAAGATGAAAAAACAAATGAGCGTATAACACAATGGATCAAAGAATTGAACGATTCGATGTTGTAAAGCAGAAAAATAAATTTGCAAATGTGAAAAATCCGAAACAAAACAGCTAAGTTTGACGTAAAACACACTTTGAAACCCCTAATTATTCCAATAGATGAGACAATTAAAGATTACAAAGCAGGTAACCAATCGAGACACGGCCTCGCTCGATAAATACCTGCACGAAATCGGTAAAGTTGAGTTATTAACAGCAGACGAGGAAGTAACGCTCGCTCGCCGGATAAAAAAAGGAGACAGCGACGCGCTTAACAAGCTGATAAGAGCAAACTTACGCTTCGTGGTTTCGGTAAGCAAACAGTACCAAAACCAAGGATTAAGTTTACCCGACCTCATTAACGAGGGAAACCTCGGCCTAATTAAAGCAGCACAGCGGTTCGACGAAACGCGTGGATTTAAGTTTATTTCGTATGCCGTTTGGTGGATTCGCCAATCAATATTACAGGCTTTAGCCGAGCAAGCACGAATAGTACGACTGCCACTAAATAAAATTGGCTCCATCAACAAAATTAACAAGGCGCTAAACCAACTTGAACAGGATTTTGAACGCGAACCCTCAACTGACGAAATAGCCAAAGCACTGGAGATTTCACCTAACGAAGTAAAAAAATCGTTGGCCAACTCTGGTCGCCACATTAGTATGGATGCCCCAATTTCTACAGAAGAAGACGGCACCATGTACGATGTAATGCAAAGTAGCGATACTCCAAGTCCCGATAAAACATTAATCAACGACTCGTTGCGAAAAGAGATCGACAGAGCATTAACAACCTTATCGAGAAGAGAAGGCGATATTTTACGATGCTATTTCGGATTAAACGGCAAACCGCCATCAACGCTGGAAGAAATTGGTGAACAGTTTGACCTTACTCGCGAACGGGTGCGTCAGATTAAAGAAAAGACCATTCGCAGACTAAAACACACGTCGCGAAGCAAAAACTTAAAAATGTACCTCGGATAAAACATTATAGCAAACAACACATTTCCATACTCAAACTAAAATTCATGCGTGTGAAATAAATTTACTTTTACAGAACGTGAAACCAAAATATAAGAATCTGTCGGAATATTTTTTTCTGATAGATTCTTTTTCGTTAGGGGTTAGAACAATAATGGGTCACTTCATAAAGTTGTGGACTACAAAAAATTTTAATATTAAACAGAAACTTATAATAATCATAATATTCTTTTTGTTTATTAACCTTTGATGAATTCTAACCTTCATTTTTGCTTGACCAAAAACGAAGCAAAAAGTCAAGACTTAGCATTTTAAGCGACCTTCCATTCTTTTACAA
>JAQICA010000254.1 GCA_027858775.1 Salinivirgaceae bacterium | reverse complement strand
CATTTTTTGTCTTGCTAAAAACAAAAATATCTTCAACTTACCCGTCATTCCATACTTGACATGACACTAGTGTTTTTAGTTGGTAGCGGTACTTTTTTGTCGCCCGCACACTCACAAATCCGCCAGTTGTCGGACTAAAGTTTTGCTTCGTTTTTGGTCAAGCAACAATGAAGGTTAGAATTCATCAAAGGTGATTAAACATAAAGAAGATTATGATTATTATTAGTTTCTGTTTAATATTAAAATTAAAGTTTTTTGTAGTCCACAATTTTATGAAGTGACCCGAGTTTACTTACCACACTAATTATTCAGCAAATTATTTAACCGGGCAGAAAACTGCTTGCTTTTCTCGAAATAGTAGCGTCGTTCTCCAAAACCTTTCACCCACACAATTCCTTGAACCGCATTGGTAAGCATAATTTCATCGGCGTTAAGCAGTTCCTCCGTGGTTAAGCCGCGCTGCACTATTTCCATTCCACTTTCGTGAACCAACTCAAGCACCTTTAATCGCATAGTTCCGTCTAGCGCGCCCACTGCCGGCCCCGGAGAAATTGCCATATTGTCTTTTAACAGAATCAGGTTGGCATTAACCGTTTCAATTACCACATTATTGATATTAACAACAAAGCAATCGTCGACGCCCTGCTCGCGGGCAGCAATACCTGCCAGTACGTATTGCAAACAATTTAACGTTTTTATGGGTGAAAGCATCGAAACAGGCTTCAGCAAGTCGGTGTACAAACCCATAATTCGCCCCTTTCCGACAAAGGGATAAAAAGGCTCCACCACATATGGCTCTCCAACAAGCACATACGACGTTTCGTTTTGCAAAGGAGTGTATTTACCCGCGCCTTCCCGAAAAACGGTAAGTCGCAAACGCGCACCCTTAAACCATTTGTTTTTATTAATCATCTTAGCAATGAGTCGGGTGAGATTTTCAATCTCCAAATCGGGCACCATTGGTAATTTCAGCAGCCGCATGCCCTCTTTTAATCGATCGAAATGCCTTTGAGCAGATACCACTTCGGTACCATAAGTACGCATGGTTTCGAACAACCCGTCGCCATACTGAAATGCGCGGTTTTGTACGGGCAAAACAGCTTCATCTTTAATCCACTGACCGTTGTATAGCAACCACGAACTCATTATGCTAAATGTAAAATTTTATCGACAACCGATATTACTGAAGTATTTGATTCTATTTTAAATGCTTTTATTCCGGCTCGTTCTGCGGATTCAACATCACGAACACTATCACCAATCATAAACGATTTTGAAGCGTCGATACGATGTGCTGCCAGTGCTTTTTGCAGCAACAGTGGTTGTGGCTTGCGACAAAGGCATTTCCCAATTTTATTATGATGCGGACAAAAGTAAAAATCGTCTATTGATGCTCCATGCGCCTTCATGCGCTGCTGAATAACTCTGTGCAAATGGTTTACTTGGCAAACATCGTACAAGCCACGAGCTACTCCACCCTGGTTACTAATAACAATAATTAAAAAACCAGCGGCTCGCAAGCGCGCTATTGCCTCACAAACTTCCGGAATAATTTCTAACTGTTCTTCTTTGAAAATGTAGTAATGGTGCGAATTATTATTAATAACGCCATCGCGATCGAAGAATACAGCTTTATTCATAAAATTACCAGTTTAATAATCGTTGAATAAAAACGTTGAATAACGATGGATTAAGAATCAACGGAAAAACAAATCCAAAAAGTGCTCCCCAAAAGTGGGCATCGTGCCCCACATTATCAATATTCTTTTTCCCCATGTACCAAGCGTAATAAAGGTAAGCAATACCAAAAATAATTCCGGGAATGGGCAGAATGCCAAAAAACAACACTTTCTCGAGTGGAGCAAAAAAGATACAGGCAAAAACCACAGCCGAAACACCTCCCGATGCTCCAACAGCCTGATATGCGACGTTATTCTTATGCTTCACCAAACTTACAATACTAGACGCTATTACAGCTAGCACATAAAATAGAAGCAACAAGAGCCCCGAATTTATAAATGTAAAATAATGATGGAAAAAGAAAGTTAATACATTGGCAAATGAATAAAACACCAACATATTTATTATCAAATGCATCCAATCGGCGTGCAGCACGGAATACGTTATTATCCGATAATACTCTTTTCGTTTAAAAATCTGATAAGGCGAAAAATTAAACCGATACATAATTTCGGGTCGCTGAAACGCGTAAACCGAAATAACAGCCGTAACTACAATAATGAATAAAACCATATTTCGCTCTGTGTAAAACGGCAAACCACTCCAAAAGTAGTTTGCCGCATATTATTAACAATCAATTATTTTACTATTAACCGTTGGGTTTCAACGCCATGCTCAAACACAACTTGAACTAAATACAACCCCGATACGAACGATTCTGTATTAAGTTGGAAAATGCCACGGCCTCCCTGTGGTACTTCCTGAAGCAACGTAGCTCCGTTGGTATTTACAATTCGTACCATCTGAGGCTCTTCTGAAGTAAACGCAAGGTAAACACTATTTGTTGCGGGATTGGGATACAAATTCCACGATAACGCTTTTTCCAATTGGTGAATACTATTGCCATCGAGGATGGTAACACTAACGGTGTCGGGTTCCGATGTAAGCTGTCCATCGCTCACTGTCAGGTACAACTGAATAGTAGTATCGGCAGCCACTTGCGGTGCTTCAAATGTGGCTTGCGCTTCGGCAGGATTACTAAAAGTAATGTCGGCATCTGTAAACCAGTTATAAGTCAACTCATCGGCATTTGGATCTGTAGAATTACTTGCGTCGAGCGCCACAACACTCTCTTCGGCCACTGTTTGATCGGCTCCTGCATTGGCCGATGGAGGCATATTTACATTTTCGTCTATTGTAAACGACCAAAAACCTTCCGGAGCTGTAATGGGGCGTACTTGTTGCTTACCATTTTCGGCTGCAGCCTTAATGTAATACTCCACAGTGGTGGATTTCGGCTGGTTATTAACCGGTAGCTGAGCATGCCAAAGTGTCGATGAATCTTGATCGTTGGTCATTTGCAACGGAATAAACTCCTCATTGCCGGTGCGATACATTACCTGAGCATCGGCAATTTCGGTTTTGTGCTCAAGGTAAGCGGTCACCATATAGTTACGGTTGGCAACATCGGTGGTGGTTAATGCCTGATGCGAAATAAGCAACGGCTCATAGGCGCCCAACTCATGCGAAATGCAATGAATAGCTCCACTTGCTGGAATAGTTGCACTACTGTTGATTCCCACCACATTGTAACCTGGCATTGCTTCGCGATAAATATCCAGCGCAGGCTCATCGCTCGCCAAGCCATAGGTGGGCACCAAAACTAATTTATTTAAAATCAACGCATTGGTATATGTCAAATAATCGGCATAATAAGAATCGGGATAATTCCCATTTTCATCGGCCGGCATGGGTATGCGCACGACTTTAAAAGGCGTGCCAAAAACACTCTGAAAGTTATCGAGTACGTATTGTAGATTTTCTTCAATCTGAGGTCCGTCGGCTACGCCTTCGGGGTATTGCCCCACAAGTAAGGTCTCCTCATCAAGCAGTTTCATGTGCATATCAATATGGTGAATACCATCATAAGGTAATGTTTCCATAAAAGCGTATTCATCGATACCTATAAACTGCCGGAATACTTCTTTAACTTCTTGTTCTGTGAGCCAAGGCGTTTCATTGAGTAGCAGTCTGGATGAGAATCCCATTCCAAAGCCATCGCTCATAAAATTCCCTCCGGTTCCCACTATGCGGTACGGATCCTGTGTGTTTTCGTACAGCGTAACACCAAGTTCTTCGGCCACCGCTGCTGGAACCACATCGTCGTATGGTCGCGGACGATTGTATTTCCAATCTACGAAAAGTAGCGAATCCGTATTATGGGCATACACATTATTGGGTCCAAAATCGCGAATCCAGACCGAATTGGTTGGCTCATTAATAAATACCACACTATCGAGCGAAATGCCGGCTGAAGTTAGCGTAGACTGGGCACTGGAGGGATAGTTTGTAACGATATAAACACGCCCTTCGTCGACCGAATGTCGAACAATTTCGGTTAAAACCGATGGATAACTTTGCCATGAAATAACCACACCTTGCATCTCTTCCCACTCTGCAGCAGCCCTTACCGGAAAGTCGGGAGGTGTAGTTATACCTTTAGGCGTAAGATCGCGCTCAAGATACACCGGCATCAATTTTTTTTCCTGCTCAGTCATGTGCTGCGGCAAATCCTGACCGAATGTTGCCAAACCGATGAACAGAAAAACAAAAACAATGGAAATATTTCTCATAACTGTAACTATTGAAGTAATTAATTTTCACGTGAATTAAGGAAAAAAAAACGAGACAAACAAAAGCTATCCGTTTCCAGTTGCCAGCTAAATTGAATATTTATCGGCTATGCCGCTGTAAGCGGCTATGCGGTGTGCGTCGTTGTTTGGGCTAGTCACGGTGTGTGTGTTGGCAATGAATTGTAGAGAAAATCATCAGCTTTGCGCCACTAATGAAATGACACACGCCGAGACTTTTCTGAACGATGTAGCATTGCAACGAAGCCATCTGTTGCAAGCTTCTGCTACATATGATCACCTCACCCTGACCCTCTCGATGAGAGGGGGCGCTCCTATTGAGGTGCATTACAGGGTTTAAATTATTCATTATTTTATTTTGTCTGTTTTTGATGATTCCTCGTACGCTGAAAAACGCACAAACCGCGGGCTGCGGTTCCCCCTTCAAGGGGCCAGGGGGCGAGGGGAGGCGAAGAAGTGATCTTTTGCAAATTCAAGTTTTCATTGAATATTGATCCGCTATGCCGCTGAAAGCGGCTACCTTCTTGAGAGAATAATCACAAAAGATAATCATTTGGATATTTTTTCAATCAACGTTAGTCAGAGTTTTGAAAATCAAGTCGAGTATAATCAATTTGAAGGAGATAAAAGCTTTTCCTTAATTTAATAATATAAGCTCATGAATAAACTCAACAACCTCTTCCATAAAAAACAAAATAACATCCTATCCATCTACTACACCGCCGGTTACCCAAACATAAACGATGTCGGCAAAATAGCAACACAACTGCAAAAATCGGGAGTTGATATGAACGAAATAGGATTTCCGTTTTCAGATCCCGTAGCTGATGGCCCGGTAATTCAAAAAAGCAGCAAGCAAGCATTGGATAATGGAATGAATTTGCATTTGCTTTTTGAACAATTAAAGAAATTGCCGAATTGAGTACATCTTTCATATACTTGGTATCATCGAATGCAATCACAGGCTTCGGAATTCGCAATCGTAAAACGTTTCATGAAGTTTGCCAGCATACCAATGGTGCCATCATTGGAACGGCCTTCATTGATGCCATAACAGGGAAAGGTCATATTGAAACCGCTGCGGATGCTTTTGTGAATGGAATAATTGGTTAATTGCGTATAATTGAAAACGCTCCGTAGAGACGCACGGCCGTGCGTCTC
>JAQICA010000206.1 GCA_027858775.1 Salinivirgaceae bacterium | reverse complement strand
CGGTATTTTTTGCTGTCATTCCAATCAGTTTGAGTATTGGGTTTACAGTTACACATTAAATTAAATATTGCCTAAGTGCCAATCGGTCATTTGACCTTGTCCTTTTTCTGTTAACAAGTCTTTGTCTTCCGCTTTACATTTTGGACAAACACTCTTATTTTCAAATACTAATTTAAGATTTTTATTCATACTTGGTTCGCCTACTTCAAAATCGTAGATGTGACCACATTCGCTGCATTTGAGGTTTGCTATCATCTTTTTATTTTTTTATCCGGTAATTCTTTAATTAAATATCCTAAGTATCCTAAATATCTAAAGTATCCTAAATATCTTAAGTATCTAAAGTACCCTAAATATCTTAAGTAATTAATCCATGTTATGCTTTATATCATTGTCAAACTGTTTGCGCATTTGTTCGGGGGCAGTACCAAAATTTAATAAAAGACCAATTTCAAAACGGCTGGATTTTAATTGATTGTATAAGATACGGCCTTTAATTAGATCAATCTGCCTATCTGTTTCTATGCTTAGTAATATTTTATCATTTACAATGATATCTGAAAGAAAATCGCCAATATCAACTTTATCGTAATACAGGCCTATATATTTGTTTACCTCACAAGTAAAACCTTCTTTACGCAGGTCATGAATCAATGCTTGGATGTAATCTTTTTTGGTAAATCCTATTCCTAACCCATTATAAACCTGATAAAAACATTTGATAATCAATCCTGTTTCTTCCGGATACTTGTATTTGATGTTATTACCCATTAATCTATGTATCTGTAAATCTCTTAATTATTAAAATCCTAAGTATCTTAAGTACCCTAAGTATCCTAAGTATCCTAAGTATCTTAATATTTTTATTAATGCTTAGTTCACATATTTCAAAATCTTAGATATGACCACATTCGCTGCATTATTGGTCTATTTTCATTGTTTTCGCTATCAGAATACTCTAATGTGCTGTGCCTTTTGGCATTACGTACAACAAAACTGTTAAGGCCGGCTGATGTATTGTTAATAAGTCCAACCCTCAAATTATAAACCAATGAGGCGTAATTAAAAGGCGTTTGCGAATGGTTAAAATAATCCCTCCAAGCCAAGTCAATGACTGGTGTAGTAGATCCGTCTAAAAAGATTTTTACATGCGCTCCGCTTTCCGAGCCGCCCCAAATCCGCCAAATACATCCCGGTCCGGTCATTTCTGCTATTATTTTTCCACCGTCGTCGTTAGTGCGCATAAAACCCGCGCCATCACCATTTGCTGACCAATTCATATATTTGTCGGTGGCCGCATTGTAATCTGAGGATCTGTCTCGCGATGTCCACTCAGCCGATATTTCGCCTGAATCCGGCAATACCGAAAGCTGTTCCATGTCATATAGCATATTAACCAAATCGACATAAGTATAGCTACGAGGTGTAGAATTTAACTGACTTTTAGGTGCTATTCCCTCCGGTTGTAAATAACTTATCCTTTCGAATTTGCTATTTTGTTGCCCTGCCAAATAATTGGAAGAAAAACTAAACAACAAGGCAATCATCAATAGTGCACGAAAACCTAATTGTTTTTTTGAGCTAAAACAAAGCCGCTATTTGCTTTATTATTAATCATATATGAAGTTTAATAATTTTAGATTATTGTAAATTATATAGATAATTCCATTTTTTAAGAGCAGTAATAAAATTAATATTTAATTATTTTTTGAACGAAAAACTCTCCTTTAGTATTAGTGGCCTTTAGTATAAATACGCCGTTTGGATAGCCGGACATATCTATAGGCTCAATTGTGTTAACTATTTTTTTTTGATAATAATTTTACCGGAAACATCTGATATTTCCAAATTGTCAAAATTTCCAACTGTAAGGGTTAGTTTATTTTTTACGGGATTTGGATATAATTTTATTTTAGTTTCTTTAATTTTATTTAAAGCATCGATAATATCTCCGGTTCCACTAACAGAAATTGTGTCAATACCGGCTTTAGCGTTGGAAATTACTTTTATTATTCCGCTATATTTTTTTGTTTCGGTTGGTGTAAACGTAATTATGACCTCCTGCTCTGCATCTTCTGCAATTTCAACATCAGTCAGGTTAGCCGAAAAACCTTCCGGCACAATTATTTTGCTTATGCTTATGGGTACTGAACCGGTATTGCGGATGGTAAGGATTTTAACAGAACCGGAATCTTTTGCAATATTTCCGAATGTAAGATCACCCGTAACATCAATTGCTGTTTCGGCAGGAACTAGAATGTAGTCAACATCTGTAGCTATGTTGTCTGTTGCATCGCGCTGAATTTTAATGGTGTTTGTTCCGGCCTCAAATGTTACATTGGTATTTAAAATGCTATAAGTACTCCAGTTTGCCGTTGGCTTAAAGCTTAACTGACGAATTTTAACTCCGTTTATATAAAGTGATTTGTATCTGGTATTACCCATGCCGTTGGAATAAATTATGGCTATAGTTTTTAATCCGGCTTTTGCAAGGTTTACTGTTACCTGAAAATTGGCTCCAACATTGTCCAGATTGCCTACCTGAACGCCTCCTGAAGCACTTCCATAATTTGCTTTAACTGCTCCTCCGTTTACAGTACCCGATTCGGCTTCTACTTTAACGCTATTGCTACGGGGCAAGGGTTGCAGCGCCTCTTCGTTGGATGAAGGATTGAGCGCAATAGAATGTATGTCGCCGTACCAATATACAGTTGAAGCGTAATCAACCAAACCACCGTCCCAGCTTATTAATTCAAAATCAAATTTCAATTTATTATTGAAAGGAATAACATCAAGATTTCGAGTACGCACAAAAGTGTTATAACCATGCGAAGATTCATTATCTTCACGTGGAGCCCCGCCAAATGGGTTGAAATACACATGAATTGGTGCATAAGTTGTATTGTAATAATCTTCGGTACCGCAACCAAAATGCGAAGGAAAACTTTCGTTATCCACCCAAATATGTTCGTCGCCTTCGCCATACCAGCGTGGAATATAATTGTAAAGCGATAGCACATCGCCTTTGAATACGCCCCGTCCGGTAAGTGTTGCATTGTTGTAATCGAGGCCAATGTTTGTTTTAAGGCTTCTTTCCTGTCTCCACGTTGCGTGGAAATAAAGTGTATTTGTCTGCCACGTCCAGTCTGAAACATTGGCTTTAATGCTTGCTGTTGCAGTATACTTTGTGATATTTTCAAGTTCAACTTTTGCGTTTTTCTTATATGGCATAACAAACCGAATGGTAACATTTCCGGCGCCGTCGGCGCTCAGGTAATAACTATCGACTTTAGGAGCACCCATTCCGGCACCTGAGAAGTCGCTTAATGGAGCCCAAACGGTTTGGGTACTGTCGAATGTTATTTTTACGATTAATCCACGCATTAATTGATCATACGAAGCTTTGTCATAACCGCTTATATTGAAGTTTAAAGTTCTAACAGCTTTTTCTCCCGCGGGCAAATCAAGGCTTAAAGAATCTCCGGGGCCAAGTTCCTTGCTAATTGAAAATTCTCCACTGGTATAATTTTCAGGATTTTGAAGTTTATTGCCAATTTCAACAGCCTTATCTTCTAATGCATTTGCATCATCAATGGTAAAGGTTTTTACAACAGTTCCTTCTTCGTAAGATCGATAATTGACGTGATAAACATATGCTGCACGGTTTACATCATCCACCGTTATTTTACACCTTTTAGAATAAGGGATAGGGTAATAAAACGAGCACCCCTGTGATGTATTGTAATGTTCGTGCATGTAAATCATTCCGGCAGGTATAGTAACAGGGAATTTTGAAATGTCATAGCCTTGAATTTTAATACTTGCCTCGGCTTCATCGTCAAAATATATTCGCAAATTGGCCGTGCCAGACCCTCCGGTTGTAATTATACGAGTTAGGACGCCGGGTCCTTTCTCGTCAAATAGAACCTTCTCCTGTCTCCCATTGTTCGTTTCTAATCTTATATAGCCAGACCAATCATCGTTGGCATGCCATAAAGTCGTTCCCGGAATCAGGGAACGACGATCATAACTGGTTAGCTGCCTGGCAGAATAGAAAGGCACTGGAAAGCACACATCCGATTCAGCCGAAACCATTTCATCCATGAGTGTGGAAAGCGATACCACGTTGCCAGTTTGAGCCTGGCATTCGCAGCTTTTAAAACTTACATAGAATGCATAAACTGTCACTAAAATTAGTAGGCGAACAAGAGTATTTGTCATTTATTTTGGTTTAAAATTACAGCTCTATCATATGTTTTGCCTTTATAACCAACACTTACCATATACATTCCTTTTTTAAGATCGCTTATATCCAGTTTTTGGGTATTAACGAACGATTTTACTTTTTGCCCCTGCAGAGAGTATATAGTTGCATTTTCAGCCACAATACTCTTCTTATTTATTTCAAAGGAAATAAATCCATTTGTAGGATTAGGATATAAAGTAAAATCATCCTTATTTGTTTCAACTTTATTAATTGATGCTGAGGGTAAAAGTGATTTAATGTAGTCTGCTAATTCTTTTCCATTTCTTAGTCCATCAGCAAGACCAGGATGTCCACCATCTCCTCCTCCCAGCATGTGACTAAAAGTAAAGTAATATACTTTATTATCGCCGGCAGTATTGAATGTTGTTACAACCTCGCTAATGCTATTCCCCAACTTCGGATCAGAAATCATCGGACTATTTGTGCATATAATATCTGCATTTGGATATTCAGTGCGAATGCTAGTAATCAAATCTTCGTAACCTGAATTGAATGTGCTGGTACTAATTGTTCCATCACCAAAACCAAAACCATAATCGTTTGTACCTAATGCAACAACCACAAAATCCGGAACGTATTTAGTGAAATCCCAAATATTATTAGCCGGAAAGGGAGTGTAATTTGTAAGTGCGATAGTTCGAGGATACATTTCACTCATTACAAAAGAAGGCCACCCCTTCACAACACCAATTCCCGAAAAACTAATTGTATGAAATTGCGCATCAAGTTCACGGGCAGCAACAGCCGGATAGGCTTTATAGCTATTGTCAGAAATTGGTTGCCCACCACCTTCAATACCATAACCACATGTAATAGAGTTACCTAAAAATTCAAGTTTTAAATCTGGCAATGGTTCAGGAGTTAGAAGTTTTTTTGCTGAATCGAGCTGGAAGCCTATAAACTCACATTCTCCATTATACGATTCGGTAATTTTAACGATCTCGACAGTATGCGTACCATCAGTTAAATCCTTTGCAATCGGATATCTATGTTGACCAGATGTAACTATAAACCTAACAGGAGCATTGCCATCGATAATGGAAACAAAATAGTTGTCATTAAAGCTTGAACCATTATAATGGTTAAGCATAAGATCCAACGATGTACCTTCGAAACTAGCTTTAATCGTTACATTTGGATATGCAAACAAAGGCTTATCGGGATTCGAGAAATCAATCCTCCCCATGTACTGAATATTTGGATCGCTTGGCAATACTGAATCCTTCACATTAATCCCGATCCCTTCAATTGCAATAGAATATAGTCCGGTGTTAGTGTTAACTTTAATAAGTCCACTGTAAGTTTTTTCTTCGGTAGGGGCAAAAGTAATTACCACTTCCTTGTTTGAGTTCCCTTCAATATCACCACTTGTCCAATCTGCTGAAAATCCGTCAGGTAAATCAATGCTACTTACAGTCAGGGATTCAGTGTGTGAATTGCTTATAGTTAAGGCTTTAGTGTCCGACATGTTTTTTTTCACCTCCCCAAAAGAGAGACTTCCGGTAAGAGTTAAAGTTGGGCTGGTAGGTGTTACTACACTAAAATAATCGTGAACTAATGCGATTCCTTTTGAAGAAATGTTTTTAGTGCCTTTTAGCACAACCTTTATTGTATGACTACCATTTGCAAGATCGGTTTTGCTGAACAACATGTTTACTGCGCGATTAGTGCTATAGCAATCAATATCATCAGCTACCAAAACGCCATCAATATAAACAGTAGCCATGCCCAGATCATCGTTTTTAAGAGCGTACCAGAAAATTTGAGACCCGGTGAATGCTGTTTGGAAGGACGAGCTGGCAACAATACTAACATGGCAGATATTATCATAATAGATTCCATCATTCGCAGTAAACCAGCTTCCATTGTAGTTTGTGCTCGCAGAGGCATCATCAATTATTGTAGGAGGAATTACCGGAAAATCAAAGTAGTCATGAATAATTGTAGTTCCACTTGAGGCTGCATTTTTAGTGTCTTTTACAACAACCCTAACCTTATGTTCACCGTATTCAAGGTCTGTTTTACTAAATAGCATACTTACATCACCCGTGGAGCTGTAACAATCAATATCGTCAGCGACTAATACATCATCAATATACACAGCCGCCTTTCCCAAACTGTCAGACTTAACACCATACCAGAAAACCTGCGTACCGGTAAATGTACTCTGGAAATCCGAATTAGCAGTATTACTAATATGGCAGGTAGTGCTATAATAAATCTCGTTGACATCAGTAGTCCATGTTCCGCTGTAGGTAGTTTTTGCAGAAGCATCATCGACTGCTGTGGGCGACAAAGGCGAGCCAATAAAGCTAAAATAATCATGAACAAGGGCAATTCCTTTTGATGAAGCATTTTTTGTTCCTTTTGTCACAACCTTTATTGTGTGGTTGCCACTTGAAAGTCCGGTTTTTGTAAACAACTGTTGAGTTATGCGAACGGTGCTATAGCAATCAATATCATCTTCTGCTAAAACATCATCAATATAAACAGCTGCCATACCCAAATCATCGTTTTTGAGAGCGTGCCAGGAAACCTGTGTCCCTGAAAATGCACATTCTACATAGGAATTAGTGGAAGTTGCAACATGGCAGGTTGTGTTATAATAACCCGATTCTCCATTAATAGTAATCCAATCCCCATTGTAGGTGTTTTCTGTATCGGCATCATCGGCATAAGCACTGCATGGGACACCTGGCCACACCCTGTTTATTGTACTATATCGTGCAGATACCAGATTGATGTTGCCATTAGCGGTCATTGAAATAAAGCTATTTGAAGGTGTAAACTTAAAATTTTCCGCATAAGAGAAAAGTCCATCGTTTCCAAATGCTTCAAGTTCTCCCCAGTCAATCAGAAATCTAATTTTAACCTGATTGTTGATAGGTATAAGTGAAGCACCAAATAATGTTTTATTTTGCAAATCATATGTTACTGTTCTGTTTGCAAACTGGAAAGTTATTGCCGTTGCGGTAGCACCTGACACATCAAATACTGCTTCAATATCATAGCATTTTGATAATTTACCTGCAAATAAGTTTTGACCTGTGGTTAATGTCTGACTGCCCCATGTCTGAGTAGAACCATACAAACTGCTTATTTCTGAAATTGGTGTTCTTGCAACCCTTACTCCTTCAGGGAATGTTTGTAGTTTAACTTCGCATGGAAATGTGGAATTATGTGTCCATGGGGCAGTACTCCCTGGCCCCATGCCTGACATCCAGCCCATCTGGATAATCCTGTCATCAGGAAAGGTATTTTTATAAAACGTCTGCGACGCATAAAAACCACCGCCTATGCTTGCGTTGTTTACCATTCGATGTGGTCCGCCGGCATCCGGTGTATAGTCAGTGCCATCAAAGGTTCCGATATGATATTGTCCATCTGCTTGAAGCAAAACCCATTTTTTGGTTGCTCCGCCATCTACACGAAGTTCAAAAATATCAGGGCATTCATATCCAAAATTGAAATTACTAACTTTTGTCCATGCTTTTAAATCTGATGATGTATAGAAAGTAGTTCCGTTCTCAAAAAAAGCGCAAACCCATTTGCTGGTAGGCTCATACCAGAATACGTGAGGATCCCTATAACTCGGGCTGTAACTTGTTCCACCAATATTAACAGGATTACCGGAATAAGCATCCCATGTAACACCCAGATCGTTGCTGTAGGCAATACAAGTTCCGGTTGTTGTAGCAGTATAAATAATTACAATTGGTGGATTGCTTCCTGTTTGAAAACCTGATGTGTTATTTGTGTCGATAACCGCAGAACCGGACCAACAGTCTCCAGGTACGTTTACGCCCGGATCAAGCGCGTTTGGTTGTTGGGTCCAGTGCAACATATCTGTGCTGGTTGCTCGTCCCCAACTTCTGGCTCCTCCATCTAAACTGTTAACATATCCCTGGTAGGTAAGATTATAAACGCCATCATAGAACCATAATCCATTGATGTCATTCATCCAACCTGATTGTTGGCTAAAATGGTATTGCCCTCTGAAGGGTTCGTCGTAATTAGTTGGTAGAAATTGTGCATTAATAGGGTTAAAAAAACCTACGATTATTGTTAGAATAAGTACAATTTTAGTTGTTGTTTTCATAGTTATTAAACGTTAGCATTATCATTTAATTTCTGACAAGGGCAGAATATGTATTTTGTTATTTCGAAAATTTTCCGAACCCTGTTTTTGCATATAGCCCTTTTGGAAAAATGTGTTTAAAATTAGTTAAGAACAACTGATTGTGTATAAATTTTCCCTTTATAGGTCACATTCACTAAATACATTCCCTTTTTTAAATTTTCAACATCAATCAATTGAGTATTATCAAAGGATTTTACTTGCTGACCTTGAAGCGAATAAATATTAATCTTTTCAGCCACAATATCATCGTTATTCATTTTTACTGAAAACGAATCCTTTGTGGGATTGGGAAATAATGTTAACCCATTTGTGTTTACATTCACTTTTTTTATGGATGAAGTGGCTAATAGCGATTTAATATATACAACTAATTCTTTTCCGTTTGTTTGACCATCGGCAACGCCGGGATGGCCGTTAAATCCACCGCCTTGCATGTGTGTAAAGGCAAAGTAATAAACTTTGTTGTCGCCGGCAGTATTGAGATTACTTACAACTTCATTTATGTTATCCCCTAATTTTACATCGGAGATCATAGGGCTATTGGTGCAAATAATAAAGGCATTAGGATAAGAGGTGCGAATTTTGGTAATTAGACTTTTGTACCCGTTTTTAAATGTTGTTGTACTTATTGAACCCGAACCAAAGCCTAAATTATAATCGTTTGTACCTAATGCTACCACAACAAAATCAGGTATGTATTTAGTGAAATCCCAAGTATTGTTTGAAGGAAAAGGTATATAATCGGTAAGCGCAATGGTTCTATTGTACATCTGTCTCATCAGAAACGAAGGATAGCCTTTTACTACTCCGATTCCCGAATAACTAATCGTGTGAAATTGGGCATTCAGTTCTCGGGCAGCCACTGCCGGATAAGCCTTACAGCTATTATCCGATTCCGGTTGTTCGCCGCCTTCAATTCCATAGCCACAGGTAATCGAGTTGCCAAAAAATTCGAGTTTCAAATCAGGCAGCGGATCAGGCGATAGAAGGTTTTTTGCAGAATCGAGCTGAAAGCCCAGAAATTGGCATTCTCCGCAGTAGGCCTCTGTCACTTTAATAATCTCCACTGTATGTGTGCCCTCGGTTAAATTCTTGACAATGGGATATTTTATTTGTCCCGAAGTAACTTGGAATTTAACAGAGTCTTTGTCATCAATTACTGAAACGAAATAGTTGTCGGTAAAGTCAGAACCGTTAAAATGGTTGAGCATCATGTTTAAGGATGTTCCTTCAAACTTTGCCTTGATTGTGGTATTCGGGTAAGCAAACAAAGGTTTATCAGGGTTAGAGAAATCAATTCTTCCCATATATTGAATATTTGGATTGCTTGGTAAAGTTAAGTTGGTAGTATCAATTTCGGTTTTCCAAGGCATTAAAATATAGTCGATGTCGGTAGCTGTATTATCGTCGGCATCTCGCTGTATTTTTAAGATATTATTTCCTTCATTTAACGTTATCTCTGTATTTATTATTGAATACTGATTCCATCCGCCTGTTTGAGGGAAAGATAATTGACGGATTTTCACATCATTAACATATAACGATTTGTACCTAATATCACTCATGCCATTGGAGTAAACCAGCGTAATGGTTTTGGTTCCGGCAGAAGGAGCATAAATGGAAATCTGAAAATTTGCCCCGATATTATCCAAAACGCCCACTTGATAGCCCCCAGAGGCGCTTGCATAATTTGCTTTAACAGCACCCCCGCTTACGGTTCCTGATTCTGCTTCGTATTTTGTATAATCCGATGTTTCAGAATCCGCCCAAGTACGACTTACATGATGAAAAACTAGCGTGTCAAGCGTTATATTTCCGTTAACAGTCAAACTAAGATTTTTGCTGTTAGGATCAAAAGCAAATCTTTCAGACCAACAGAATAAACCGTCATTTCCAAATAATTCATACTGGCTCCGGTCGCTAAGAATGCGGATTTTTATTTTATTATCAATGGGATTGAATGTTTTTCCATTCAATGTTTTGTTTGTAATGTTATAGGTGATGGTTTTGTTTGCTATTTGAAATTTAATTTGTGTTGCGGTCGCCTCTGATAAATCAAATTCTGCTGTTACATCAAAGCATTTAGACTTTATTAATGAAAGAGGGTCACTGGTTGAAGTAAGCGTTTGTTTTTCCCATTTTTGAGTTGAAGCCCAAATAGTTGATATTTCCGGAATAGGATTGGCGCATAATCTAATGCTGCCCGATTTCGTGTTTAATGAAAGCTGAGTCGGGAAAGTAGCATTCTGGTTCCATCTGGTGTGAGCGCCATATTCGGGAATTATCGTGGTTGAACCCATGAGTCCGGGATTGCCTTGCCAAGCCATCTGAATAACCCGGTTGCTTGGTAATGAAGCTGTGTTAAACGTTTGTGCAGCATAGAAGAAAGTAGAATTATTGTTATCCAAAAGTTTCCAGCCTCCGGGGTCTTGCGTAAATATAGAGCCGTCAAAATCTCCGGTTAAGTATCCACCATCTCCGGCCCAAAGAACCCATTTCAAAGTGTCGGGATTTCCATTAACCGGTAATTCAAAAAAATCAGGACATTCGTGTCCAAAGCCGGTTACTGTGCTTGTCAATGTCCAGTTTATCAGATCAGGAGAAGTATAAAATTGGGTATTACCTCCATTGTTTTCGTGGTACAATACCATTACCCATTTTTTTGTTGGGGCATACCATAACACATGCGGGTCACGGGGATTAGTGCCTCCGTCACTGATTACCGGATTTCCCGAATACCGCTCCCAAGAATCTCCCAGGTCATTGCTATACATGAGGCATTGCCCTGTTTTTGATGAAGTATACATGGCAACGAATACCGGATTGGCACCCGTTTGAAATCCGGAGGTGTTACCGGTGTCGATAACTGCTGAACCGGACATAGGCGTGCCTTCAATATCATTAGGCTCCATAATAACAGGTTTTTGTGTCCAGTGCATCATATCGGGGCTTGTAGCCATGCCCCATGAGGTATGGGCGAATTCAAAAATAGGACTTTTAGGGGTTGTTTGGTAACATAAATAATAAGTGCCATTAAAGTACCAAAGTCCGTTAATGTCATTCATCCAGCCCGATTGTTGACTGAAATGAAATTGTCCTCTGTAGGGTTCATCGTAATTTGTAGGTAAAAACTGAGCTGATAATGTTGTAGAAAATATTATAAAAATCAGAAAAATCTTTTGGAAGTATGTGCTCTTTATAGTTGCATTCATTTGAGATGATTTACATATTAATCTATAATAGCAAAAATAT
>JAQICA010000174.1 GCA_027858775.1 Salinivirgaceae bacterium | reverse complement strand
CTATAGGTTTAATCGCAGCAACATGAAGGAAGGTATTTTTGAAAATCTCATGAAACGAATGGTAGCCAATTTGCCTTTTTCATATAAACAAGGTTATTGATTAAGTGCCTAATTCAATAACTTAAATATAATATATACGCATGAAACTACTAAAAATTGTCGTTGTTTTTCTTGTAAGCTTATCCTTAACAAACAGCACATTCGGCCAACCAACCGACCAGAAAGTAAAAGAACTGTCGGCCGGGGTCGCAAAATATTCAGGACAAACTGAAGCCGAAATTGCTGAAAAAATTGCCCTTGAAAAAGAATATCTGGCAAAGGCCCGCCAAAATATCGAGACATACCGTAAAGGCGATGCTTCACTTGTTTTTGTGGATGCCCAGGGCAAACCGGTAAAGAATGTGCAGGTTGAGATAAATCAGGTAACCCAGAACTTTTTGTTTGGAAACCTTGTTTTCGAAATAGCAGGTTTTTCGCCAAAAGAACCTTACAAAGTTGATGAGTTTAAAGAAAAATTTAAAGCACTGTTTAATTTTGCCATCCTGCCTTTTTATTGGAATGGATATGAAAAAGCTGCCGGAAAACCCGAATGGCAACGCAACCAGGATGCTTTGGATTGGTGCCTCGCCAATGGCATTACCTGTAAAGGACATCCCCTGGGCTGGACAAGCCCCGCCGGAACCCCAAAATGGCTGTTGAAGCAACCTGCCGAAATTGCCACCGAAATATACAAAGCCCGAATTACGAACAATGTAATTGGATACAAAGGCAAAATTGACATCTGGGATGTGGTGAACGAACCCGTAAATACTGTTCCGTGGGAAGCCGCACTGAAAGACACCGCCAACAACAACGATTTCAGGTACAACGCAGGTAAAATTGAAATTGAAAAGATTGCCCCATGGGTTGAAAAATCATTCAAATGGGCTTATGAAGCAAACCCCGACGGGAATTATATACTGAACGAATATTTCACACTTGCCATTCCCGAGGTATGCGACAGGTTCTACCAATTAATCAAGGAATTACGCAACCGCAATACACCTATTAGCGGCATTGGTATTCAGGCGCACGAGCCCCGCGAAATGTGGTTCTCGCCTGTTGAAATGTACAAAACCTTCGATATGTACAAAGAATTTAACCTGCCTATTCACATTACCGAGCTTATACCTCAATCATCAGGCAAAGACATAACCGGCTGGCGAACCGGAAAATGGACCGAAGAAGCACAGGCAGAATTTGCCGAACAATTTTACACCCTTGCATTTGGGTATCCTTCGGTAGTTTCCATCAACTGGTGGGGTTTTTCTGACAAAAACATCTGGCTTAAAGGCGGTGGGCTGCTCGACAAGGAATACAACCCAAAACCAGTTTACAACACCCTACTAAAACTGATTAAGACCGATTGGATGACTAAAAACCTAAAGATTACCTCCGACAATAAAGGGCAAGCCAATTTCAGGGGGTTCTTTGGCGAATATGAAATTGTAATAACCAAACCCGATGGCTCCAAACAAACCATGCGCAAGCATTTACAGGAAAAAGAAAACAATAATTGGATAATTAACTTGTAACCAGTCATTTAAAAACAATGCAAAAATTCAGGAAAAACCATTGAATAATGAAAAACCTAATCATCGCTTTACTAATTTTTAGTTCACAATATGCTCATTCAACAGAATTTGCTAAATGGACAAAAACAGAACTAACCCTCGATAACGGGTTGGTTCATCGGACAATAAAACTTCCTGCCGAAAAAGGGAGTTTCATTACCACATCATACAAACCTGTTTCGGGCGAGTACAAATATTTTTTGCCAACAAGTGCCGATTTCCAGTTTGAAGTGAACGGAACAATTTATTCGGGAAATTCCAACTGGAGTTTGGCAGGTATTAAACAGATTTCCGATGCTCGTCAGGGTGATGGGGCAGCGGTAACACTGCAAAGTGCCGACAAGAAAGTTGAAGTAACCGTAAATTTCCTGATGTATCCCAATCTGCCTGTAATTCGCAAAAGTCTAATTGTAAAAAACCTTGGCAGTGAAGATGTTTCTCTAGAATCGGTTGATGTTGAGAAATTCAGTACCGTAGGTTATTGGGCAAGTACTTTTAGTTGGATTTACACCAACTACGGACGACGCAAGGTAATAGGCCCTTACGAAGGCAATATGCAAGATGCACTTGTAGTAATACATAACATGAACTGGGAATCGGGTATTGTAATAGGAAACGAAGCAACTGGAATATTAAAACGCACTTCCGCTTTTTGGGATGCCGACGAAATTTGCGCTGGATTGACACATAAAAACGCACGCTACCCTTTTCGTAAATGGATAAAACCACAAGAATCGTTTGAAACACCGCAGGTTTTTACCATGGTTTACAACAACCAAAAATCTCCCGAGAAGATATTAAACACATCGCTTCCCGATTTTATCCGCAAACACATGGGCATTCGCCTTTCGAAGCTGAAAGAAAAACCAACCTTTGTTTACAACACCTGGGGTCCTTTTACCTATAACATTAATGAGAAACTCATTATGGAATTGGCCAAATCAGCCGCCGATGCCGGAATGAAGGAATTTATTATTGACGATGGATGGCAGGATAGTTATGGAGCTTGGGGCATTGACAAAACGAAAGTCCCTAATGGCATAAAGCCGGTTTTCGATTACATAAAATCACTTGGCATGAAACCCGGATTATGGATAAGCGTAGGCAGTGCCTCTACCGAAAGCAA
>JAQICA010000158.1 GCA_027858775.1 Salinivirgaceae bacterium | reverse complement strand
ACCGGATGGGGAATGATTGATAAAGTATAGAAAGGTGTACGAAGCATTCGTGATTTGGATGTTTTGTGCACCTTTTGTTTTTGTAAAAGATCCATAACGTCATTGTCGTTTATGGATGCGTTGGCGTTCATTGGAGCAGCCCCAGACACAGCATTAAAATATTAACAAAAACAGACAAATAAAATGAAGTACAAAAAGTTAAAATTAAGTACTGTACTCTTGTTAGGAATTGGCCTAACAGGGTTACAATCACAAACGATGTATGTGAAAGAAAGTAGCGGAACACAAACCGCATATACTTTGAATAACATACAAAAAATGAGTTTTTCATCGGGAAATCTCACAGTTACCAAAACCGACAACAACAGCAATGTGTATGCTTTGAGCGATTTGCGGTATCTGAATTTTTCTGATATTACAACAAGTTTAAACGAACCCTTGACGGTACAAAGCCAAATGTTACGAGTTTATCCTAACCCGGCAAATAATACATTAAACATCGACTTAACCGGAATGGCTGAAGCAGAAGGTACACTAAGTATACTCAACTTTGAAGGCAAAGCTGTGTTAAACGAGCAAGTAAGTAGCGTAGGTGTTCTTTCATTAGATATTAGCCACTTGCCTACAGGCATTTACCTTTGTAGGTATAGCAATGCGAGTGAAATAAAAACAGTAAAAATCATTAAACAATAAACAAGGAGGAAAAAACAATGAAATCAACTCATACAATAAAAAAAATATCATTAGTAACAGTTTTAACTTTCGTCTTATCACTTTCGGCAGTTTTTGCTCAAAACGACACCATGTATATAATGAAAGCAGGTGCTATAGTAGGTCAGTACAATCTAAACACAGAGGTTGACAGCGTAATATTTTATGAACCAACAAGTGGAACATTTACCGATACTCGTGATGGAAATGTTTATAATTGGGTGAAAATAGGAGATCAGGTATGGATGGCAGAAAACCTTGCATACTTGCCTAGTGTAAATCAAGTTGCCGATGGTTCTGAAGATGCAGCAGGCTCTTATTATTATGTTTACGGTTATGACGGGACAAATGTAACAGATGCCAAAGCAATATCAAATTACGATACCTATGGCGTATTATACAACTGGACTGCCGCCATGAATGGAGAAGCAAGCAGCACAACCAACCCGAGCGGAATACAAGGCGTATGTCCTACAGGTTGGCATGTGCCAAGTGATGCTGAGTGGACACAATTAACCGATTACATTGGCGGCACAAGACTTGCGGGTGGAAAACTTAAAGAAACCGGAACAACCCATTGGAATTCTCCAAATGAAGGAGCAACCAACGAAACCGGCTTTAGAGCTCTTCCGGGTGGCTACCGTAGCGGTAGTGGGGCATTCGTCAGTATTGGCTACGGCGGTGACTGGTGGAGTGCTACGGAGTACGATGCGACAGATGCATGGTACCGTAGCATGAACTACTATGGCAGCGGTGTTTACAGAGTCAGCTACGGTAAGGAGTTGGGTTTTTCTGTCCGTTGCGTAAGGGATTAATTTATTTGATTCATTTGACTATTTGATTTATTTGTTTATTTCCGCGAAGCGGTCGATTTTTTAAAACAGGCAGGGAGTAAAATCCTTGTCTGTTTGCATTGAAACAATAAAAAAATACTGGAATGAAAACCAACGAAACGCCAACAAAGCTATGATACACCAGCCGTGGCATCCACAGCATATTGAGAGTTTCGTTTTACCCTTTATCATGCTTTCAAGCTGATAAATCCACAGCGGGTCTGAAACCACGCCCAGGCGCATATAGCCGGGGCGCTGGCAGCAAGGTAAAATGCGGCGCCAAAACAAACTCAACTATTAAAAACTATGAATGATTTAGTAACGGGATTGACAAAGATTAGAAATGCAATTTTAGGAGGACTTATACTATCAATAGTTTTTAGTCTCTTCCAGTATATTGCCCAGAGTTTTAAGAATCAGAATCTGAGTATTTTAATAGCTTTCGTATATGTTTTAATTTTGATTCTTACCGTAGTTTATATAGTAAAATATTTTACTGGAATTCGATTAATTCGAAATTTGAGCATTTTTGAAAAGCTTAATAAGAGATTATACCAAATTCGAAATAATTTTAGAGCGGCATTAGGATTTTCAATAGGCTCAACATCAATTATTCTCGTTGGAATAGTGCTACCAAGTGTGTATGTGATTTATTTTGGATTATTCATCTTGGTGTTTGGAAGCGTATTTGGGTGGATTATTACCTATCGAACAATACAAATACAGGGGATTTTAGGTGTTTACGCAAAGAACCAAGATTTAATTAGGAATACAATCAAGACTCTCAATATATTTAAGATTCAAATTGTTGTTACAATTATTCTATATTTAGCTCTGTATTTTAAAAGCTATTCTTTGTACGCTTATTATTCTATATTAACTATTTCGATTGTTTATTCAATATATTTTGTTGTTAACTATCTAGGATTGTTTAATTTGGCGATTAATCTATTCAGAAATTCACAAGATTTTGATAGTTAGTAAAAAAAAGACTGATTTATAATTGATAGAAAGATTTAATATAAAAACCCAGCTGCCAACACTTAGCCTCCGATCAAGCGTTGCTTG
>JAQICA010000157.1 GCA_027858775.1 Salinivirgaceae bacterium | reverse complement strand
AGGTGCGGTGAATGTCTGCTCTTTTTGGCAGTCCCGAAAATCGGGAAGGGTTAGTGAAATAGGTGGTGCGACTGTAAAGTAGTGCCTTTTCAAGCACCATTCATCAATTGGATAAATTGGCGATAATCTTGGATGAATGGAGGAAGCTGTGTAATGTTTCGTTGGTTGTGTTAAGTAAACTATGGCGGTCGCCAATCCATTCGGCATGTTTGTTATTAATAAATACAATTTTTTCGCCAATTCCCACCATGGAGTTAATATCGTGGGTGTTGATAATAGTGGTCATGTCGAATTCATGAGTTAGTTCCATAATCAACTCATCGATAACCACTGCCGTTTTGGGGTCGAGTCCGGAGTTGGGTTCATCGCAAAACAAATACTGCGGGTTTACGCTAATGGCGCGGGCAATGGCCACGCGCTTTTGCATTCCGCCACTAATTTCGGAGGGTAATAAATCGTTTACCTTTTTTAGGTTTACTCTGTCGAGACAAAAGGCTACGCGTTTTTCTTTTTCTTTACGCGTCATGTTTGAAAATACATCGAGGGGGAAACGCACATTGTCGGCTACCGAGTAGGAATCGAATAATGCCGAGCCCTGAAAGAGCATGCCCATTTCGCGCCGTATGGTTCGTTTTTTCCGGTGGCTCATGGCATGTAGGTCGCGTCCATCGTATAGTACCTGTCCTTTATCGATAAAATGCAACCCTACAATAGATTTGAGCAGCACGGTTTTTCCTGAGCCACTCTGGCCAATAATCAGGTTGGTTTTGCCTTTCTCGAAATCGACGCTAATGGAATCGAGAATAACTTCTTCCCCGAACTGTTTATGTAAATCGATAACGCTTATCATGCCAATAACAATTGGGTTAAAACTAAATTAAAAATTAAAATAAGTATGCTACTGGTAACAACCGCTTGCGTGCTTGCCCGTCCTACTTCCAGTGCTCCTCCACTTACGTAATAGCCAAAATAGGCAGGTACAGTAGTATAAATAAATGCAAATACCACGGACTTAATTAATGAATAGTAAATATACCAGGGAATAAAAGCATAGTGAATGCCGTAAATATAGTCGTGTGCCGATAAAACGCCTGCACTTACCGATGCAATAAAGCCGCCTGCAATTCCCACAAACATGCTGATAACGGTAAGAAATGGGATAATGAACATCATACCCAGCATTTTGGGGCGAACAAGAAAGGAGGCGGGATTAATTCCCATAATTTCCAGTGCATCAATTTGTTCAGAAACACGCATAGTGCCAATTTCGGATGCAATGTTGGATCCTACCTTTCCGGCCAGAATAAGTGCCACAATGGTTGAAGAAAACTCCAACAACATGGAATCGCGCGCGGTTAATCCGATAAGGTAAAGCGGTATAAGGGGATTTTCGAAGTTGTAAGCAGTTTGCAGTGTAACTACTGCGCCCATAAAGAAAGAGATGATAAACACAATACCGAGCGATCCCAGGCCAAGTTTCCATGTTTCAATAAAAAAATTCTTGGTGTAGAGTGAAAACTTCTCGGGCTTACCTAAGCTTTTAAGAATAAAACTGGTGTATCGACCTATATGAAAAAGTAGCCCCATAAGTGTGTAATCGAAATGCTATTTAAACAAAGCAAAGGTAAAAGAATTTACGAGGAAAAGAAAGGGGAGTTTTTAGGGAATTTGGTTGATTGTGGAATTGAGGAATTAGGAAAATAGGAAAATAAGGGATTTAGGGTCTTCGATTGCGCTGAATACCTCACGAACTGAGGGCTGGCAGTTCCTCCTTTAGGAGGTTAGGAGGTGCGGGGAGGGGCGAAAGTTCAAAGTTTTAGGTTTTGTAGTGAAGTTGATTTAGGAAATTAGGGAATTGAGTAGGTATGAGTGATTAGTGAATAGTGAAAAATTGATTCCGGAATTGAATTATGAACGTAGAGACACAATGTTTTGTGTCTTTTTGCCTTTACGCAAAACCATGCACCAAAATGCCAATTCCGGAGGAATTCGGTAATTGAGTAAATAAGTAATTAAGGTAATTGAGGAACTGAGTAATTGAGTAAATTAAGTAATTGATTTAATGAGTTTTGTATGTGGCGTTCGAGACGTGAAGGTCTGTTATGTTGATAAATTGTCATATTGCTAAATTATTATATTGTTGACGGCTGTAGTGTAGGCTGCTACACAGGTGCGGAAGTAGATTCTCTGCTTTTTAAAAATAGAAAAATGGAAGGTTAGGTTGTGAAACTTATGGTGATTTTCAAGGTTCATGGAAAAAACAAATTTAACTTTTTCCTTGATGAAAAAGTAACAAAAAATCAAGATCAAATTACGCTTCAACCCGCTTTGGTCAATCAATCAAATGACTTATAAAAGCTGGACAAGCCTCTTTTATGTCATTTGTTTTGATTGACCATTCACCCCAACGCCAGCCCGCCAATTTAATCAGGCCACCCCGCTTTAGCGTCACATCGTTGATGGTAAGTAAAGGTTAGTTTATATGGCCATACTAAGAAACTTTGTGGTGTTTTGCAGGGAAGTTGATTGAGGGATTAGGGAATTGAGTTAATTAAGGAATTGGGGAATTGAGGAACTGAGTTAATTAGGGAATTGAGGAATTAGGAAAATAAGGGATTTAGGGTCTTCGATTGCGCTGAATACCTCACGAACTGCGGGCTGGCAGTTCCTCCTTTAGTTAGTGAGGTGCGGGAAGGGGAATTGACCCACAGCGACGGATTCGCTTTGAGCGAAACCGTCGCCTGCTTGCGCATGTGGCGCATCGTTGCTTTACTGTTCCGGCAAGTCGCGGTGTGAGTAACCGAATGGATTCTTTACTATGTTTGGCTAACACCGAACTCGGCTTCTGCTTTCATTGTCATGTTCTTTAACCGTTTAATGCCTTTGGCGTCCTGCCATTTTATTGTTTGCGGGAATTGCAAAATAAACGCGATGCTTCCTAATTCCGGAGGGATTAAATGTCTATAGAAACGAGAAACGGAAAGCGACTCCAGAGGAGTCGAACAATATTGAATTGAATTAAGCCCATAGGGCTGAAATGATGGTAGAATGATTGATTGAAAATGGAATATCGCCGCAACTTCAAAGGTGCGTCTACATTTCTAAAAGTTATAAATCGAATCCGTATTTTAACGATACAATGTGGGAGTAAAGTACTTGCGATACGCCGCCCAAATTGGTGTAGGCATAATCGACGGATAATTGCTTGATTTGCAATCCGGCTCCAATGGTTGGCTGAAGCGTAAATACGTCTTTATCGCTATCGTCTTTTTTCTCTTTTTGCAAATTGATGAAGCCGCCACGCACAAAAAATATTTTGCTGTAATTGAGTTCCAGCCCAACATGGGGATCCATACTGACAAAGTCTGTTTTTACCAGTACATTACGTTTTCCATCGGTGGTGAGATCGACATTGGCCTCAGCCACCAAATTGAATTTTTCTTTTATAGAAAATGATTTTGATACGGCGAGAATAAACTTTGGGAGAGTAACCTCCAGCGAATTTTCGGGAAGGGTATTCCCGGTAAGCTCAAAAGCACGAGCCAGTTCGTCCTGGTTAAACGACCAGGCATTAAAGGTAGATGTTACATCGCGTGCAAGGGCAGCCAGTTTCCATCCTTTGTAATCGTATGTGGCGCCTACATCGAGACCAAACCCCCATGCATCAGCAAAATCGCCGGTGATACGGCGAATGATTTTTACATTTCCGCCTACCTGCAAGCCTTCAATCCCAAAATCGCGGGCGTAAGATAAAAGGAACGCATAGTCGGCAACTGAAAAGTTTGTTACACGGTCGTACCTTATATTTCCTTCTGCATCAATCAGTTCCAGTGTGTTGGGAATATTATCGATTCCAAAGCGTACCATGGATAAGCCAATGCTCTGCCGATCGTCAATTTTGTAAGAAACAGCGCCATAATCGTGCTTGCCGATTCCGGCGAAATACTCGGAGTGCATATATCCCGCCTGCACATCGTTTTCGGAGTTTAATAATGATGCCGGGTTCCAGTATGTGGCATACACATCGTTGGTTGATGCTACAACGGCATTGCCCATACCCAAAGCACGCGCACCGATACCAATTGAGAGAAACTCGTTACTGTATTTTGGCGCCGATTGACCCATGGCAAAAGCAGACAAAATAAGTAGAGAGAGGGTTATAAATGTATTTTTTAGCATATGTTTAAATCCGGATTAATTACAAATCTGCACCAATAATTTTCACTAAAACAATATTATTTAATGATTTTAGGTGCTACTGCATTTTTTAACTTAAATTTGTGGCATTTTATTGCTGTAAATATAAAAAAAAAGGAATTAAACATTATGTTCAGATCTTATATTCCAAACATTATTACCTTACTTAATCTTCTGAGTGGCGCGCTGGCCGTATATTTTGCCATGCAAGGAAAATTGGAATGGGCCGCCGGACTTATTTTGGCGGGCGCTATTTTCGACTTTTTCGATGGTTTTGCTGCCCGTTTGCTTAAGGCAGGCTCGCCCATCGGTGCTCAGCTCGACTCACTGGCAGATCTTATTACGTTTGGTATGGCGCCGGCATTTATGTTGGTTCATGTTTTGCAATTGGGGCTTCCCGTATGTGACCAGTCTAATACAATTTTACAGCAAGCGGCTCCGTTTTTTCCATTTTTACTCGTTGCATTTTCGGCATTACGCCTGGCCAAATTTAATGTAGACGATAGTCAAACGACAGATTTTAAAGGACTTCCCACTCCGGCCAACGCGCTTTTTCAGGTTTCGTTTGCATTTTTACTCATGCTATACCCCGAATTTATTCGCATTTGGTTTGTTTACCCGGTCATTCTTTTCTTTAGCATATTAATGGTTTCACCGGTTTCTCTTTTCGGATTGAAAAAATGGCAAGGTTCGCGCCTCATTTACTCAGGGCTATTATTACTTTGGTCTGTTGTAGCCATTATCTTGTTTCAGTACACGGCAGGAGTCTACATCATTATGGTATATATTTTACTATCAGGAATACAACAAATGTTAAACTATAAAGGCAAATAAAAATGAAATTCATTGCAGAAATTGACGTGATGCCCCTAAAAGCATTGCTTGACCCTCAAGGGAAAGCTGTAACAGCTAGTATGCACAATATTGGTTATAAAAGCGTGGAAAATGTGCGCATCGGTAAGCACATAACATTAGAAATGGAAGCTGACAATGAGCAGCATGCAAGCGAAAAAGTGGAGGAAGCATGTAAAAAAATTCTTTCGAACCCGGTAATGGAGAGTTATACATTTAAGCTATCGCCGTTGTCGTAAGGGAAAGAGCAGAAATAACTTCGTTAAAACGGATTATTTTTTTCCAATCCCTAAAGCACCAAAATTTGGTGCCATCGATGGTGTTACTTTTTTTCGTGCTGTTTCATCAGTTCGCTTTGTACACGAATAGATTCTTTGTGAACACTTTGAAGCATTTTTTTCACAAAACTTTTAGATAATCCCAATAATGATCCGGTTTCCATGCGCGACCGGATTATTTTTTTCCACCGGTTAAGCTGAAATGCTGCAATATTGTGCTTTGCTTTGTATTCCCCTATTTTTCTTGTAACATCCATCCGTTGAGCCAATAGTTCAATTATTTGGGCATCGATGGAATCGATTTGATTTCGAAAATTGTCCAATTCGCCCATGGAGAACTCCTCAGCCTCACTGCTGCGAAAATGCAGTGTATCGAGCATCTCGATTAACCTTTGCGGTGTGAGTTGTTGTCGGGCATCGCTTAATGCACTGTCGGGGTCGATGTGCGATTCAATCATTAACCCGTCGAAATTCAGATCTAAGGCATACTGAGCCACCTCGGGAACCAGTTCTCTATTTCCGGCAATATGGGACGGGTCGCAAATGAGCGGTATATCGGGCATGCGTGTTTTTAGTTCAATGGGCAATTCCCATTTGGGAATATTCCGAAACAACGTCTCTTCGTATGGGTAGAAGCCTCTGTGAATGGCCATTACAGGGGAATTGCCAGTTTTCAAAAAACGCTCAATAGCTCCAATCCAGAGTTCGATATCCGGATTTACCGGGTTTTTAATCATAACGGTACATGTACATCCGGCCAGAGCTGTTGCAAGTTCCTGCACCGAAAAGGGATTCGATGTAGTGCGTGCCCCAATCCACAAATAATCGACTCCGATTTTTAGTGCTTGCTCCACATGCTCAGGAGTAGCCACCTCAACGGCAAGTGGTAGTTTGTAAAGCGTCTTCACCTCTTTTAACCATTCCAGCGCATCTACACCGATTCCTTCGAATGAGCCGGGGCGGGAGCGGGGCTTCCACACTCCACTGCGAAAAGCTGTAATATGTGCAGAACGGCTCAATTCGTGGGCTGTGGCATGAACTTGCTCCCGGGTTTCGGCACTGCATGGCCCTGCAATAATAATTGGCTTCTTTTTTTGAAGAGGTTGTTCCATTGGGTGAAAATTTGAAAACTTTTCGAGCAACAAAAGTACAATATAAAAAAGCAACCTACCCTATTGGCAGATTGCTTTTCATTATATTTCAGTTAATCTACTTTTTGATTTGTGAGAAATATTTGTAGAATAAAGGAATCGTTTCAATTCCTTTGTAGAAATTGTAAAGCGGATAGTTCTCGTTTGGCGAGTGAATGGCATCGCTTTCCAATCCAAATCCCATTAAAACCGACTTCGTTCCAAGTACAGTTTCGAATGTAGAAATAATGGGAATACTACCACCGCTGCGTACAGGAACCGGTGTTTTGCCAAAGGCTTCTTCGAACGCTTGTTCTGCTGCTCTGTAGGCCGGAATATCGATCGGACACACATATGCTTGTCCGCCGTGTAATACACTTACATCTACTTTTACCGATTTGGGAGCAATTTTTTCGATGTGCTCTTTAATCATTTTGCCGATTTTCTCGTAGTTCTGATTTGGAACCAGGCGGCTGCTCAACTTCGCATAAGCCTTTGAAGGCAATACGGTTTTTGCGCCTTCGCCGGTGTAGCCACCCCACATACCACAAAGGTCAAATGTAGGACGAATACCGGTACGCTCAATGGTTGTGTAGCCTTTTTCGCCCTGTAGCTCTTCTACATCGATGGCTTTTTTGTACTCATCTTTGCTAAATGGAGCCTCATTCAATTTTTTACGCTCTGCTTCTGTCGATTCGAGCACATCGTCGTAAAAACCGGGAATGGTAACGCGGTTATTTTCATCGGTCATTTGTGAAATAAGTTTGGCCAACACGTTAAGCGGGTTTGCCACGGCACCACCAAATAATCCTGAGTGAAGATCACGGTTTGGACCTGTTACCTCAATTTGCAGGTAGGTTAATCCACGAAGGCCTGTTGTAATAGAAGGAACGTCAGGGGCAATCATTCCTGTATCGCTCACAAGAATAACATCTGCCTCGAGCATATCTTTGTATTCTGCACACCACTTTGTAAGGTTTGGCGAACCAATTTCCTCTTCACCTTCAATCATAAACTTAACATTGACAGGTAATTGGTTGGTTTTTACCATAAATTCGAATGCTTTTGTGTGCATAAATGCCTGGCCTTTATCGTCGTCGGCGCCGCGGGCATAGATTTTACCATCGCGAATTTCGGGCTCAAACGGCTCCGATTTCCACAATTCAATAGGATCTACGGGCATTACATCCATGTGGCCGTATACTAAAACGGTAGGTTTTGCCGGATCGATAATTTTTTCGGCATAGAGAATTGGATGGCCTTCGGTATCGTAAATGCGAGCCTCCTCGGCTCCTGCATCGAGCAAATATTTTTTCCAAAGCTCAGCAGCTTTGTACATATCTTGTTTGTGCTCAGACATTGAGCTAATACTTGGAATACGAATAAGTTCGAACAATTCGTCTAAGAAGCGTTGTTTGTTCTCTTCAATGTACTGTTTTAAATTTTCCATAGTTATTATTATTTTCGTTTGTAATATGCTTTAAATGCTGAAGATAAAAAAATATGGGCTTGTACGCCAATTATTTTATAATGTTTGCTGTAAGCGGCATAAAACGTAACACCAAGCCCCACATCGTATGCCACTTTGTATGCGTAATGTGCCTGGAGGTATAATCCGGGGCCTCGACGAATTATAAAGGTCGACAAGCTGGAGATTGTATCGGTAGGAACCCGGCCGCCTACATATGACGGGCCACCGTAAATTGCGAAAATGTGGCGCAAACGTTCGTACCGATAGCCAACGCCTAAATGTAAGTCGTGCAGTTTCTGGCGCGATTCGAATTGGCGCAGGCCTCCGGTTCCTTCTAAGAACCGGCTCGATGAGGAGAAATATCCGATATTATACCCAACGTTTTTATGATAGAGATGAAAATCGGCGGCAATATTTTGTTCGCCTTCTTGCTGCTTGTAATTAACACCATACCCTACACCCAAAGTAACATAGGGGCTATACGCCCCAAAGTATTTCCCGTCGTATAAAAAATCCTCTTTCGGGTTAAGCATTTCTTGTGCTAAGGTGTTTTGAAAAAGCACTACCAACATCATAAAGAGGAAAACACGTCCAATTCTAATCATTGTATAACTTTGTTAAGCCATCATAAGGCACAAAAATAACTTTTAATTTACAATTTCTAAAGTTAATCGTTTGGGTAACGCATACATTGCTTAATTATTGCGCTTCAAGCGCATTTTGTTCGAACCACACTCGTGCATTTTCCTCCAGTTCGGCATACCATTGCTCGCCATATTTTCGCACTAATGCATCTTTCAAAAATTTATAGAGATACACTTCTTGTTGGCGTCCCATTTTGAGTGCGGCCTTGCAAATTTTATTCTTTTCATAATTAGCGGCGTCGTACGATTTATAGCTCGTAATGCGCACAGGATATAAATGACATGATACCGGTTTACGAAAGTCGATTTTTTTCTCGAACCATGCTTTCTCAATTGCACACAGAGTGACTCCGTTTACATTGTAGGCGTAGGCGCACGCGCCATCGTTGATAAGTGGTGTTACGGTGTCTCCGTCGTCATCAATAACATACCACCCTTGTTCTTCAACGGCTTGTATTCCTTCCGGATGCATGTATTCGCGTACAAGCGGATAAGTATCGGCAATAAGCTCTTTTTCGTTCTCTTCCAGTGGAGCTCCAGATTCTCCAACTACACAGCATGCGCCGTTGCATTTGGACAAATCGCAATGGAATTGTTTCTCGATTATATCGAGGCTCACTAATGTTTTACCTATTTCTAACATGGTAATTTGTTGGGCTTTCACTAATAATAATTTTTTAGCACGTCGGTGTTGTATATGAATTAATCTACAAGTGGTTTGCCGGTCATGGCTTCAGGTCGCTCAACACCCATCATTTTCAGTAGGGTTGGAGCCACATCGGCTAAAATACCGTTTTGAACTTTTTTGTATTGATCGCTCACTACAATAATTGGCACTGCATTAAGCGAATGTGCTGTATTTGGCGAATCATCGGCATTAACAGCGTGATCGGCGTTACCGTGATCGGCAATAATCACAACTTCGTAGTCGTTTTTAGTAGCGGCATCGACCACTTCGCCTACGCACTCATCAACGGTTTCTACCGCTTTTTTTATGGCTTCGTACACTCCGGTATGTCCAACCATGTCGCCATTGGCAAAGTTCAGGCAAACAAAATCGGTTTCGGCTTTATTTAGTTCTGCAACAATGGCATCTTTTACCTGGTAGGCGCTCATTTCGGGCTGAAGATCGTACGTAGCCACTTTGGGCGATGGTATAAGAATGCGTTTTTCGTTTGCAAACTCTTTTTCCTGCCCACCCGAAAAGAAAAACGTTACGTGGGCATATTTCTCGGTTTCAGCAATTCTGATTTGTTTTTTGCTGTTTCGTGCCAGCACTTCGCCCATGGTATCGCTGAGGTTATCTTTATCGAACGGAATATGTACGTTTTTGAAACTATCATCGTACCGTGTCATGGTTAAATAGTACAGGGGCATGGTTTTCATGTCGTGTTCGGGCATGTTTTCCTGAGAAAGCACAATTGTGAGTTCGCGCAAGCGGTCTGTTCTAAAATTGAAACAAAAAACGACATCGCCTTCCTGAATTGTAGTCAACGGCTCATTGTTTTCATCGGTCAGTGCAACGGGTTTAATAAACTCATCGGTTACGCCATTGTCGTACGATTCCTGCATGGCTTGTACGGGGTCGGAATGTTTTTCGCCTTTGCCATGCACGTATAGATCATAGGCCAGTTTGATGCGTTCCCAGCGCTTGTCGCGATCCATGCCGTAGTAGCGCCCAACAATTGAGGCCACTTTTACATTGGTGTGCTGAATGGCATTTTGCAGGTTTTCCATAAAGCCTTTCCCGCTTTTCGGATCGGTATCACGACCATCGGTAAGTGCGTGAATGTATGCCTTTTCTATACCTGCTTCATGCGCCATTTCGGCCAATTTGTATAGGTGCTTGTCGGATGAGTGTACTCCGCCATCGGATACTAATCCCACAAAGTGAACGGTTTTATTATTTTCTTTGGCATATTTCCACGCCTCTTGAATTTCCGTGTTTTTGGTTATTGAATTATCTTTAACTGCAAGGTTAATTTTCACAAGGTCTTGATAAACAACTCGTCCGGCTCCAATATTTAAGTGTCCAACTTCGGAGTTTCCCATTTGGCCCGCCGGCAAACCCACATTTTCGCCCGAGGCCTGAAGCTGCGCATTGGCATATGTTTCCATCAACCTGTCCATATTGGGCGTAGTGGAATTATATATTACGTCTGATTTATCTTTCTTTCCTATTCCCCATCCATCGAGGATCATCAGCATTGTTTTTTTATTCATTGTTAACCAATTTAATTTTATTATTATGATGAAATGTGTGTTTCATAAATTGAGCGAACCCCGAAACACTATCATTCGGCTCAGATTGTCCAATCTATTTGCAGCCAATTATTTATCAAATACCATGCAATTATGTGGGCTCCTTCGTATGAGTTTATTGTTTCGGCGCATTTTAAATTTTATCCTCTCCCATTGCTCTTTTGATCTAAAGGGAACCTTCGCACCCCATTCACTATTGGGTATAAAAACGAATATTTCATAAAAAATCCACAAGTGTATCTGAGAGACTCACTTGTGGATTATAAACATATTATTTCCGCAATTGCATTAACTTATAGTACTTGTGGTGTTTTCTTTTTTTATCGGCCAACCGGAATTTACAATTGCTCAATAAGTCGGGTAAAGATTTTGGTCATTTGTGGTTCAACGGTTCCGGCAACATCCTGAACTTCATCGTGTGTTGTTCCCTTATCGGGATCGGCAGGTTCGCTAACATTGGTAATAACCGACATACCAAAAACCTTCATTCCCATATGAACGGCAACAATTACTTCTGGTACAGTTGACATTCCAGTTGCATCGGCTCCTAAAATGCGAAACATTTTATACTCTGCGGCCGTTTCCAGCGTTGGGCCGCTACTGCCCACATACACCCCTTTTCTGAGTGTAATTGATTCCTCTGTTGCTATTTTTTCGGCAGCTACAATCAGCTTGTTCGTATAAGGCTCACTCATATCGGGAAAACGTGGCCCCAGCTCGTCGATATTTTTTCCGCGCAAGGCATTTTCCGGGAAGAAATTTATATGATCATGAATAATCATCATATCGCCGGCATTGAACGAAGGGTTCAGTCCACCGGCAGCATTCGATACAAATAGCGTTTCTACTCCTAGTTGTTTTAAAACACGCACAGGTAAGGTTACCTGATTCATTTCATATCCTTCATAATAGTGAAAACGCCCTTGCATGGCCACTACCTTTTTCCCGCCTAAATCGCCAAAAATTAGCTGTCCGGAGTGTCCCTCAACTGTCGATACTGGGAATCCCGGTATTTCTGCATAAGGAATCTTCACAGCATTGGCAATTCGGTTTCCGAAGTTACCTAATCCACTTCCCAAAATGACACCAACTTGTGGCTTGTCACTTATTCGCTCTTGAACGTACGCTGCTGCGGCATTAATTTTTTCTAGCATATTCTATTGATTTTATGATATTTTGCCCCAAAGATATCGATTTAGTTGAAATAATTTTGGTATTATTGTACTAAACAATACTTAGATTGATCTATTCCAAATTATCAGCTGTTAATCCATCCAAATTAACACCTATGAAAAAACTTATTACAATTGCTTTCGTTATTATTTGCTTATCAGCGTTTAGTCAAGAAAAATTTCGGCCACAGGTTGGAATAAACCCAATGCTCGAAGAGGTGAATCAAGATAGTCTCTATAATTATATTTTGGCATTACAAAATTTGGGAACGCGCTACGCTTTGGCCGATAATACCAGAGAAGTAGCCTTATGGATAAAAAGAAAATTTGAATCGTTTGGATATGAAAATGTAGTGCTCGATTCACTTTTACATGAAGACTATGGAATGCAGGTTATGCAATACAATGTAATTTGCAAAAGCGATAGCATTTATTCCCACAGTGATTATGTGTTGCTTGGCGCTCATCATGATTCGCATACATTTGCGTCGCCAACAGACTCTGCACCGGGAGCCGATGATAATGCTTCGGGAACGGCTGGAGTGTTAGAAATTGCGAGAATTATGAAACAATTTAATCCGGATACCAAAATTCCATTCCACTATGCAACATGGGCGGCTGAAGAAGAATGGATGGTTGGGAGCTATAGTTTTGTTGAAAGATACGCTGAAATGGATAGTCTGCCACTTTTCTATTTGAATTTAGATATGATAGGTAATGCGAATAATGGCAACAGGAAGGTGAAATATAACTCCAGTGGCGGGATGGAATATTTTTCCCGTTTTGCAGGATGGTTTAGCGAGTTGGAGCCCGTATATGAATATTTACCCGGAGACAATATACCATTCATAGATGCAGGGGTTCCTACATTTTATTTTGCAGAGTTTGACTTTTCAGACCATTATCACCAAGAAAGCGATTTGCTTGAATACCTTGAAATGGATTATGCAGCAGAAATAGCAAAAGCAGCCCTTGCCACATACTATTATGCAGCAAACATAGCTCCAAAAGTTGAAATAGAAAAACTACAGAATGCCGGACTTGGGGACGATTTTTACATCACCTGGTATACACAGGAGAATGCTCATTCATATGTTTTAGATGTTTACCACAATGATACACTGATACAACATATTAATACCGAGGATGACAGCTTGTATGTTAATGACTTACCATACAATGAAGCTATTTGTTTTGAACTTTATAGCATAAGTAATGAGAATGATACTATCGGAGGTGTTAGAGAAAAAAGATGCTTTTCGTTAAGTCATATTCCTGAACGCCCGGTGTGTAGTTATGAAATAAATCTGGATCAGGTTGTATTTACATGGTCTCATGTGCAACCACTCGATGCAGATAGTATTATTATTGAACGGAAGATGAAAACTGATATCTTTTATGAGGCGTATGATAGGGTCAGTTCTGGTGAATACAGTTTTGATATTGCAAATCATGAACCCGGATTTTGGGAATATAAGTTTAGTGTAAAAGACTACGACGGGAATGTGTCTGCCCCTGCTTATACAGGACTTTATGCCACGACTGATCCTAATGCTATTTTGGTTGTTTCAGGCCGATTGGGAGGTTATGGAAGTCCAACTCATTCTGACGTGATTGGTTTTTATGAAGATATTTTACCTTTGAACAGATATTACTTCTGTTCGCAACCTGCCGATAATAAATACATGCCATCAATGAATAATTTTAAGGCGGTTATCTGGAATGTATTTTCCTCGAATAATTCTAAGTTTCTTGAGAATAGGGAGATAATTAAAGCGTATGTTGAAAACGGAGGTAGCGTGCTATTATTTGCCGATAAACCTCAATCGCATTTATCACCGGATTTCGATTATGAAACAGGATTTATTGAAGGAGGTATTGGGTATAATTGGGGCTTAACGTCGATGCTAGAGAATGATGGTGCACGACTGAAGCAGTTGCAATACAGCTCAGGATTAACCGCTGATGTAGATCCGGAAAAAGTACCAACAAGTTATAATGGTTCTTTACCTAACTCTGATGTTTTGGTTGCAAATTCGAATGGATCCACTATTTTAACTTATGAGAGTTTAGCAGATAATAGCCCTGAAAACAACTTTGACGGCGAACCAATAGCCGTTAAATCCGGGAACTCTAATGTAATAGTTTGTGGAGTTCCATTATATTATTTCAAAAACGATGAAGCAAAAATTCTCATCAAAAAGCTACTTGAAGATGAAATGCAGGTGAGTATATCTGAGCATTACACCACAGGCAACACACTTGAGCTTTATCCACTCCCAACTAAAAATACGCTAAACATAGCCTTACCCAAGAGTGTAAGCTTTAACGGTATTTGCCAAATATATGATATAACAGGAAAAATCGTATTTTCACAACCAATTCAAATTAAGTCTGATCAGATTAAAACAATGCAATTGCCGGGTTTAGAATCGGGTGCTTATATCTTCATTCTTGATAGCCAGGATATTCGGTATTGTCATAAAATACTAATAAATTAAAAGCCAGTATAATATATTTTTGTTTTCCGGTGTTTTACGCACTCAATATCACGCAATAATGACATAATAATTAAAAAAATGAAAAAACTCTACCCAATTTTTACAGTAATTTTATTACTCATTTTCTCACTCCAGACAATTGGACAGAAAAACAAATCGAATGATTTACTTCTTGAAATTGCAGCAGAAGTAAGCCAGGATAGTCTTACAAACTACATTTTGTCTTTGCAAAATATAGGAACGCGCTACGCTATGGCCGATAATACCAAAGAAGTAGCCTTATGGATTAAAGGAAAATTTGACTCGTTTGGATATGAAAACGTAATGCTCGATTCATTTTTACTGGACCACAATGGAATGCAGGTTATGCAATACAATGTGATTTGCCGAAGCGACAGCATTTATTCCCACAAAGATTATGTGTTGCTTGGCGCTCATCACGATGCAATAACGTATACAACCCCTGTAGATTCTACACCCGGAGCCGATGATAATGCCTCCGGGGTGGCGGGAGTGCTCGAATGCGCAAGAGTGCTAAAAATGCATGGTCAGAATTCTAAAAAACCCTTTCATTTTGCAACATGGGGTGCCGAAGAACTTGGTTTACATGGAAGTATAAATTATGTGACTAAATACATGCAGATGGATAGCCTACCGGTGTTTTATATTAACTTAGATATGATAGCAAATAGCACTGATGGGAATAGAAAAATAGATTATTCTGTATCAGAAGGCCTGGGACAGCTTATTGAGGTGGCGGCAAATACATCAGAGATTATCCCTGTTAATTCCTCTTATTCAGGCGGATCAGATCACGTGCCATTTCGGGCTGCAGATGTGCCAATTTTATATTTTGCCGAAAATAATTTCTCCGAGTATTACCATAGCGATAATGATAGATTGGAAAATCTGGAGATGGATTTTGCCACAGAAGTGGTAAAAGGTACAGCCGCAGCCATGTATTACGGGGCAAAGGCCCTTCCATTAACCCAAATTATTGAGGTTCTAAATGCAGGAGAAGGCGACGACCTTATTGTTACATGGGAAAAACAGAGCGAAGCTGTTTTATACAAAATAGATATTTATCACGACGGTAATCTTATTCGTTCATTAGAATCAGTTAATGATAGTCTTTATATAGATGACCTGCCTTTTGGCCAGCCGATATGCATTGAATTATATGGCGTTGATGTTGACAGCCTGGCAGGCCTCCATAGCCGGAGTTGTATCGAACTTTCTAACATTCCGGAACAACTGACTGTATCGTCTGAAATGAATTTAGATGAAATTAATATTTCCTGGTCGAAAACATTACCACTTGATGCTGATAATGTAATTGTTGAACGAAAAAGAAAAGATGAAGAAAGCTTTCAGCAATATGATGTGATAGCTGCAAATTCCGGACATATTCAAATAAGTAATCACGAAAGTGGGTTTTGGGATTATCAACTATCATTAACAGATAGTGATGGATTAGAGTCGGAGCCGACAAATGCGTATATTTTCTCAACACAGACTAAAAACGACGTGCTTGTAATATCTGGTCAATTAGGCGGTTACGACAACCCAACTACTGATGATGTGATTGGTTTTTATGAAGAAATAATGCCATTGAAAAGTCATTATTTTTTAAATAGTTCTACGGAAAGTAAATACCTCCCCATTCTGCAAAACATGGAAGTGGTAATTTGGAATACATTTTCTGCCACCAGACCTCGGTTTTATTTGTATACAGATCTAATACGCACGTATGTGGAAAATGGAGGAAAACTCATCCTTTTTGCAAAAGACCTCCCAAAACATTTCGATCCTAATTATTCTGAGGGCGACCTATTTCAGCCGGAGAGTTGGCTCTACAAACTGGGAGTAACCTCAATGCTTGAAAATAACGGAGCACGTTTGAAGCAATTATTACATTCATCAGGCCTGGCTGCTGATGTGGATCCCGAAAAACTTCCCGAAAGCTTTAATGGATCGTTGCCAAATATTGATGCGTTTGTTCCAAATATGAACTCATCGGTTGTTTTAACTTACCAAAGTCTTG
>JAQICA010000153.1 GCA_027858775.1 Salinivirgaceae bacterium | reverse complement strand
GGTTATTATTACACACCTGCTGATTTTTATGTGGAAGTTGGGCAGGGCTATTTTCTCACAATTGACGGTATCGATCTTGATGAAGATGGTACATCCGATCTTATTACCGCTTATGATTCAGTGCAAAATACGGCTCCTTTCGATAGTATTACTGTAGAATATATTGAATCTTGGGAGGCTTGGCCAGTGAAGGCCTATGCCAAAGAACCGGGTAACGAGGAGAACTTCTATATGTTCCGCTGCTATAAAAATGGCAATATGGTGTCAGACACCCTATCGGAACTGATCTTAACCGATGATGTACTGATTAACGGAAGTTATATTTATGGACTAGATACCTATTATTTGCAAGCCGAGTATCAGGATGAATATGTGCATGTAGGCGATACTATAACCTTGGAAATTTGTGGGCTTTCGAAGCAAGGATATGATTTTCTTATACAAGCACAAATTGAATCTGGCTATTCTACCCCTTTGTTTAGCGGTCCTCCTTCTAATGTAGAACACAATATAAATGGAGTAAATGTGTTTGGGGCATTTATTACTTTTTCGTCTCAGAAAGCCTCCACTATTTGGGAAGGCGTAAAGCAATAAGCTAAGTTGTATTAGGAACTCTGGCAGATATGAATTATCAATAAAAACAGGCGCCATCATTGCGAAATTCTTTTGCAATGATGACGCTTTTGTTTTTTGTGATTAGGCTGGCTATATTGGTCATAATAAATAACCGTTTATATACATAATACCACAAGAGATTGAAATAATGTGGTATTGGGAGAGTAGTTAACCACTACGTATGTTTCGGAAAACGTATGCTAATGGTTGTGCCAATGCCTAAATCGCTTTTTATTTCAAGCACTCCGTTATGGTATTCAATAAGTTGCCGGGTAATGAATAGTCCCAGTCCGATGTCTTTATTCAGGTGGCTTCCTGTCCAGTTTTCTTTACTTAAAACTTTATTAATTTCCGTGTCGCTCATTCCTTTTCCGCGGTCTTCGATTTGAATAACTGTTTCTTTTGTATTGTCTGTTATTTTGGTTGTAATGGTTTCGCCTTTAACGGAGTATTTTATGGCATTATGTACAGTGTTTCGTATAATGTAAACCAACATATCTACGTCTGCTCGAATGTATACGGGTCCTTTTGTTTTATTATCAACGTTCACATTTTTTCGTTCGGTAATACTTTTGTATCGTTGGAGTTCCTCGTTAAACCATTTCGAAACTTCAAATAATTCAGGTTTAAATTCAACTTTGCCAATCTGGATTCTCGACCACACAAAGAGGTTGTTCATTAGATTCGTAGTAAGGTGAATGGCGTCATGGAGCCCGTTCGATAGGCGTTCGAATTTTTCCGGTTTCTGCATCCCTTGTTTTGTCAGTAAGTCGGCAAATCCATTTACCGCATTAAAATGGTTACGTAAATCATGAGTAATAATTTCAAAAAGGCGATTCTTTACTTCGTTGGCTTCTTCGTTTTTTAGTTGTAGCTTTTTTAGTTCTGCATTGGTTTTTAACACTTTTCGTTCGTGTTTATTAATCATAAAAATGCCTAATACACAGAAAATGTACATAACGATGATGATGCTAAAGCGAATTCTTTTTGATTGAATAATTTGCTCCGAATAGGCGTCTTTGTAAGCTACAAACATATTTCCCAGTAAGTTTCCTTGTATGTTCGAAATGGGAACTAATACCAGTGAATAGTGCACATTTTTATGGCTGATGTCGAGCACGTTGGTGTATTTCGACTTTATGGCATTACGAATTTTATCGGGGTTATTTTCATAGAGGGTTTTAAATAATGCGTACGAATGTTTATGCTTTTCATCTTTAATTAATGCTTTATCGAAAAGTATGGTATTGTCGAGCACGCAATCTTCGTATTTTTTGAGTTGTTCTTGAAATATTTTTGCTTCGATAGGTTGTTTTTGGAAAAGCATACCCGTTTTAACATCTTTTAAGGCAGTTAGCTGGTCTGCAATAAATTTAAAACTCACACTTGTTTCAACGCTTCCATAGTGTGTTGTATCTTGCATAATGGGATATACAAAGCGGTAACCGTTAAAATTTTTTCCTTCTTCGAATCCGTAAATTGGCTTTAAATCTTTGTTCACCTTGGCTACCGAATACCTTGTTACTCGTAAATTATCACCAAAATGTTCAGGGTTATGTAATCTTAGAAAACTTTCGCATGTTTTCAAATGAAAATGCAACTGACGAAACCCGTGTTTTTTTATACGGTTGTATATTTTGTTTGTTATTACGTAAAGTTCATGTCGCAACTCTTTTTTTTCGGACCCAAAACTCGTGTGAGCTCTTTTCATAATGTTGATAACCTCCGGGTTATTTACAATTTCTTCAAAGAGTAGTTTTGATGTGGTGATCAATCCATTAACCACCCCTTCGTAATTTGAAGTTGTTAAATGCGATAATTCTTCATGATGTTTGTTTATTTTTTCTTCTGTATCGGTGTGTGTCCAATACATTATTGCACCAGTTATTATGGTGATAATTACGATTAATGGAATGCTATTTAGTGGTTTGTTCATTTGGTTGGTTTATTTTAAGTCTCAAATTGCACATTTCTAGTTTTGTTCTACAGCTATCGAATTACCCTTCCTCAGGCACTGGTAAGGCATAGGTTTGCCACTAATTTCTTGTAGAATTTAATCAAACCAAATATACAAAAATAATCGTGACTTTTAAGTGAATATCAGAATCTATTGTGCTTTTAGGGGGCTTATCTCAAAAAGACTACTTTTGTTTCTGATTGTTAGGATTTTCAACCTATTCGAAACATTGAAGCAAGGCCGAAACCCAATTATGGAACGATTAATAACTGATCGGGACTTGATTTTTACAACAGATGGTTATTTTTGTGTTTTTAATATATCTCGAAGCATATTTTAGAGAATGCAAGAAATATTATCCACATAGTGTGTGTAGATGATTTTGAATTTTTATATTTTTGCGCACCAAATAATTGAAAATTAGAATATTAATTGAAATTTTATAGTAATGAAACCTACCTTACTTATTTTAGCAGCTGGAATGGGAAGCCGCTATGGCGGTTTGAAGCAGCTCGATCAGATGGGTCCGTCCGGCGAAACCATTATGGATTACTCGGTTTTTGATGCGTTACGCGCAGGTTTTGGCAAAGTTGTTTTTGTCATTCGAAAAGATTTTGAAGATGCTTTCAAGGAGCGGTTTATTGAAAAGATGAGGGGGCATATTGAAGTTGATTATGTTTTTCAGGAAATGACCGATTTGCCCGATGGTTATTGCGTACCCGAAGGACGAACCAAACCATGGGGTACAAACCACGCTGTGTGGGCTGCCCGTAAAGCTATTAGGGAGCCTTTTGCTGTGATTAATGCCGACGATTTTTATGGTGCTCACGCCTATAAAGTTATTGCCGATTATTTGCAAACTATTGCCAACGATAGTACGCGTTATGCTATGGTGGGCTATCCTGTGGCCAATACACTGAGCGAGCATGGAACGGTTAATAGGGGCGTGTGTAATGTCGACGATAACAATAAACTGGTTTCAGTAACCGAATGCGAAGGCATTGCAAAAACAGACGGTGTTATTGGTTACAAAAACGAAAATCAATTTCTCCAAATTGCCGACAATGCTCGCGTTTCCATGAACATGTGGGGCTTTTCTCCATATTATTTCGATCAAACCAAAACCGATTTCCTTGCATTTTTAGAGGAGCATGGCAACGAAATGAAGTCAGAATTCTATATTCCCGCTACGGTTACAAACCTTATACAATCGGAGGGAGCTACAGTAAAAGTGCTCGATACCAGTGCCAAGTGGTTTGGTGTTACCTATCAGGAAGATAAAGAACAAACTACCAGGCGCATTCTGCAAATGGTTAAAGATCGCGAATATCCTGTAAATCTTTGGTCTTAATCTTTTATTCTGAGTATTGGATGATTAAGGTATTGATAATAATGGCAATAGGTATAGCAGCGGGATTGCTTTTACGACATCGTAAGCATGTGCTGAAAGTGGTCGATAAAGCAATGCTGCTCGCTGTATTTGTCCTGTTATTTCTAATGGGAGTGTCCATTGGGAGCGATGCTCAAATTATGAGTAACCTTCACAATGTTGGGTTAGCTGCGGTGATTATTACTGTGGCCGCCATTGCTGGTTCAGTGCTGCTGGCATGGATTGTATTTCGGGTGTGGACAAAACTTAATAAATAGCTTATGCGAACCACATTACTAATATTTGCTTTTTTTTGCGTCGGTTTGCTCCTTAGTTGGCTGCAATTATTACCCGAAGTATTGCTTAAAAACGATTTTAGTACTATTGCTTTGTACGTACTCATGTTTTTGGTTGGGATTGGCATTGGTGCCGACACCGGTGCTTTGCGCCTTATTCGTCGGCTACGTTACAAAATTTTATTAATCCCGCTTGGAACAATTGTGGGTACTTTTTTGGGAATGGTGGTAGTCTATCCTATGTTGCCTATGTTTAGTTTTTGGGAAGTACAGGCTGTAGGCGCTGGTTATGGTTATTACAGTTTGTCGAGTATTTTAATTGCCGAAATGCGCACAGAAACATTGGGTGCTATTGCTTTACTGGCAAATGTTATGCGAGAAATTATTACCTTATTGCTCACTCCTTTTTTAGCAAAAATAGCAGGAAAATTTGCCCCAATAGCCTCTGGTGGCGCCACTTCTATGGATACTACCTTGCCCGTAATTGTACAAACCATTGGTAAAGAGTATGCAATTATTTCGGTTTTTCATGGTACTGTGCTCACCATTTTGGTGCCATTTATTGTAACGCTGTTTCTCTCGTAATTGGCTTTATTTAAGTATTTTGGCGATATTCCTGCGTAGCCTTTTTAGTCCGGTTCTAAAAAGCACCGTGTCGGTAAATGTTCGTTTAAAAGCGCTGCTTCCCATGGCTAACCAATCTTCTTTGGTCAGCGATTCAATAGTAGCTTTGGGCTTAAATTCCGTCCAACCCACCGTAGTTATTTCCTTATTATACGGACAAACTTGCTGGCAATTATCGCAGCCAAAAATATATCCGGCCAATCGATCATTGGCGCTCAGCTCTCCTTTGTATTCAATAGTTTTGTACGAAATGCATTTGTTGCTGTCAATAATTCCGGGTTCAACAATGGCGTTGTTTGGACAAGCGCGCATACACAAATCGCAGTTCGCACATTGGTCAAAATTTGCAGCATAACCAGTAGTGTTGTTCTTCCGGGCACTTTCGTGGATGTCTGATTTTAATGTATCCAGTTCGGCATCAAGAAATAGCTCGCCAATAAAGGTGTATGATCCCAGTTGTGAATTAATCAACATCCCATTTTTCCCAATAAATCCTAGTCCGGCTTTGGTTGCCAAATACCGTTCTGCCACGGGAGCAGAATCGGTAAATGCTCTGCCTTGCACCTTAGTATCGAAGGTTTGAATGTATGTCAATAATTGGTTCAACCTGTTTTTTAGAACAAAATGGTAGTCGAGCCCAACAGCGTAACGCGATATTTTTAACGGACTGTTTCCTTGGGAGATACCGTGGTTATAAGATGCCAACACCACAATAGCCGATTGTGCATTAGTGAGTAATTGTTCGGGAGCAAAGCGTTGCGCTGCATTTTTTTCCATGTAGTGCATTTCGCCGTGAAATCGCTTGTTGAGCCACATTGTGTAAAACTGCTTGAATTCGGGCTCTATTGTGTTTAAATCTACAATTCCGGCAGCATGGAATCCCAACTCGCGGGCTTTGGATAAAATTGAGGTTGTATGTTTCCGTATTTGCGACATACTAAAAAAGTGTCCCTTGACTCGACGGATGAATTTTCCCCAGGTGCTGGTAAGCCAACGGCGTGGCTTCTCGTCCTCTTGGCGTTCTTTTCATAAACCCTTCTTTAATCAAAAAAGGTTCGTACACCTCTTCCAATGTTCCTGAATCTTCGCCTATAGCCGTACCAATGGTGTTTAAACCCACCGGGCCACCCTGAAACTTGTCGATGATGGTTGTCAGAATTCGGTTGTCCATTTCGTCGAGGCCAAATTTATCGATATTGAGCGCTTCGAGCGAGTAAAGCGCAATTTCTTTATCGACGCTTCCATTGCCTTTTACTTGAGCAAAATCGCGCACTCTGCGTAGTAGCGCATTGGCTATACGCGGTGTGCCCCTGCTGCGCGAAGCAATTTCAACTGCAGCGTTATCTTTGATGGGGATATTCAAAATTTTTGATGAACGATGAATAATTTGTGCAATAACGCTGGCATCGTAATACTCTAAGTGTAAATTGATTCCGAATCGTGCGCGTAGGGGGCTGGTTAATAGTCCGCTACGTGTAGTGGCTGCCACCATAGTAAATGGTTCCAAATTGAGTTGAACAGACCGCGCACTGGGGCCTTTATCTATTACAATATCGATACGGAAATCTTCCATGGCCGAATAAAGATACTCTTCTACAATGGGATTCAAACGGTGTATTTCGTCAATAAAAAGCACATCGTGTGGCTCCAGGCTAGTAAGTATGCCTGCCAAATCGCCTGGCTTGTCCAACACCGGACCGCTGGTAATTTTAAAGCCCACATTCAGTTCATTGGCAATAATGCTGGCCAGTGTGGTTTTGCCAAGTCCCGGAGGCCCGTGCAACAATACATGATCTAATGCATCGCCACGCATTTTAGCTGCTTGTACAAAAATCTTCAGGTTCTCTAAAATTTTTTGCTGACCGTTAAAGTCATGAAATGTTAGTGGCCGTAACTGCTGGTCAATCTCTTGTTCCTCTGCAAATCCTTGCGCCCTGATATCAAATTCTTCACTCATCGTTTCATTTATTTGAGGCAATAAAAATAGACATTTCAAACGGGAATTTAAAATGGATTTTGTGTGCACAGTGCCAGCACGAAAACCAACTGCTTTTCTGAGTGCTCAGTTCGGAAAGTTCAAGTTCAAGCCTTGGTTTTCAGAAAGGGCGTAACGTAGAACCTTTAGCTCACAAACACAATTGATAAATTATTTTAATTGTGAGTAAATTGGACTTTTCTGGCAAGCACTACGTAAAGGAAACTGCCTTAATTCTTGAATTTAAACTAACTTTTATTGGGTAAGGAAACAATGAAATCGGTTCCTTTGTCGGGCTTACTTTCTACTCGAATACTGCCTTTATTTTTTTCGACAAAGTATTTACAGAGCATCAATCCGAGACCGGTTCCTTTTTCTTGTTCGGTGCCTGGTGTCGACTGATTATTTTCGGAATCGAAAAGATTACTCATTATAACTTCGCTCATTCCAACGCCTTGGTCGCTGACAATTATTTGTGTTGAGGCAAATTGTTGCTGAGCATGAATAGATATGGACTTTCCGGGTGACGAAAATTTAATGGCATTAGAAATCAAGTTACGTAATACTGTGTTAATGGAGTTCTTGTCAGCATACAATATCATATTGTTTGGAATATCAATAACACACGTCAGATCTTTAGTCTCCAATAAATTATCGAATAAATCTATGATTTCTTCTACCATGCGAACGAGATTAAATTCTTCCGGCTTTATGGTTATTTTATCGCGCTGAGAACGCGACCACTCTAGTAAATTAAGCAACAAGTAGTATGTTTTACGCGAAACATCGTTAAGATCTTTAATAAAACCCAGCAATTCGTCGGAAGTAAGATTGGCATACCGTTCTACCATGAGGTCGGTAAGGCCAATAAGGGAATTAAACGGATTGCGAAGGTCGTGTGCAACAATTGAGAATAATTTATTTTTAGCCGAATTAGATTTTCTCAATTCTAATTGTATTTGTTTTAACTTTCTGATATCGCTATCAATAGCTACAAGATATAATAATTCGTTATTCAAGTCATAAATGGGCGAAAGTGTAGTTTGCACCGTTATTATTTCGCCGTTTTTCGCTTCCACCTCTGATTCATAGTTAACTGATTGTCCGGTTTCTTTCACTTTATTAAAAATGGATACAATTTTTTCCGTTTGTCCGGCTCGCTTTAGATTATAACCAAATCGTTTTTGTAATTCGGGAAGTGAATACCCATAGAGCCTTGTAAACCCTTGGTTGATCCACTCAATAGTTCCATCGGGCTGAACAATCATAACTGCATTATCGGTTTCGCTGGTTACTACGCTCAACTTTCGCAATTCCTTATTCATAATTTCCAGTTGCCTTGACTGCTTGGAGATTTCGTTGTTTTTCTGTTTTAGCAACTTGTTGGCTTCTTTGAGTTTATCGGTGCGTTCGCCTACAATCTTTTCCAAATGCAAATTCATGTAGTTTAATTGTTTTCCAAGCCGATCTGCTCTATTGAAAGTATTAATAAAATTGGCTGCCAAATAATAGGCCTGAGAGAATACAAAACTGGTAAGACCTACGGGGAACCAGTAAGTTTGGTTAAACATATCGTGTGATACCAGGATATCGTGAAAAACAGTAATTACTAAAATGCCAAAGCCCATTAAAAATAACATGGTGCCAACTTCACGCATAGCAATACGGCTATAGAAAATATAAAGAATATAAAAAATACCCAGAACGGTAAATACCTGATAATAAATTAATGATGCTGCCAACAGAGATATTGGAACCAGCCATACTACCAACGAGGCTCCTATTCCTACATAAAAATAAGTATCAACCAATTTTTTATTAAAAAACCGTGGAAAAAGTTCACACATAAACTTTATGAACAAAGGGATGGCCACATAAAAGGTAAAATACTCAACACGGACAATTGTATCGTAAGAAAGACTATACAAGTTTAAAATAGGGTAATAACGCCCGCTAAAAAGTAGCCTCACCGATGCAGCAAAAGTCCACAAAAAGAAAAACAAAGGTGCTTGCTCATTTTTGCGCAAAATAAAGAGTATTCCATGGTAAATACTTAAAATGACAATCCCCCCGAAAAGAAAAAGCAAATAACTAATTACTCTGTTTCGTTTTTTTTCTGCTTTACTATCTTTGGCAATGAACGGCACTTGCCATAATCCACCTTTTCCATACTTATAATTAGCAACCTGTATAGTAATTCGAGTGATTTTCTGGCTGATAGAAAACGAAATAATTTCAGTATTGTACTGCGGCCGGTAACCTTGATTTCTTGTATTCGCCTCTCCTACGCTTTTAATCAATTGGTTATTTACATAAACACGGAAAGCAGAAGAAACCGTTCCAAGGTCGAGCTGATAGCTTGAATTACCTTCAGGCAAAACGAGGGTTGTAACGTATGTGCCTATACCATAAGCTCCCATAACCGAATCGCCAACCGGATAGTTATTCCACGATTCTCCGGCTGTAACCGGAACAGGATCTGCATTATGTAACGAGTTTAGGAGATGAACGCCGCCGTAAAAGTCCCACGACATTATTGCAACAGGTTTTTCACCATTCCAGGCAGCTGGCTCTACGGTATCGGCTCCGACACGTAATACCAGAATCATGATAATAAATAAAAAAGCAAACCGATAACGCATGAACACCGATTTAGTATTAGTAGGTATGTGAAATCTACAACAAAAAACAAGCCCAAACCCGTTGCAAACCGTCATAAAGATACAATTTCCCATCAACTAAAAAAACATTTTTAATGATATTAAAATTATGGTATATTAGTATCATTCACAGCACAGGGCTATAAGAAAAACCAAAGATATTATTTAAAGGTTTTATTACTTTGCTCTATGTCCGATTATTAATTATTTTTAGGCTAAAATTTTCCAATAATTAAAAAACAAAAAAGTTTTAGTCGAATGCCGAAACAATGAAATACGTAACCAATAAGTGAATATTTTATGCGCTTGACACGTACTCTTGTTTCAATGAAAAATAAAACCTAAATAGTGTGCGAAAAAATCTCCAATAACTGCGTCATATTCATTTTGAAAACAGTAATCTCGAGAATCGGGTCGGCTTGATTTTCAAAATGAATCAATTCCCTATTCTCGAAGACAGCCTTGCTCCACCAAAGATATGCAGAGGTGAGCCTATTCTTGAAGTTTTTTTACTGCACACAACTATATAAGATACGTTTTTTTAGATGCACTAAATACGAAAAAAATACATTTTAAACTATGGACGAAATTTATGAATTTATTAAGTCGGCAACAGGTCTTCCTACATCACTTCAAATCAGAATATTTAAAACCCTTTTGATTGGTACCGTTATCTATTTTGCCTCGCGATTGGCTGTTAATTTAGTCAATCGATGGGTAGCCAACGCCAAACGTCAATTTAACCTTCGAAAGGTTGTTAGAAGGACTGCTTTTTTCATTTTCATTATTTTAGTTGCCGACTTGTGGTTATTAAAAATCGGGTCGTTAGCTACATTTTTCGGATTAGTTTCTGCGGGTTTAGCCATTGCATTAAAAGATCCCATCACTGATATGGCAGGTTGGTTATTCATTATATGGCGTAAACCTTTCGAATTGTCAGATCGCATCGAGATTGGTGATAAAAAGGGCGATGTGGTTGACATACGTGTATTTCAATTCACTCTAATAGAAATAGGAAATTGGGTAAATGCCGATCAAAGTACAGGACGTGTAGTACATATTCCCAATGCGTCAATTTTCAAATACCATCTAGCTAATTATACAACCGGCTTCAAGTACATTTGGGATGAAATTGAAGTACTGGTAACATTTGAAAGCGATTGGAGAGCTGCCAAATCGGCCATTGAAGAAATTGCTACCAACCGCACGCACTATATAGTCGATACCGCCCGAAAAGAGATTCAGAATGCATCGAAAAAATACCTCATTTTTTATAAAAACCTTACTCCAAAAGTTTACACAAGTGTAAAAGACAGTGGTATACTATTTACAGCTCGCTTTCTGGTTGCTGCAAAGCAGCGCAGAGGAATGACGGAGTTAATTTGGGAGGATATTCTGGAACAATTTGGACAAAACGAAACCATTGATTTTGCTTATCCGTCGGTTCGCTATTACGACAATAAAACAGAAGGCAAAAAGCCGCTTCGTGCTGATTAGTTTTCATCTACAATTCGTCTAACTACATCGGCAACCGAAGTAACAGAATGAATATGCTGTACCGAAGGTCCGGCACAAAATATTTTCTGATAATCGGGGCCCACCACATGGTGTTTATACCGCTCTAACCCAATTATGGGCATTGCATTCCCCATAAAATGTTTTAAGCGTTTATAGCGCTTAAGTTTTTTTTCCAGAAAAGATCGCCTTTCACCAATCGAAGTGATGTAAGGCGTCTTCAGTACTGTTATGGGTATACCCGATATTCGTTTCGTAAGCAATACATCATTTTTATCCGCGTTTATTAAGGCCTGTTTATATTCATCACTCACATCGCACTCTTGTGTAGCAATAAACGCTGTACCAACAGATACACCCGAAGCCCCTAAAGCAATCATACGCTTATACTCATCGTGATTAGCAACGCCTCCCGCAGCAATAACAGGAACATCAAACTGACTAACAAGCTGATATATAAGTTCTTCTGCGGTCAATCTTCCTGCGTGTCCGCCTGCATCGCGTGTAACGGCCACTAACGCGTCTACACCACGCTCCACGGCTTTTGTTGCATGCTGAATATTTATAACGTCAGAAAAAACCTTTATGCCAAGTGGCTTACAGGCATCAACAACCATTTTGGGATCACCAAGCGAGCTGATAATAAAATCGACACGTTCCTCCTTACACACCTCTAAATAGCCTCGAAACTGCTCTGATTCGAAGTCTAACACCAAGTTTACACCAAATGGGCGCAACTTTTTATCGTGTAGTTTCCGTACAGCCTTTCGAAGGGCCTCAGGATGCCGGTAATTATGGGCGGCCAAAACACCTGTAGCTCCCGCGTTAAGAGCAGCCTCTACCATTTTAGTATTAGTTACCATAAACATGGGAGCCAATATTAGTGAATGCTTTATTTTTAATATTTCGGACAACATCATAATAAAAATTTTCTTAACCACTTATAGCATGCAAAGCTAATAATTATATGCATCATGAAAATGAAAACGCATTTGCAACAGCAATAACAAAAAACATACCATGCAATTTTTTGCAACCTATAAGATAAAATAAGACTAACAATGCTTATTGAGACATATAAAAGTTCGATAATAATTGCTAGAGGCCAATATTAATTATAAATTTGAGCGCTAAGAGATGAATATCGTTTTAGCAACTGTTAAACATAAGGCCGGAACCATAGATTATGATATAAAAAAGACAAATAATAACTTACTTTATAAATGAATTACATAGTAAAAACTATAAACCACAGACACATGAACAAATGTATGCTAATTGTTCTGATGCTAGTCTTACCAATACTTTCGATAGCACAGATAGAACAGCCCCAGCTTTTTGACGACCCCACATTGGTGGCTGCAAAAAACCAAGAAGCAGAAATTGCTTATAACCAGGGAATTGATCATTTTGGCCGGGGGGATTTCGATGCCGCAGTTGCCAGTTTTCAGGAGGCCATAAAGTATGACAACAAGTTTGCCAAAGCCTACCTTAATCTTGGAAGTACCCTTATTAGGCAAGAGAAATACGAAGAAGCCATTGAGAACCTGACGCTCACATTGGAAATTGATAGTGCACTTTCCTTCGCCTATTTTAACAGAGGACGGGCATACGACATGTCGGAAGATTTGAATAAAGCCTATAGTGACTATTGCAAAGCAATCGATTTAGGACTCGAAAATGCCAACTTATACTATTACAGAGGTGTAGTTGAGTTCAGAAACAAAAAATACGATGAAGCTATAGGCGACTTTACGTTAGCTATCAACATTAATCCCGAATTTACATATGCTTATCACGACAGAGGTAGCGCACGGCGAATGGTTGAAAATTACGATGCAGCTATAGCCGATTACAATAAAGCACTGGAGCTTGACCCTCGCCTGTCCATTGCATACAATAATATGGGTTCTGTAAAGCGCTCCGAAGGAGATTACAAAGGGGCAATTGAAGAGTACAGTTTGGCCATAAAAATGGATACGGCCATGTTTATTGCATATAATAACCGGGGTTTTGCCAGATACCTGGATGAAGATTTTGAAGGTGCCATTGTGGATTACCAAAAAGCATTGGAAATAAAAGACGATTACCTTTACGCATACAATAATTTAGGAAGTGCGCTCATTAAGCAAAAGCAATATCACGAAGCAATTAAGTACCTTACGCAGGCTCTTGAAATGCAACCCGACTATGGAATAGCATACCTGAACAGAGGCAATGCCCGGGAAATGCTAAAAGATTTTGAAGGAGCTTGTGCCGATTGGAAAAAGGCAGTTGAAAACGGAACAGAAAGAGCAAAAAACTTTTTAATGCACTGTGATCAGAATTAAAAATTATTCACGAAGAAAAGTATGACAAAAATGCGATACATATTACTTCTATTAGCGGTGGTTTCAATTATTGGAAGCACTCAGGCACAAAGGCTTAAAATAAGAATAGACAAAAGCGAATTCGAAAACAAAAAGGAGTTACGACTTTTGAAAAAACATATCCGCAAAGGAAAAAGAGCCTTTAATCAAAATACATTTGCCGACTATAAGCAAGCCGCAGAACACTTTCAGGCTGCACACGAAATGTATGCAAAACACGCAGAACTAAACTACATGTTGGGGCTTTCGTACCTACGTGCATTACCGGCAACTAAAGCACTCACTTATTTGAAAATGGCTTACAACCAAAACAAAGAAGTGCACCTGAAAGCGCCCCTCAACCTGGCCAGAGCATTGCACCTCAACTACCAATTCGATGAAGCCATTAAGCACTACAACGAGTACAAAAATAAACTTACAGCCGAACAATTGGGGTACGCCGATCAAATGTTAAAAAAACGCATTAGCGAATGCCGCTATGCCAAGGAATTAATGGCCGACACCGCTCGCGTTTTTGTTACCTCAATTGAATCAATCAATTCAGAATACGATGACTTTGCTCCGGTAATGCCACCCGACGGCCAAAAAATGTACTTTACTTCTAAAAGGCCATACGATAAACATGACGACCTCTATAAAGCAACCGGGCAATACTTTGAAAACATTTTTTGGGCAGGCAATAGAAAACGCGATTGGAAATTTAATGGTTACCTTCCCAAAAAAATCAATACATCAAGTAATAATGCAGTAGTTGGCTTATCGCCCAACGGAATGGAACTGCTGCTATTCGATGGAAAGAAAAACGATGGTGACCTTTATCAGACAGAATATAAAAAACAAAAATGGCGCTCACCTAAAAGCAACAAGTTTGGAAAAATAAACAGCAAAAGCCGCGAAAGCTCCGCTACCATTGCATACGACAACCGGACGATGTATTTTGTCAGCAACAGAAATGACGAAAATAGTATTGGAGGTCAAGATATATATAAAGCTACCCGAAAAGGAAGTAATAAAAAATGGACGAAACCTGTAAATGTTGGTGGAACGTTAAATTCCATTTACAACGAAGAGGGAGTATTTTTACACCCGAGCGGGCAAGTGCTTTATTTTAGCTCAGAGGGTCATAACAGTATGGGAGGCTACGATCTATTTAAGTCGGAAAAACAACCCGATGGAACGTGGAGCACACCCGAAAATCTGGGATACCCAATAAACACCCCGGGCGACGACCTGTTTTTTGCCATTACGGCTAATGGACGATACGGCTACTACAGCTCAAGAGGCAGAAGCGGAGAAGATTTCGATATTTACGAAATTATTTTCCTCGGCCCCGAAAAACCGCTTATTCAAAGCTCCGAAGATATGCTTCTGGCAAGTATAGCAAAACCCATTACAGAAACAGTTATTGAAAAAACAGTTGAAATTGAAACCATTCGACTTACTATTGTCAAAGGAAAAATTTCCGATGCCATTACCAACGACCCCATTAAATCGATTATTGAAATTACCGATAATGAGGCTGATTCGGTTATCATGACCAGCGAATCGAGCGAAGAAGGAGAATATTTGGTATCCTTACCTTCGGGTAAAAACTACGCAATGACGATTAAAGCCAAAGATTACTTGTTCCACTCAGAAAACTTCAATATTCCGCCTGCTACAAACTATCAGGAAATTATTAAAGATATTGAGATGAATAAATTGGCGGCAGGTACAAAAGTAATTTTGAACAATATTTTCTTCAAATTTGGTAAAGCCGAATTAGAAACAACTTCATATCCCGAATTACACCGGGTAATGAAATTACTTGAAGCCTATCCAAAACTAAAAATCGAAATTTCGGGACACACCGATAATAAAGGTTCACTATCTATCAACAAAAAAATATCGGAAGAACGAGCCAAGGCCGTAGTGGATTACCTTTTAGCGAAAGGTGTAGAAGCCGCACGCCTAACCTACAAAGGCTATGCATACTTGCAGCCTGTTGCCAGCAACGACACGGAAGAAGGCCGACAGCGTAACCGTCGTGTAGAGTTTAAAATTATCAGTAAATAATCGTTGAAAAACAAAATACTATGAACACATATATAAAGAAACACATAAAATACGCGTTGGTTATTGCCCTGCTGGCAATAGTTACAACCGGATGTATTCGAGACAACTTTGAATTTGACAAACTCAGTATGCACCTCGAAAACGAAGGAGAATGGGAATTTCCAAAATTGGTTAATACCACATTCACAATTGGTGATCTTTTGGAAAGAGTAGACAGTACAGGACTTATCAGTACTGAAGATGACGGTCTGATAATACTGGTTTATTCCGATACCGTATACTCGGCTGTTGGTGAAGAGATTATAGAATTCCCTGACCAGCAATACGATACCATTTTCAACAACCAGGATTTCGATAATGAAGGAGGCTTTACAGACAATTCTGTTACAATGATTAAAAACGAAGTTGATTATGTTTTTGCCACATTCGGCAACCAACTTTTAGACTCTGTGCTACTCAATTCTGCAAATGTGAAAATTTCTGTTAATTCCGATTTTGAATACGAGGGCGTATTAACCATAACATTCCCCGAAATAAAGAAAAACGGGCAACCCTATCAGAAAATGATTAATATAGACGATAATAGCGGAAACTATAATGAAATAATAACAGACGAAATTGAAAGTGGGTATAAAATAGATTTTTCGAACGCGGAACAGATAAATACAATTTTTATTACCTACGAACTAACCTTGCAAGGAAATGACGGACAAACGGTAAACGCCGACGATATTTGTGATATTGTTGTAGAATTTACCGATATTAAATACGATTATATTTGGGGGTATGTAGGCCAGCAAATCATAAATATACCAGCCGAAGAAATGGCTATAGACTTCTTCAGCGGTTTTGATAATGGCGAATTTGAATTACCCTACCCTCGAGTTAAATTAAAAATAAATAACTCATTCGGCCTACCCGTAGGTGTATTTATGGAAACCATACAATTTCGCGTTGGTGACGACAACACTTGGGTTGATCTTACCGGAGAAGGAATTCCTACAGCCTCTACTCCATGGATGATCAACACACCTGAAGAATCGTTTCCAGACCCAATTACCTACGCCACTACAAATGTAAAGATTACAGGCAGGAACACTACCCTGAACACCATCATTAGCCAGCTACCTGACAGACTCAGATACAGTGAAAAGGTTGTGCTAAACCCAAACGGTAACGAAGATGATCTGAACTTTATGGCCAACGACAGTAAAGTTGAAGCGTTAATCGACTTTGAATTACCTCTGTGGGGTCGCACATCGGGGATAAATTATACCGATACATTGGAAATGGATTTATCAAATATTGCCAACGACTCTGAGCAAATTGACCATATGGATCTTACATTAACTATTGGAAACGGGCTTCCTCACCAAATTGGCATGAAAGTATACCTGTTAGATTCCCTTTATAATGTGGTGGACACCATTCCAAATGCTAACGACGATGTGATAATGGGAGATGACATATGGTGGTTTGTTGAATCAGGGATTATCGGTGCCGATAGTGTTATAAACCAAGAAACCGGAAAAACAATTTCTAATCATACCATTCGATACGAAAGTAACAGTGTAGACATTCTTGACAATGTGAAATACATTAAACTAAAAGCCAAATACATAACCACCGATGGAACTGGTACCAATGCCCCGTATGTAAAATATTTCGACTTCTACGAAATGGATTTTGACGTTGCATTAAAGGTAAAACTAAACATTAATGAAAACTTGTAAAAAGGAAGCCATGGTAAAAAGATATATATTGCCAATTATACTGTTATTTACAATGGGACTGAGCAATGCGTTTGCTCAGGAAAACATTTCGATGTACAACATGCGAACTCTGCCCCAAACGAGCAAACTGAACCCTGCATTTCAACCCGATTACAACGGTCACGTTGGAGGATTAATTACAGTGATTACGCCGGTTTTCGGTCAAATTACACCGAATATCGACCTTAATTTTCACAGTAGCTCTTTTGGCTACGACGATTTTATTTACAAAGGCACGGGCATTTATTCAGATTCCCTTGTATGGGCACTTAACAGCCAGGAAGATGCTGTAAAATTTGTCGACAAGCTGGATGAACTTAATCACCTGTCTGTTGACTTTAACTTAAACATTCTGAATGTTGGGTTTCGCACTCGCGATATTTACTGGAACCTAACCATTTCGAACAAAACAGCATTACGTGCAAGCTTCCCGGGCGGACTGATGGAATTGATCGTAAAAGGTAACGCCTCGCCCGACATCTCAAGCAATGTGAACCTTTCCGGACTGGGTGTAGATGCGATGAACTACATGGAATATGGCATTGGTGCATCGCGAAAAATTCTACCCGAACTTACCGTGGGAGTGCGCTTAAAAGCTCTTGCCGGTATAGCAAATGTAGAAACTTTAAAAACCGACCTTAATTTTGGAACTTACGATAATGAAATTGTCCTCGAAAGCGATATACACATGCGCATGTCCCAACCGGCAATCGTTCTCGACGATTTATACTACGATTTCGAAGGCGACTCTCTGGTTTCGGAAACTACCGAACGGGAATCAGACGAAATTATCAGCGACCTGGGCTACGACTTCGCCAACCCCGGAATGGCAATAGACATTGGAGCCGAATACGATGTAATGCCCGAAGTGAAAGTGTTTGCCAGTGTTACCGATATTGGCTTTATAAAATGGAACACTAATGTAGCGGAAGTTAAAGGTGGTGGAAAGTTCCGCTTCGAAGGTATCGATGGCGTTCAATATCTCGGCGACAACAATGACACTACCGACAATCCCAATGTGGGAGACACCTATCAAGACAGTTTACTAAAGGTATTTGATATAAAAAAGACAGATACCGATAGTTATAAAACGTGGATGCCCTCACGATTATACTTAGGAGGAACATACCAACTGACTGATGTCATTGGCTTTGGGGCACTCTACCGCGGTTCTTTTTACAGCGACGATTACAACTCTGCCTTTTCCTTTTCGGCCAATGCCAATCTCGATTACTTGTCAGCGTCGGTTACTTACACAATGATGGAAGATAATTTCGATAATATTGGGATAGGAATTGCCGGACGTGTTGGGCCGTTTCAAATGTACGTAGTTTCTGACCACGTGCTAGAAGAGATTTTCCCACAAACAGCACGCGATGTAAACATCAGAATGGGACTAAACTGGCTCATTGGTTATAAGCGAGACCGTGCAGCACTCATAGAACCTACTTATTAATAATATTAGCGCACAAAAGCTAAAAAAAAACGCAAATGAACATTTTTCATTTGCGTTTTTTTTTGAACGAAGCAACTGAAATATAATGTGTACTTTTGGCAAAAAATAAAGAACCTTTGCCAATGATTGTCTCCTATTTTAAATCGTACCTTCCCTTCTACCGCAGGAATTTAGTGGTAGCCATTCCGGTTGTATTATCGCAAGCAGGCCAAATGACAGTACAGTTGGCCGACAACATGATGGTGGGTCATGTGGGAACTACAGAGCTCGCCGCGGCATCATTTGCAAATTCGATTTATATTTTGGGCATGGTACTCGGATTAGGATTAACTTTTGGCGCAACACCTTTAGTGGGCAGTGCATTTGGGAACCACAATTTTAAAGAAGCCGCCTCGGTATTGCAGCACTCTTTCATGGGAAATGGCGTGGTTTCGCTCATTTTGGTCGGCGTAATGTGGGCTGTATCGTGGTTAATGCCTTACATGGGACAGCCACAGGCTGTAGTAGAAGCAGCACTCCCCTACTATCGCATTTTGGTAATGAGTATTGTTCCATTCATGTTTTTTTTCACCGGAAAACAGTTTATAGAGGGCTTGGGCAATACGCGCATGGCCATGACCATTACACTACTGGCCAATGTTGTAAATATATTTTTAAATTATTTGTGGATATTTGGCTACTGGGGTTTTCCTGCATGGGGATTAAATGGTGCGGGCTATGCAACACTGGTTTCCCGCATTGCTATGGCAATAGGTTTTACATGGCTTATGTTAAGAAACCCCCATTTCAAACGATATTTCTATTTAATTGATTTGCAGAAATTTTCGTTAAAAAACGTAAGTCTGTTTTTTCGCACCGGACTACCCATTGGCTTGCAGATGCTTGCCGAAGTAACGCTATTTAGTATGGCTGCTGTAATGATGGGATGGCTGGGCGAAGTACCATTGGCCGCCCACCAGATAGCACTAAATGTAAGCATGATATCGTTTATGATAGCCACTGGCGTATCGTCAGGTACAACCATACGCGTGAGTCACCAATTAGGCGCTCGCAATTTCCATGAAATGCAAAAGGCCGGCATTGCCTCATTGCACATAATTATTGCATTCATGAGCACAACAGCGATTCTGTTTTTCGTCTTCCGGTACCAGTTGCCCACATTCTTCACCACCGATCCGGAGGTTATAAACACAGCTGCCAGTCTATTAGTTTTCTCTGCACTATTTCAAATTTTCGACGGTTCACAAGTTGTTCTGTTAGGCTCTTTACGCGGCTTAGCCGATGTAAACCGGGCATTTGTAGTAGCACTACTAACTTACCTGGGAGTAGGACTACCACTGGTATACCTATTAGGTTTTGTCCTAAATTATGGAGGTGCGGGGGTTTGGAGTGGATTAGCATTGGCTCTGGCTCTGGCAGCCATTTTCTTTTATATCCGCTTTCGCAGACGGTGCGAAGCTATTGCAAAGGGGAACTAATGTCAAGGAATTAGTGATTGTGTTAATTCGTGCTTGCCCGGTCTTTCTAGATACTGGAAAACGTTGGGACGCCTTTCATTTCCGATCGGATGGGAATTGATACAATCAAAAAACACATAATATGAAACCGACGGTAAAATTAGCAACTGATTATTTATTATTAAATGAAAAATACTCTGTGCGGCCTTCGGTTTTGAGTTCATCATCTGCCTAATAACAAATGTGATACCTTGCAAATGATTATGCAGTGTACTCAGCATAATTGCGGCGCGATGTTTTTCCGGCGTGTTTGCTACGAGAAACAATTTCAGGGAATGGAAACATCCAAAATCTAAGATCTATCATCCCCAAAACCAACATCTATATTCTTACAGCAATATAACAGTATAGCTCTAAACTACTCTAGAGCCTGTCCATAAAGTCGGAGTGTCCAGTGAATAAATTCCATTTCCAAGGCTTTCGAAGCTCAAAATCGTTGAGTTTACTGGTGTAAATGATACGGTTTTGAGTAAGAGTAACGCAGAAAATGGAGTTTGACGGACACTACTCTAAAATCCGTTCAGATCCATTGTAACCGTAGGAATAAGCAGTAAAAAGCCAACTACAATAAGAATGGCAATCAATGGCCATACCCATCGCACCCATTTATCGTATGGAATTTTGGCTACTCCCAGTACACCAATTAATACACCCGAGGTTGGTGTAATCATATTTGTAAAGCCATCGCCAAACTGAAATGCAACTACCGTGGCTTGTCGCGAAATACCTATTAAATCGCTAAAAGGAGCCATAATAGGCATTGTAAGAGCTGCTTTTGCACTTCCCGAAGGAATAACGATATTTATAATATTTTGAATGGCATACATTACGCCTACACTGCCTACACGTCCCATCTCATTCATGCTTTGAGCCAGACCATGTAGAATACTGTCTACAATTTTTCCATCTTCGAGCACTACAATTATTCCTCCAGCAAGTCCCACAATTAAGGCTGCCGACATAATGTCTTTTGTTCCGGCAAGGAATAAATTCGTAATCTCATTTGCTGAACGATTCATCGCTGTACCGCTAAAAATCCCCATTGCAAAAAACAGTGTGGCAATTTCCATAATGTACCATTCGTACCCCATTACTCCCACAATTAGGTATATAATGGTGAAAACTAACAGGTTCAAAACAAAAAAGTGCGCCGATTTCCGTAGTAAAAATGGGCTGGAAAGAATAAAAAGACCGGTTATTACTGGTATAGCAGGAACAACTGAGCTTGAATTGCCCACATTCAAGGTACTTTCGGGGAAAAGGAATGCAGCAACCAACATAACCGCGGAAAGAAAACCATAAGTTACCCAAGCAGCTGTATGCGTACGATATTGTAGCTTATCAACCTCTCCTTCATCGGTACGGTCGCGCCATTGTTTATCATCTTCATACATTATACTCCGTGTAGGATCTTTCTTAATTCGATTGGCATAGCGCAGCACAAAAGCAATACCGATAATATTGATTATTAGCCACGCAAACATGCGATATTCAATTCCTGAAAATAGCGGAATTTCGGCCAGGCCCTGAGCTATACCAATTGTAAACGGATTTAAAATTGCTCCTGCAAACCCTAAGCCGGCAGCTACAAAACACATACTTACGCCTACAATACTATCGTAGCCCATTGTTATAGCCATTGGAACTACAATAATTATAAATGCTATGGTTTCTTCACTCATACCAAATACAGCTCCAAATACACTAAACATTATCATTATCATAACAATTATGATATTATCGACACCAATGCGGCGCATAAACCGATTCCGTTCCAATTTTTGCGTCATTCGCAGGAAAGAGTATATTCCCACATCAATGGATTTGCTATCGTTCATTATCCAAAAAGCTCCACCAATCATCAAAATAAAAACAATAATTCCTGCCTGTCGCTCAAACCCTTTAAACATGGCCGCAAAAACCTCCCAGGTTTGGGGAACACTCTCAGTTGGCACAAATTCCATGGTTTTTTGAACTTGTCCGTTTACCTCTTTCTGCACTTCTATGTATTCTCCACCGGGCATCACCCAAGTTAATACTGCAGATAAAACAACAAAAAAGAAAACAATTACATAAGTGTGTGGAATCTGGCGCTTTTTGAACATATTCGGTATTTTTTTGATTTGAGGGCGCAAGATATAAAATATAGCCATTTAGTACAATACAAATATGCAAAACCGCATCATTTTTATTGGAATACAGCAAAAAAAACAATGAATTAGTTCCGGTTTAGGGTGTCGGGCAGTACTTGATGACAAAAAATAACTATCTGTGTGTACCAAATAAAATACCTGGTATGATTATGGAACGGGTAAGTTTCGAAATTTTTGGGTATAAATGGGAAAAATTGTATCTTAATCCACAAAAAAACAGACCCTAAGTGAGAAAAACAATTTTAATAACCGGAGCAACCGATGGAATAGGTAAACAGACAGCTTTTCGCCTTGCGCAAATGGGGCACACCGTAATTTTACACGGACGCAATCAACAAAAAGGACAGAAATTGGCAACGTTGCTTCAAAAAGAAACCAAGAACAAAAATATTTTTTATGTGAATGCCGATTTTACGAGCTTTTCTGAAATTGAAGGCATGGTGGAAACCTTGCTTCACAGGAAAACAATCCCCGAAATACTTATTAATAATGCAGGTGTGTACGAAGAAAAACCTTTGCTGGTAACCGACCAACAAATAGAAAAAATCTTTATGGTAAATTATCTGGCACATTTTTACTTAAGTTACCTATTGGTGCCAATAATGGCAGAACACACAACACCGCATGTTATTAATGTATCGAGTATGATTCATGCGAACAATATTGATCTGAACAATATTGTGCAACCAAAACCATTCGATGCAAATACGGCCTACAGCTGTTCCAAACTGGCAACAATATTACTTACAAAAAAACTTGCACGAGAAATTCCCGAAGCAAGAATCAATGCAATACACCCCGGAGTAATTGATACAAAATTATTACGTAAAGGTTGGGGAGGCGGTGGTTCCGACGCCAATTCGGGAGCTGACCAATTATTATTTGCCGCATTGGAAATCGACAGAAATACAACAGGCAAATATTTCGAACACAGCAACATAGCTGAACCGGCAGCTATTGCAAATGAAAAGAAGATTCAGGATGAACTATGGAACCTAAGTCTGGAGCTTATTCCAAAAACGTAAAAATGCACAGAAATGAGTGTTAAGCACTTATAAGAAGGAAAATGAGTCCCTAAAAATTATTCTTCAACGGTAAGCTGCTGCACTTTTACAAGGTTTCCGTTCACGTACATAGCTTTTTGAAGAACGGCTCCCTCGGCAGAAAACCATAACCAATAGCCCTCTTGCTTTCCATAATAATAGGCGCCAATACTTGCAACGCTTTCATTTTCATGAAAATACTTCCAACGCCCATGCGAAACACCATTTTTGTATTTGCCTGATTGTTTTACTGTACCATCAGCATAAAAAACCGTCCACTCACCGCTCAGCTCATTATCACTATAACCGCCCATTGTATACACACTACCATTTGGATAGTAGGCACGCCACACTCCTACCCGATCGTCATCTACGAAAGTGCCCGTTTCGGCTACTCTGCCATCGGGATACAAATTCAAATAATCACCGTGCCGCTTATCTGCATGATATTCTGTTTTCGATTGAAGTTCACCGGTTAGATAAAAACTGAGAGCAACACCCTCCAGCACACCGCGCTTATAGAAGCTTTTCCGTTTCACATTTCCATTTTCGTAATAAACGATCAAACTATCGACAAACCCTTGAGGGGTACGTTTTCCTTGGTAATTCAACTTACCTGATTCATAGTAAGCTTTATACAAACCATCTTGTTTGCCGTTGCAATATTTCTGAATCGTTTGTAACGTTCCGTTATTATAAAAAACCGAATCGGAGCCGTGCTTCACACCATTATTATAGTGACGTATTTCTGCTAAATTCTTCTTTTGGTTCCGGGTAATCAACCGCCCGTGAAGCGAATCGGCTTTATAACTTCCTTCCTGATACAATGTGCCGGTTGGGTAAAAATGACGAAAGGTTCCGTTCTTTTTGTTTTGCTGATATTGATAAGTGCTTTTCATCCTCCCCGATGGATAAAACACAATCCACATTCCATTCATGGAATCGTTGCGGTAGGTCCCGCTTTGGTAGATAGTTTCCGGGTTTTTGTAATAGAAATAGCTACCATTTTTTATGGTATCGCCATCTGCAACTACCCCTTCAAAACGCTCAAAAGCTTCGCCATCAAAATGTCGCACAAACAATTTTTGCCCATGGCTCAGCAGGGGCAAAAAAAGAATTATACTCATCAGAATACGAATCATTTAGCAACCTCAATCACCATTTGTGTACCCTCCAAATTCACTGTACTTCCATAGTCCAGTACTGCCGCAAGGGCATACGTTCCGGGCTTAAGTGTTTTGGGTAATTTCAAAATAATTTTTTGTGTTTTTTTCGGATATGCATCAAATTGTACCGGAGAAAATTGCTTCTCAGCAGCTGTTTGCATGTTAGAAGCAATTAAAAATACTTTGCAGTGAACAATTATATCACTCAAGTTTGTAACAATAGCGGAGAACCATCGCTCGGTAGAATCCTGCGATTTTATTTCGCGCAATTGATCTATTTTTGCCTTCAAATTTTTATTAGAGCGTGCCGTTTGGTATACCTGTACGGCAATTCGTGAGCTGATATTTACGCCAGCAGCCAACTCGTCATCGGCATCGAATGCAGTCTGCTCCCTTGCTGTACGAACAAATATGGCCCCCCAACGCGAACCATCGTCATCTGTAGGTGGCTGTACAGAAACATTCACCTGCCGCTCAGCATTGGGTTCCAGGTCGAAGAACGACGGACTAATACTAATCCAGTTTGCAATAGACTTCTTTGTAGAGTTAGCGGGTTTATAAGATTTTTCTCCTTCAGAAGATATTTCAAAATCCGAAACACTAAGTATGAAAGAAGTCTTTTCAGAACCATGGTTCTTTATTGTAATTATCTTATCCTGCGATTCGCCCGGCTCAGCAGTAAAATAAAGCTGCACTGGTGCAACCTCAAAGTCCTGAGCAACAATTGATACGCTATAAATCAGGAAAAGAAAAGCAGAAAAAAACGTATATCTCATAATTTTATTTAGTTTGCGTGATTATTATTATGTTATTTTCTTTTTGTAAATTTACGCAAAGTTAAACAATTGATGAAGCAAATTGATATCATCTTATATAAAATTCTTCTGATTTTATTTATTGCTTGCCTTGCAACAAGTGGAAAAGCACAGGAAATAGGGCAAATAACGGCTGATGACAACAGTAAATTGAATAAATTTATTGAAATAGCCGAAATGAGTATTAATCAGGGAAGGCCTAAGATTGCAGCATCCAATTACAATAAAGTAGCCTTTATCTATTGGAAGAACTCGTATTATAGAGAGGCCATCGAATATTTCTTAAAATCAGCTATCATTTACCAAAAAATTGAAGACTTAAAAAACCTTCGTTCCATTTACACCAATATTGGCGTAATTTATACTGACTTGCAAGAAATCGAATTATCGGAGGAATACTTTAGGAAAAGCGTTGAAATAGCGCGGGAAATAGGCCAAAAAGAAGAAGTGGCTTCCGGCCTTATTGATTTAGCTTACATTTTATCAGCGTTGGGCAAGTTCGACGAGTCGAACCAAAAACTTGATGAAGCTTACCAATTAGCGGAAGAAATTGATAACAAACAGCTCCTACTTAACTGCTATGGACTCTACGCCGAAAACTTTAACAATCTCAACGATCCATACAAAGCACAAGATTACAGAGATAAATACGAAAAAGTACAACAGTTCTCGCAAACTCAAAGTATGCGTCAAGCCTTTCAGGAAGAACAAACACAGAGCATGGCCGAAATTCAACGACAAAAAGCCGAAAAAAGAGCCAAAGAACTCGAACTACAGCTTAATCAAGTAATACTCGAAACCACACAAGATTCACTTTCGCTGGCAGATAGACTTCGCAAACAGCGCGAGTCACAAATTGACCTGCTGAAAAAAGACAGTGCTATTAGAGCGCTGCAAATTGAGCAACAAGAAATAAAACAACGCGAAGCCGAAGCTGTTATTCAACAGCAAAAAGCCCTGGAACGCAGTCAAAAACTAATAATTTACGGTACCGGTATTGTACTCATACTTTCGCTTTTAGCGGCTATTTCATTATTTATTCGCTTTCGCGATAAGAAAAAGGCCAATAGATTGCTCGAAGAACGTAATAAAGAAATTGCTGAAAAAGGTGAGGAATTATCCAGCGCACTCACAAAAATCCAGAAACAGAACAAACAAATTACCAAAAGTATCAATTACGCGAAAAGTATACAACGCGCAATGCTCCCCGACCCATTAGAGCTGAACAAGTTTATTAAAGATTCGTTTATATTTTTCAAACCACGCGATATTGTGAGCGGTGACTTCTATTGGTTCAGAAAAGCTCAAAAGAAATTCGATATACAGCGAATATTTAATATTTCCCGTAAAGAAGCGTTCGAACCCTTGCAAAAAGACGATTACTTCCTCATTTCCGCTGTCGATTGTACAGGACACGGCGTGCCGGGTGCATTTATGTCAATGATTGGCTACAACCTGCTCGACGATATTACAGATAAAGGTGTGAGCCGCCCCGACCTGATTTTAGAACAGCTGCACAAGGGTGTTCAGGTATCGTTAAAACAGCACGTTACCGACAACAAAGATGGTATGGACATGGCTATGTGCCAAATAGATATTGCAAATAAAAAACTGCGCTTTTCAGGGGCAAAAAACCCATTAATTTACATTCAGGACAACGAAATAAACCAACTGAAAGCAGATAAAATTCCCATAGGGGGAACATTTGTAAAAGATCCAACTTTTACGCTTCAAGAACTCGATATTGATCGTACAACTTACTGCTACATGTTTTCCGACGGATTCGTCGATCAGTTTGGAGGTCCCAAAGGCCGTAAATACATGGCAAAGAAGTTCAGAGCACTACTACTTGAAATTCACCAAAGACCGATGGAAGAACAACGCGAAATTCTCTCACTAACTATCGAAGCCTGGATGGGCGAACAATATGCTCAGATAGACGATATACTGGTTATGGGATTTGTACTAACCCCCGAAGAACTTGAGAAAACCGGCAAAAATAATTAACCGGAGTTTCGCACTTGTTACCCATACCACAAGCATTTTTAAACAAAAAATAAATGCTTGCGGAATATAGGTGTCAATAGATTGTACAACAATGAAATATAATTAAGCAATTTCGTTTTTCTCTTACACTTTCGCAGATAATCCCTTAATGCTTTTATTTTACAATACATTGCGGCGATACTCCATTTTGATCAATTTTTCTATCATAATATCGCAATGGACCAGCACTGTTAGGTGTGATATTATTGACGCACCCAAAGAGTTAAATTTCAACAAATTACCTACCCGGGAAACATCAGTAATAAATACGTGCACAACCGTAATTGAGCGTGCTACAATGTGGGCAATTTTTTGAGGAATTGCTACAGGTTAAACCCTCGGAATGCACTGCTAATGGTTTTGCGACTTACAAGAGTTCTAGAAAAATGAGAAAATGAAATTGAGCCTTCCTTTTTCAAAAAAATATCTACTACTAATTCACAACAAAAAGGCAATAATTTATACTAAAGTGCCCCTCTGTTAAAATTCAACCTGTTCAAATTAGCGCAAAAAAAAAGCCTCCTGAAAACAAGAGGCTTTTCTTTTTTTGAAAAAGAATTCTAATACTCTTCGTATGTATAAGTAACAGAAAAAGTATCATCCGAGTAAAATCCATTATACATCGTTGCTGTTGCAGGAGTGCCATCAGCATTAAAATCGAATGTATACTCTACAAATAAACTCATATCCGACTGGTCATCATAATTATAAATCCACCCCTTAGTTATCAAATTCTCACTGCGTTCCCAGTATGATGTTCCAAGTGCAGGCATTACGTTATCTTTAGACAAATCATGCGCATATTTAAAGCTCAATAACCCTTCTTTACGCAAAAGGTTAGTACCACTCCAAAAATAATCGTAATCAAATGTACCATCGGTTTGAAAAGAGAATCGATCGTTGCTGTTTAGCGTATACTCTGTCTCACTTCCACTAGGTTTGGTAATAATAACTTTGTTACTACTAATATTAGCAGTTGTGGTTCCATTTCCATAGCCGGTACCTGTCTGAGTCCACTCAATCGGTTCACCATTTTCATTATGTGTGTAGGTAGTGGTTTTTTCATTATTTGAACTTTCACTATTGTACGTATATTCATGAGTAGCAACATATCCCTCATCATTATACGTATACACATCTGTTTGAGAATAACTATCTCCCACTGTCTCTACTTTAACAAGCCTTTTCATTGCAGGAACAACTTCCTCGTCGTCGTCATCATCTTTTTTACAACTAGCAAATAGGACTGCGACAGCCATCATCGCGAGTAATAATCTGGTAATTTTCATAATTTAATCTTTTAAATGTTTTGAGGTCTACAAATAAATACTTATATTGCAAACAAAAAATCAACTATGATATTCAAAGGTGAGAATATACTTGAGTTTGCGGATAGATTTAATAATGACAAAGCATGTTTGGCTTA
>JAQICA010000130.1 GCA_027858775.1 Salinivirgaceae bacterium | reverse complement strand
GTTCGCTTCCCCAAACATTTGAAGCGTAATTGTCTGATTTATAGACAAAGCAAGTGGTATATTCCGTATCGCCACTCTTCTTGATTTCTACAATGTAGTCGTCAGATTGTTTGAGATGTTCCACCGTACTTAAATCCCCTGGACTTGGTGGGACAACAAGGGTTTGTGCATTTGCAATGCTATTAAATGATAGTACCATTGCGAATACGGCAATTTTTAAAATCATTTTCGAGGAATCACTATACTGTTTTTTCATAATCGTTTCTTATTGTAAGTTTTTGTTTCAGTGCGCAATAATTATTATCCCAACAATCAAAACAGCCATCCCGGAAAACATGATTGAAAAATGTTTCACGCTGGCACCTTTCCATTCTCCTGAAAGTATCCCGGCAATATTAGCTGCCACAATTGCTACCGACTGCATAGTTGCCCAACCAATAGAGGCACCTGATTTTCCTAGGTTACTGCCACCCATTCCATAAAACATGATGCTAAAATACCACAACACACCAGCTAAAAGAGCTAAAATCCAATACATTGAATTGCCTTTGCGGTAATTTGCAGCTGTTTTGTTTTTTCTCATTAAATAAATGCAGTAGATAAGATTGGCAGCAAAACCACCAGTCAATACGATGCTCCAAATTGCATTCGACGAAAATGTGAGGCTCGAACCATATTCTATTGCTTTTTGTTGAAGTGGTTGCCCATATACAAAACCAAAATTTATCATAGGTCCAATTATTCCTGCAAGTAAACAAATAAAAAGTCCGACCATGAACCTTGATTTTTTTCTGTCATTGTTTTCAGTTTGAAGAGACAATGCTTTTGCTTTCATACTTCCTGCCACCGAACAAACCACAATACCAAGCAACAAAACTACAACACCAATAATAATTCGAATACCTTCAGGTTGAAGCAATTCATCTGGATTTCGAATAATAATCGGCATCAAAGTTCCAACGGAATTATTCAATCCAGACATGATTGGGACGCTTAGTGCTATGCCCAGATAATCCATTCCTAAACCCCAAAGAATAGCACCAATTCCCCAAATTATTCCGAAAATCAGTACCAACAATACTGTTTCAGGTTGTTGCTGATAGATGCTTATCAAATTTGGCACGGTAAGTAGCGAAACCAACCAAGGCATAATTACCAATGCCATGATACTCCATAGCAGCCAATTGTTTTCCCAAGCCCATTTTTTATTCGGTTTGAAAGGAATTGCAAAAGTTCCGGAGAAAATTCCCCCCATGATAATCAGGGACATTCCAAGAGCAATATTTGTTTCCATCAGCGATTTAGATTTGTGATTTGATTTCTGAAATCAGACTTTTGTTCGTCGGTGAAATAGTGGAAATCGTAGTCGCCTTCAGGCAATGGAAGGTGTGTGTTCATATCTTCTACAATCAGAACTTTTGCGCCTGGTTCGAGAACAATATTGTGCCAGACTTTTTTCGGAATGTTGCACACAATACCAGGAATCATCTTTTGCATGTCGTAACTAATCAAATCCTTATCAATCTTTGCCGCAATGAGTATGGCTTCACCGTCAATCAACAAAAAAGCTTCGTCGGTTTTATGATGAATATCGAGCCTATTTTTGCTTTCGAGTGCCTCATCCAAAGAATAATTCAATTGAGCTATTTGCCATTTCGATCCAATCAGAAATGGATTGTATCCTTCTCCAGAATGTTTATAGGTTTCTATCATACTGTTATTAGCTTTCTAAGATGCGGTCAACTACCAATTGCCTAAATTCGGGTGTGAGCATGGAGAAATAGGCAGTAAAACCAGTTACACGTACTACCAAATCGGGATATTTTGACGGATCGTTATGTGCAGCAAGAATTTCTGATTTATCCATAATGTTTACATTAATCAAAGTCCCACCTTTTTCGAAATGCACTTTAATGATTGAACCAATCAGGTCTATGTGATCTCCTGTTGCCAGCGTAGGGTCTAATTCCCACTGCATTGGTGCTGTATTTCCGTAACCGGGTTGAACCAAGGCTATGGCGTTTGCCAACGAAAGTGAAGCACCGTCCACAGCAAATCCGGGTACAGGATTGGCTCCATGCGTAATTGGCTGAAGTGCTTTACGTCCATTCGGTGTTGCACCAACGTTCAAGCCAAATCCAATGGTGTTAGCCCACGAGAATAAACCCGGAATAAATAGTTGTCGCAGTTGCGGATTTGATTCCTCCAGAACCATTTCTGAAAAAGTTGTTGAAATCTTCAGAGCCCAACTATCGCCCAAGGTATTTCCATGTCCAAAATGTTCGCTATTTCTTAGTAATAATCTTATCCTTTCGCCATTTACTTCTTCAAAATTCGATTGAAGGTGAAAGTTCACTTCATCCCAACTTGTTTTTTTCTCTAATTCAATTCGTTGCTCTAAGGCAGCAAACGAGTCGGCAACAATTCCTAATCCGGCGCCATCTATGGCAAGATTGTAAAACTCGGCACCACCATCGCTCACGTCCAGTCCTTTCTCGAGTGGCCCATGGCTCAACAGATTTAGTATCAATTCCGGTTCGTTGTATTTTTGATATTTCAATTGATGACGAATGCCTTGTGCTGCGGTATCAACGGCAATTTTCAGATGATTTTCAAAAAGTGTCCAAAGATTTTTTGTGCTTTTTTCTGAATTTTTTTCTGCCAACATTTCATTGTAAGCCACTTCAAAAACCTTGGCCATGTTCACCTTTACCAAATCATTCATGGTGTATTCCATTCCGGGAAGCGACATCCAGTTGCAACCAACAGCAATACGTTTACGAGCTGTGGCTGCATCAAACCCATTTTTCATAAAACCGCTTACCAATGCTTTGTCGCCCGAAAAACGAGGCCAGGCATTTTTATTTTTCACTAAATACTCAATCGATTTTCGGAACAATTGCTGATCCATTCCATCGTGAACCCTTACGGTGATATTGAGCGAAGTATTTATTTTATCGGCAGCTTCAAGAATTAAATAAGAAATTTCGGAAGTCTGGTCTTTTCCGTTTTCATCTGGCCCACCAAGTTGCCAGTAGATAGGGTCATTAATTAGAAAACAAGCCAGGTAATAAACAGCCTTGGCAGCATCAATGCGGTTTTCAGCCAAGTCTTTTTCAAAAAACGGCTGCAAAAGAGTATCAATTTGTCCACCTGCTCCGTCCCGGTTATAGGTTCGTGAAGCCAGATGATACCATATAATCCACTGACATGCTTCGCGTAAAGTTTTTGGCGGTGCTGAAAGTATATTTCTATTTACTTCTGCCATCTCCCTAAGGTTTTGCTGCAATTCAGGATTGGTTTCTATGTCAATTAAATGTTCAATTGCTACAATATGGTTTTTGATCCAACTCTGAATACTTAGGATTGCTCGCTCGTGAGCGTTGTAAAACGCTATTTGTTCGGGCGAATTGTTTATGGTGCGGAAATGCTCAATTTTATCTAATAAGCCTTGCCATCCAAGCTGTACACCCATTTGGTAATCGGGCGAAAAATGAGCATCGTCGCCAATTCCGCTAATGATATCGTATTTCGATTGGTTTGGTTTCAGATGATCGTATGGATAATCAGGATTCCATTTATTAGAACGCATCCGCGACATAAAATACATCCAACGCCCTGCAAAGGCATCGTTCGGATCAACATAAACCGGATGATGTTCCATCAGGTCGCAGAAATTGTTAGTCCAACCATCGAGCCCATAGAACGAACCGTCGGGGTGGTTGGAAATACTGTTCCAATGATCTTTGGGCGGAACAACACGACCATAATCGTCTTCATCTAAAAGACCTTCAACTTTAATTTTCTCCAAAGTTTGAAGCTTCTTTTTTCCCTTCAAGGTATCAATCCGTCCTTGATATTTAAAGTTTATTCTTTCGCTCATGATTATCTTTTTTATATTTAATAAGAAGCTCATCGAATTCTTTCAATTTTGAAGCTGGAATACACAAATTAGCTTCAAAAGGATTCGGAATACCTAAGTTTTTGTATTTTGATGCCGCCAGCGGATGAAACGGTAACAATTCGTATTTCTGAATATTTTTCAATCTAGAAACAAATTCGAAGATTGGTTCCAATTGTTCCTGTGAGTCATTCACGCCCGGCACAATTGGTGTCCTGAGTATGTAGGTTTTACCCGAATGATCCAGATTTATAATATTTTGAAGAATTTGCCGGTTCGAGGCTCCTGTCCAATTATGATGAATATGATCGTCCACCAGTTTCAGGTCGGCCATCACGAAGTCTACTTCGGGTAAAACCTGTTCGTACCAGCTCCATGGCACATTGAGGTTGGTTTCAATGGCAGTATGAATGCCCGCCTGCCGAAATAAGCGGAGAGTTTCTTTTACAAATTCAAGTTGTAACATGGGTTCGCCACCCGAAAATGTAATGCCACCGTTTGATTCCCTGAAAAATGAAAAATCTTGTTCAACCTCTGCAAACAATTCTTCCGGAGAAATCTCACGACCTATTTTCTGTATGGCTTCAGGAAAACAGACATCAACACAATTGAAGCAGGCTGTACATAAGCTTTTCTCAAAAGCCACCTTTCCATTTTGAAGTGAAAGTGCTTCGCTTGGACAAACCAGCAGACAAGTCTGGCATGAAATGCACTTATCGGAAAGCCATTCGAGTTCGGGCTTTGAAGAAAATGTTTCAGGATTGTGACACCATTTGCACTGCAAATTACATCCTTTCAGGAAAATGGTTGACCGTATGCCAGGCCCATCGTGAGTTGACATTCTCTGGATATGTGTGATTTGTCCGTTCATGATTTATTTTGAGTCTCTTTCCTTTTGCATGTATCTTCTATTTTATCTCAATCGCTAAATCATCGTTTTGAAATAGATTTTTATCTGCCAATTTAAACTCAACGTGCTTTTTATCTGTTGGTTGACTGTAATCAATTATAACATTGTTCATTTGCTTTTTAATCAAAACCAACCCGGGCTTTTTCATTTCAATAGTAAGTTTATTCCAAGGCAAATCTAATTTTCCTGCACTATAAAAAACCGCCTGAACTTGCTCAATATCCTTTTGGAATACTGCCTGAATATCTTTCGTGTTTAAAAGGATTTGAACGTGATTACTCAATTTGTATTTCTTAAAATCACCTAACGAAATAGCGGGTAAAATGGCGTACGAATAACTTTTGTCAACAACCTTGTTGCCCAAATCGATGCCTAACGAGAAAACTTTTTTTGTAATAGGCTCGGCACTTTCCGACACGTTGATGTCATACCAGGAACCGGTTTGGTTTTCAGCTTTTACTACCAGTTTGTCGGTAGTATTTATGCAATAACCCACCGAATCTTGAAAAACGCGGTCGATATTGCCTTGCTTGTTTTTCGCTCCTGACCACACCTCGCCATTTAGCAGGCATTGGTTGATGCTTTGATAAAGTGAATCACCCGAAACATTGCTCACCAAATTCAGAATTTCATTGTCGAAGAAGAACCACGCGCGTTTTGCCGTCACATTGTCTTTATTGTAATCGTAGCCGAAACACCCGTACATGCCATCATTTAAGCCATATACGAACGAAGTAGCTCCCTGCGCCCCTGCACCCCACAAAAACAAAGGTAAAGTTCCCGACTTTTGCGAGCAAAGTGAGCCTGGAAGTTTTCGCCAATTCCAGATTGGGAAAATCTCATGGTATTCATTTCCGCTACGAATCAAATAAAATGTTCCGTTTCCCTGATACCAACCTTTTATGTTTTCTCCGTTTCCCGATTCACCGCTTGTGATACGGTTGGAAGTGGCTTTCAACGAAAAATAATAGTTTGGACGGTGATGAACCATCAGATCCGAACGCCAAAAACAGCGATTCCCAACCAATGGTTTTTCTTTTCTATTGTCAGACAATCTGTTGTAAAACGCTTTATATTCTTCTTGTTTGGCAGGGTCAACTACCATCATCCATTTTAGCGAAGAGAGAATTGGCTTGAGGTCAATTCCTTTTCGGGAAATTTGCCGTCCCATGGCAGTATATTCGAGATAGCTGTAACGGCTCATCCATTGCTGACCCTGCATAAGATAATTAGAGAAAATATCAATTTTGTCGTTCGAAAACTGAAATGTAGTATTATTTGCCAAAAAGAAATACTTGGCGGCTGTTTCGGAAAAACCTTTGCCGTAACCAAATGCATAGTTTTGTCGTCCGTGCTGATAGAAGCTGTAATCGGGTTGAATGCCTTCTCCATCGGCAATAACTATCTCTTCGGCCACAGTTGAAAAAACGCGTTTTAAACCCTCCATATCGTTGGTGAGACAACAAGCATACATGTGGGCAGAAGCCAGCCAAAGAGCATTCTGACCAGTTGCCTTACCATAATAATCGTAATACTCAGGTTTTACGCCTAAGGTCATCAACTTTAAACCTTTAGCCTTAAGGTCGTTATCCAGCTCATTTTCCATTAACACATAAATCCCACCTAACAAATTGGCTACACCTATGGTATTCCACCAATTGTTGGCTGCATGTGGTGGTTCGTTTGTCCAAAATTGCAGTCCTTTCAGAATGATGTCCCGCACTTCAGGTTTTCCGAAAAGCGAACTATTCTTATCGCGATATTGTACCGAAAGTTCAAATAAACGTTTCAAATGCTGTGCAGGAAGCCATGCCGAAGCAGATTTGTCCTGATAGTTAATATCCGGCCAACTGCCAGAACCATCAAAGGTTTTAAGCATTTCGTCAGCTTCAATATTCAATGTCATATCAACTGGCAAAGCGCGATCGAGGCTTATTTGATACAATTTGGACTTAATTTTATCTACATCCGAAAGTGACTGACTTCGGGAAATTATACTTCCTGAACACAATATCAGTAATAAAAATATCGTTTTTTTCATCTGTTTTTTGTCTTATTTTTCACCATTCAAACTCAACACTGCACCCTTTTTCAATAAATTGTTTTTTAATAAATTGTAATCTACATCCTGCACAGAGGTTTGTTGATCAATTGCCAAAACTGCACCTGCCGCAGCTGCTTGTCCAAGTATCATAAATACCGGTTCCATTCGCACCGAGCCATAAGCAATATGACTGGTAGAAGCGCAAACAGGCACCAACAGATTCGTGCATTCTTCTTTTTTAGGGCAAATAGAACCGTATGGAATTTGATAGGGCTCGTGAGGATGAACCCCCACATCTCCTTCGTTTTGAACAAATCCTTCGGAGGTAACAATTCGTTGAACATTGTGCGAATCGAGTGTATAAGAACCCATGCCCACTGGTTTTGGCACAGTGGTTTTACCCATGGCATCGTTCTCGGTAAGTACATATTCGCCAATCATGCGGCGGGCTTCGCGCACATATAGTTGATAAGGCCAATTGCCATTGTCGACAAATTCGTCTTTCGCCAAGCCCCAGTTTTTCATTTCTGTCCTAATTTCTATCGGAACCTTAGGATCGTTGGCCGCAAAATAAAGTAAGCCTTTTTGATAATTTTCGTGGTCTTTAATAATTTCTCTGCGCCGTTCGTAAGTGGCCTCTGGATAATCGTAATTTGCGCCAATGTAGTCGGTACTGAAAGGTCCGTTATTATTCGTATCGGTTTTCCGATTGGGAATAATATCAAATTTATTGAACCATCCGCGCCAACCGGCATCAAATACGCGAACTAAAAGCTCGTAGTTCGTAGCATCGTATTTCTCAGGTTTTGGGAATGGTGTGAGGTTCTCGGGTTTGTTACTCATGCACATTCTGAAGCAGTAAGCCTGAAGTTTATTGTCGCCTGTGCCATTTGCCCCTATTTTGTTATTCGAAATGCCAAACAGCAGACCGCTTTCTGGTTTTCCCGAAATCTTGTAGGGATCTATATCCCATTTGAAATGATGAGAATGATGGTTATTGCCAATTTGCACACCGTTCCATGTTTCGTTGTAAACCGAGTTGGCTTCGCGCCCAACATGATATGAAACATTGGCAGCAGCCATCAAATCGCCTTCGTAGGTGGCATCGATAAATATCTTTCCAACGAATGTATTGCCCGAAAGAGTTTTGATAGATACGATCTTGCCATTTTTCTTCACCACGCCTGTTTCGCGGTTAAGCCATTCATCGCGCAAAACAGTGATTTTATTTTCTTTCACAAAGCCTTCGAAAATATTTTCGGCCACATGTGGTTCAAATATCCACATGGTTTTGTTTTCGGAATCCATTGCGGGTGTATTCTGACCTTTATTACCATATTCTGATTTTTCTTGCCATTTCCAAGCTGTCGAATCGTTGTAGTGTAGGTATACCCTGCGATAAAATTCATGCGATAAACCGCCAATAACTTCTTTATTGCCCGTGTCGGTAAAACCTAACCCACTGGAAGATAGCCCACCTATATGCTTATCAGGGCTAACGACTATCGCTGTTTTTCCACTTTTTACTACTTCGACGGCCGAAATAATTGCAGCCGAAGTTCCACCATAAATAATTACATCGGCCTTATAATTATTGGCCTTATTTGTTTTTGAACAAGCAACAAAATGAGCTGTTGCAAACAATGCAATGAATAGAATAATAGAATTTTTCATAGAATGTGATTTTTGTATAGAAAAATATTTTATATTTCATAATGAACTGAACCATTTTTCAATTGGCTTTCAATACCACAATTTTACTTTTATATGCTCCTGTCACAGGCCATTTAACCCCCACAGCCATCAGGAAACTACCTTTAAATTTTTCGTTTGTTCCTTCCATTTGGTATGTTTTGTCGGCATCTAAACCTTTTAGCACTAAATTTTGGGCTTGTCGGGTGTCCAATGAAACGCCATTCATGTATTCGGCCAAATTGTAGCAACAAAGCACAAGCTTATTTTGATCGGGAGAAATGTATTCGACCGCCATTCGGTTAGAGTTAAATGGTGATTTCAGCCTGTAAGCCTTACCATTCTGGATTTCTTCACGAATTTCTTTATAAGCGTGAATCTTTTTTCTGGCAAGGTCTATGTCGGTTTGTGTCCAATTGTTCAAATTATTACCAACTCCCAATACACCAAGCATTGCCACATCGAACTTAAAATCGAGCGGCAACAATTGCTTATTATGCATATCACCATCGGTAGTCCAACACACCATTGTGTTGGCAGGAAAAGCGTTTAGATAACCGTACTGAATAAATAGCCGGTCAACCGGGTCGGTATTGTCACTAATCCAAACCTGATCCATGCGTTGCAACATGCCTAAATCGGCCCGTCCGCCGCCACCCGAGCACGATTCGAACAGCACGGATGGGAACCTGAGTCGCAACTCGTCTATCAGTTTATATAAATTGGCAATATACCGTATGCGCACTTCTCGTTGCATATCGACAGGTGCCGAAGGCCAGCCAGGCTCAGACAAGGCTCGGCAACGGTCCCATTTAATAAACGAGATGTTGTGATTTTTGAGTAGTGCGGTGAAGGTGTTTAGCAAGTAGTCGTAAACATCTTGCCGAGCCAGGTTAAGCATAAGTTGGTTACGTTCTTCGTTGCGATTCCGATTGGGGTAATGAAATACCCAGTCGGGGTGCTTCTTGTACAAATCGCTATTGGGACTAACCATCTCGGGTTCAATCCATATACCGAAGCCCATGCCCATATCGTTAATTTTTTTGATAAGCGGGTTTAAGCCTTGTGGAAATTTAACGGGATCAACCGTCCAATCTCCCAGCCCGGCTTTATCGTTGACACGACCTTTGAACCAACCATCGTCTATAACAAATGTTTCAATACCAATTTCTTTGGCTACTTGTGCCAATTTAAGTTGTTGTTCTTCATTCACATTAAATTCTGTTGCATACCAGCTATTATAAAGAACGGGTCTTATTTTGCTTCTTTGCTCTTTAGGTAGAATTTCGTTTCGAATATATGACGACATTAATTCGGCTGCTTTTTCAGCACCCTTTGAGGTGAAACCTATTGTCATCCGGGGAGTTGTAAAATCGTCACCTGGCTTGAGCTGCCAATGTGAATCCCAAAAATTTATCCCTCCGGTAATTTGTAAATTTCCTAATGGCGATTTATTAAAATCCATTCGCCAATTACCGCTGTAGCTAAGTTGACCGAACCAAACCTGACCGTTCTCGTCAATAGTTGTGTTTGCAGCCTGATAGACGGCAAACCACGAGGGATTGTTGTATGAGCGCAAATCGCGTGTTTCGAGCGTCTTAACACCCGGGGTAAGTTTAGTGTCGTATTGCACAAATTCCAAAGCCCAACTACCTGCCATGTGCCTAAGCATATAGTCGTTTGCTGGTAGCGAAACAGATGCCGACTGTAGGTTTTCGATAAGTATTGTCCCTTTATTGCCGGTATTTTTTACTTCAATCCATTTTTCGATTATATCGTACTCTGAAAAAACCTTGATGTAAGAACATAGCTGCAAGGGATAATACGAATCGTTATAGGTAATTTTCAATACTGGCCTTCCTTCCATTTCGGTAATTTGAGCCGATGAGAAAACCAAATCGCAATCGCGCACCAAATCAGGAAAAATAGCTTCAAGAACAGGTGTTCGCTGCATTTTAAACAAATCGGCTCCCCCACCTCGAAACGGGACTTCGAGAAAATTCTCCCTGGTCCACAATGCATTCGTTTTTTGAAAATCATACTGCTCGTTTAATCCATAATACACCGGAATTAGTTCGCCTGCCTTATTAAAAGCAAGTTGATAAACCGATGCGTGAGTTCGGATAATATAGCCCTTGGGATTCGATGTTTCCTGAATATAATTGCCTTGGGTCGTAGTCTGTCCAAAAAGTGAACTGACAGAAAACAGAAGCAACATAAATGCAAATAAATGGTACACTTTGTTCAATATCATTGTATGCGATTTTTGTTATTTATTTTGTAGGCTAAAATGTTAATTCAATATTCCCATATTGCCCTCAATCTATTTCTTCAGTAGATACCTGTCGAACCATTTGTAAGCATATTCTCTTACATCATCCACGGTATCGTGTCCGTCGCCATGTATCAACATGGAAATATGACCGGGAGTACCCAATAGGCTGTACACCTGCATTGCTTGGTAAACGCATTTAAATCCAGCCATCACGTCTGGGTCGTATGGGTCGTTGAAATCATTGAGAAACAACATACAACGGGGGGCGCATAAAGCAATAATTTCATGCAGGTCGTACGGTGGTTTGCCATCCTTGGCAATTTTTTTCCACTTCACAGGTTCAAAAGCCATTTCGCGATTCAACAACCGGAATACATTAGTAGCAGCTGGACTGACACCAGTAGATGGTACCGATACTTTTACACGAGTATCGAAGGCTGCGTGAAACAATACTGATTCTCCGCCCAGTGAGTTGCCCATTGACCCGTAAGAATCCTTTTTCACAAAAGGCAGTTGTTCGAGAACGTCAATTGCTCGTATTAACGTTAGTATTTTCAATGCCCTGTACGACCAATCGGGGTATTTCTTTGACAGGCTGGCTATTAGTTCTCCTTCGGAAACATTGTTAATTGTTGAACCGTAACCCAATTGGTCAGGCGAAAAGGTAATGTAACCTCGTTGAGCCAATTCAAGTGCATACGCCCTGCGACCCCCCGGTGCTCCTAATGAGCCAGTTTTTCCACTTTTGCCATTGGTGCCATGTACCGTTAAAATAGCCGATGATTTACCATTGTCCTGAAAAATATTGGGCAGTACCAAAACAGCTTCTGTCCAAACGTCATCTACAATCTGGTATGAGTATTTGATATGTGTAAAACCATTGCTTTGGTATCTTTCGATTTCTTTAAATTGGTTGACTGCCGGTTTTAAATCAACTGGTCCATTTCCAAAACAAGCTATAACCCGATTATAAATTTTCGCCCTTATTGCAGGCCATTCTTCTGCTTTGGTATCGGGTAAAATCACCGCAAGGTTGGCGAGTGGGTTTAATTGTTGAGATTGCCCTGGTGTAAAATCGCCATAGAGTTCTTGCAGGCTTGTGTCTTTCGCGCCATAAGTTTGAGCATTCAATGTACCAACAAGCATCATGCAGATTGTTAATATAAGTAGAAAGTTAAGAAATAGCTTCATGTTATTACATTTTAGTTGTTCAATGTAATCATTCCTCTAGCTCTAATTTCTTTGCCATCAATCACGATGGGTTCATCACCAAAGTTGACCATCACTTTTTTGCCCGATGAAAACACGCTTTCCTGTACCTTGTGGTCTTCAGTTACAAAACGGTGCGAGACCATCTCGTCGTAAGCAATCTGCTGCAACCAAGGGCAAATGGTGTTGTAGCTGTCTATGAACGTATTTTCCCATTCTACCCAGCGATCGCGGTCTATCACCCAAAGAGGCGCACTTCCATAAAGAATGTTGAACAAGTCTTTCTTCCACCAAATTTCGGGCATGTGATGGTTGGCATCTTCCCAGCGCCACGAAGTAACAATAGCATCGTGGTAAACCAATTCGAACAGGGGAACCCGAAGTTTTTCGCTTATAGAATACTTAAGGTATTTGAGGGGAGCAACTCTCGAACCCAGCATTTGCGTTGGTCGTGAGCTGTTTCTCCAATTGCCCGAATAGTAAATGGTGTTTTTATTACCACTTTCAGTACCCCACCATGTACGTTGAATGGTCATCATTCCATGTGCGTATATGCTGCTCGAGCCGGTGAAGTCCGAACCCCATTCGCCTCCCATGAATTGATTGTACTTGTCTTCAATCATCTTGAAATTTTCAATAATCGCGGCGGCATATTGTCTTCGGTCGAGCCTATGTTTTGGCGAATAGCATTCGAACATGCCATTAGCTTGATACACATCGAGAAAATACGACTCGTGTGGGTATTCTTTCAATTCGCGTTCAATTCGTTTGGTTAGTTCGGGACGAACGGCTACCGGGCAAATAGTATGTCCAAATTGATTTGAATATGTTTTTCCATCTTTGGTTTTGGTGGCTATTTCATTAAACAATCCGGGGTAAACCCCAGTACGTCTAAAGCGCAATGGTCCGGTTTCATCTACTTTATACATCGCAGTATCTCTCATGTGTATATCAGTACAAAGTTCATATACACCTGCAGCATAGCCAAGTTCCTTTAAATATGTGTCGTATCCCGATTGGGGATAAGGTGGGTGATTCGGATTCCATAAAATAAATGCTTTGTTAACCCCAGCCGCTTTCATTTCTTTGGCAAAACTTACTTCGCGGGCATTGTCCCAAACGTAAATATGTGGACATCCCAACATTTTAGCAATGGCCGGGAAACGCTTTTGTTTTTCTTTCAATGTTATCACACTGTTTTTCTTCCATGCGTATTCACGATATGTTTTACATTGGGCTACATAACCACCTTTGTCGAAGAAATGATAGGTTAGCTTGCGCGAGTAACCAAAATGTCCCATGGTTGGAACCCATACCGGTTCGAAGGTTACCATACCATTTTCGCGTTTGGTGCGCAAAGTGCCGTCAAATGGCGTTTCCAGAATAGCCATGTATCCAGTTTCAAACTGGGTGTCGGTAACGCCCATCCATGCCATAACCATGCCTCCTCCGCAGTAATAGATTTTTTCGCCACTCATGGGGTACTCGGTATCGCTTACAGGCAATAACATTCCTTCGCTATCGGTTATCAGCACATAATGATTCTTGTCGGGTGCTTTGAATGCCGATGGGAAAGAAATTTCATCAAAAGCCATTTTTTCATCGGCCGATATGCTTACTTCCAGGGCCGACGTGGCTGTTAATGTGAAACTCGCCTCGAAGTTGCATTTACCCGTAAGGCTCACGATCAGCGAATTGTCCTTTTTTGCCGTTTTTTTGACAGTGTATTGTTCTGTCAGCACTAATTGTTCCCATACTTTGTTACAGCGTTTATCGGTCACTCTTATTAGTGCGGTTTGGTCATCGAAACGAATTTCGAGATTGGAGTCAGAAATAGTCCAATTTTTAGAATATCCAGTGAATGAAATTGCTGTCAGAGCTATAAAAATTAAATATTTTTTCATGAGATTAATCTAGAAGATGAAACGTATTTTTTATCGAATTAAAAACGTATTAAACGAATCGCCTTTAAGTAAAGGGCTTATCATTTTTTCGCCAACCTTTATGCGCAAGGTTTTATCCTGTTTGCTGTCGTTGTACAAAACCAATACAATACTCTTATCCTGATTTACAAAGGCCAAAACATTGGCGTATTTGCTTGTTTGCAAACGTGTTGCCCCTGGTAACACGTAATGACTAAAGTGTTTCATCAGGTAATACTCGTAGTTAAATTTGTATGTTTTGGTCAGCTCATCAACGCTCACCAACGAGTTTTGCTCCCAACCCCAGGTGCTAATCCCACCTTGTTTCAACGAAGTATTCCAGTACATATAAGCATTGGTGCCATTCGACAAATAGTGATTTATCAAGCCCCACGAATACAGACAGTAATCCCAACTGTTTTTACCATCGCCACATTCTTGTTCGGTTTGATAAATCGTTAATTCGGGGTAACGACCGTGCAAACCGGCAATAGCATCTTTTCCGGCCCATTGCAAGCCTATTCCTTTAATGTATTGATTTACCTGCTGATTGGTTAAAGCACTATCGGCTAACGCTTCAATACCGCTGTTCATCGTACCAAAAAACAAATCGACATTGTTGGCGGCCATTTGTGGTCCCAAATAACCAATAAATCGGCTAAGACCTGCCGAGGTCCAAGTACAACTCGGGAATATTTGCGCGGCTTTAAATTCGTTCTGCGGCATTACCATACCAATCTGTATACCTTGATCTTTATAGGCTTGTATAAACTTTTCGAAATACAATGAATATGCTTTAAAATATTTATCTTCCTGAATAAACATGTCCTGATTTTCAGTCCCTTCTTGTTCGGGCTTAAGGCCGTTGTTTATTTTCTTCGACATTTTCATCGCATAATGCTTGTTGTATTTCATCCATGAAGGAGGCGACCAAGGAGAAGCCCAAAGTTTTAGCGATGGGTTGTATTTCAGCGCATTCTGAATAAATGGCACAAGCGTTTTCATGTCGTGATCAATGCTGAAATTTTTCATTTCAAAATCCTGATCCGATTCGTTGAACGAATACCAGTCAACCGAAAAATCGTTTGCAGCAAGCGGCATGCGACAAATCGAAAAATTTGCTCCAACGCCGGGTGCAAATAACTCATTGAAAATAGTTTCCCTATCATTTTCGCTAAGTAGTTGTAACGAATTCCACCCAAGTTCATTAAAACATGCGCCAAAACCATCTATTGTTTGTAGCGG
>JAQICA010000106.1 GCA_027858775.1 Salinivirgaceae bacterium | reverse complement strand
AGTTCAAGTTCAAGGCTTGGCCTTTCTGAAAATCAAGGCGTTTACTTTCGTAAATAACTGTTTTCAGAAAGGGCGTAAAGCAGAACCTTTAGCTCACGAACACAATTGAAAATTTATTTTAATTGTGAGTAAATTGGACTTTTCGGGCAAGCACTAAATAAGCACCGTTATGCGTGATATGCCGATAGATAAACAGCGAAGATGAAGTTTTTTCCATTATGGAACTTCAATTTAACAGGTAATGACATAATCATCTGCGAAAACCCAAAGGAGAAACAAATAGCAGGCAACCATTTGCGCTATTAAATTTTTGTGATTTTGGATTCTTATAAGAAACAGATTTGCAAAAACCCTCATTCAGGACAAGAAAAAAACATACCTTTACAGCATTATATAGTATGCGATGTACAGAATTTCAAAAATGAACTGTTATGAGTTTCTTTAAAAAATTAAAACCCTATTTGTTCGTTCTGGTTATTTTTATTATTCCACTTTTTCTTATTCCAATAATAAAAGAAGCAAAAGAGAATAGCTCACCATCAAATAATCAAATAAAAAAAACGAAAAAACCAAAACAGGACAATACTTATGCAATTGCCATACATGGTGGAGCGGGGAATTTTACCATTGACGATTTGAGCGAGGAAGTGCAAATGGCATACAAAAAAGCCTTATTTGAAGCATTGGAAACAGGGAAAACCCTTTTAGCAAAAGGAGTTTCTGCACCTGATGTTGTTGTGGCTGTAATTGAAAAATTAGAAAATGATACGTTGTTCAATGCCGGAAAAGGAGCCGTACTAACAGCAGAAGGAAAGGCAGAGTTAGACGCATCGATAATGACAGGAAAAGATCGTAATGCTGGCGCTGTGGCCGGAGTTACTACAATTAAAAACCCTATTAAGGCTGCCCGTATGGTGATGGATAGCAGTATCCACGTGATGCTGGCCGGTGAAGGAGCCGAGTTGTACAGCAAAAAAATGGGCATTGAGCAAGTGCCAAATACGTATTTTTATACCGAAAAGTCGATTAAACGACTGGAAGCAGTAAAAGATAAACATGGAACTGTAGGGTGTGTAGTGCTTGATTTGGACGGTAATATTGCAGCCGGTACTTCTACAGGAGGCATGAATAACAAGCAATTCGGACGTATTGGCGATTCGCCTATAATTGGTGCCGGAACCTGGGCCGATAATCGAACGTGTGCCATTTCGTGCACAGGTTGGGGCGAATATTTTATTCGTCTTGGCGTGGCTCATGAAATTGCTTCGGCTATGAAGTATCAAGGAATAAGCATTCAAACGGCTGCCGACCATGTAATACACGAGCAACTCCAACCTATGGGTGGATACGGCGGAGTAATTGGCCTTGATGCAGAAGGAAATGTGGCTGTTTCCTTTAATACAAGTGGAATGTTTCGAGCCTTTATCGATGGAAAAGGCAACCAACAAATAGTGTTATTCTCCAACAAATAGGAGCACGTATCTCATGAATAATATGGGTATGAGGCGTTTCCGACAAATAAATTAAGCTATTGCTTGAGGAGTAAATCCAAAGCATTGTTAAAATGGCTTCCTATGTTGTGAATTATTTTGATTTTCGTAATAAAAGCAATACCTTTCGTAGTAAAATGTGATAAACGATGACCTATATTCCAAAGAACTATTTCCCACACCTCAGCGAGCCTGTTATTGTTTATAAATTAGACGAAAGTGGAAATGCCGGAAGTATTGAATATGTAAATGTCAGGGCAGCAAATGTGCTGCAGTACAAACATAATGAGCTTATCGGTATGTTGTTTTCCGAAATTGCCAATGTGAACCAATATAGTGAATTGCAAACATTGCATAAACAATTGACACCTCCGCCAGAACCATTTAAAATAGCTTTTTATACAGCACATCAAGGGGTACTTAATTTTTCAGTTGTATCTTTTGTTCAGGTTGTGGGAACGGATCGATTCATTGAACTTTTATGCTTATCCAATTATTCGCTAACCAATAGCGAGCAACAGTCACAAGATCGTTTTTATACAATGGCTGCACATCTTCACGAAGGATTAGTTATTGTTGAAAATAATAACATTGTTTATACTAATAAAGCCATAGAAGATATAACAGGGTATAATGCATCAGAAATAGCATCGCTGGCAGATAGTGTAGGCCGTCTGCCAGCTCCGGAGGAAAAAAAGCGAGTGCAGGAACAGTTAGCATTAATACAGCAGAAACCTCATGAAAAACATGAGCTCGATTTTTGGATTGTAACAAAAAATAGTGAACGGAAATTTATCCATAATACATATTCGCAATATTCTACACCTCAGGTAAATATTCAATATGTAGTAGTGCAAGATGTAACCCAAAAGAAAAAGGCTGAAACCTTTGTAGAGCAACGAGAGAAAGAATTTTATGCTTTGGCTGACAACTTGCACGGTGTGGTCTCTCTCTTTAACCGCGAGTTAATATGTCGGTATATTAACCCAAAAGGCGCAGAGTTGCTTGGACGATTACCGTTAGAATATAAAGATAACTCGTTAGCCGGTTTTGGCCTTTCTGACGAGAATTATAATAAAATTCGTAATGGATTAATTCAGGTATTTTCCAGTCATGAAAATACTAGTCTCGATCTCAAACTTACCATAAATGAGAAAGAGATTCATTTGAATTGCTTGTTTATTCCGGCCACTTTTGTGGAAGGAGAAATGGATCGGGCATTCTTAATTGGGAAAGATGTATCGGAACTTCATCGGTTGCAAGAAAAACTAGAATTGTTGAATATGCGCGATACGCTGATGTTGAATGATTTAACTGATACCGTATGGCTGCTCGATCATAATTTCAAAATGACCTATGTTTCATCCAGTGTTGAAAAGTTAACAGGGTATAGTGTTGAAGAGTATCGTGAGTTAGATTCTAGGCAAGTTTACGATGAGCTGGGAGCGGATGAGCTTGAAACGGTATTGCAGTATATTTCCCAAACCATTAAAACGGGAAGTATTTCGCAATTAAAGCAATCGCATTCGTTTGAGACAAAGCAAATTACTAAAAGTAATGAAACTGTATGGGTTGAAGTTATTATACGTCCACTATTCGATGAAAACGATGACTTTATTGGTGTAAACGGCCTAACCCGCAATATTACAAAACGTAAGGAGGCAGAGTTTGCACTTACCCAAGCCAAGGAGCGCGCCATTGAGGCCGACCGATTGAAAAGTGCTTTTCTGGCCAATATGAGCCATGAAATTCGTACCCCCATGAATGCAATTATTGGTTTTACCGACTTGCTAAACCAGGAACAAGTCGATGCAAAAACCAAAGCGGAATATGTTGAGCTCATTAATTCTAATTCAATGCATTTGCTTAAGTTAATTGATGATATTATCGACATATCAAAAATTGAGGCAGGCGAGTTGAATGTGAAAAAGGTAGAGGTGAAAATTGGAGATTTGTTTAAAGAGCTTTGTGCTGTAGAGCAAGAGATTATAAAGAAATCGGATAAAACAAATATTAAACTCAGCTACGAAGCTGTAAACCAGAATCTACGCATACTTGCCGATCCCATGCGATTGAAGCAAATTTTGACCAATTTGATTAGCAATAGCATTAAGTTTACCAATGAGGGCAGCATAAAATTTGGTATTACTGTGCAAAACAAAGACTTTGTAAAGTTCTATGTTGAGGATACCGGAATTGGAATGAGTTTGGAAAAACTTTCTTATATTTTTGATAGGTTCCGGCAGGTTGAAGAACATACTAGTCGCAAGTTTCAGGGTTCGGGTCTTGGATTGGCTATATCGAAACAGTTGGTAGAGCTTATGGGCGGCGAAATTTGGGTGGAGTCGGAAGTAGGTAGCGGAACCCGATTTTATTTTACTTTGCCTCATAATTGGAAAGGAAATCACGGCTTAAATCATATTGTGGAAGAAAAAGAAGAATCCATCAGTAATGTATTAGTTGTTGAAGATGAAGATACCAACTATCATCTGTTGAAGGAAATGTTGAAAAAAAGAAATTTCCGGATTTTCAGGGCTCACGATGGTCTTGAAGCAGTTGAAATTGCCAATGAAGAGCATCTCGATCTAATTTTAATGGATATTCAATTGCCTAAAATTGATGGGTACGAAGCTACCAGACGCATTCGGACGGTTTTCCCCGATTTGCCCATTATAGCTCAAACAGCTTATGCTAATTACAACGATGTGGTAAAATCACTGGATGCCGGTTGTAGCGATTTTATTGCTAAACCCATTAAAATGAAAAAACTTTTGACCATGATTGATAAATACATTGAAAATTCTAATTAGCCTCTCCATAAAGTCGGAGTGTCCAGTGAATAAACTTCATTTTCAAGGCTTTCGAAACACAATACCGTTGAGTTTACTGGTGTAAATGATCCGATTTTGAGTAAGAGTAACGCAGGAAATGGAGTTTATTGACCGACAAAATAGTCAGTGTAAGAAAACTGTTTGAGTTAGTAGTCTGAAAATGAATTTGTAATGAAGAATGTGATGAAGAGTGAGACTAACTGTCCATTTTGTTTTAGCCAAGACGATCCGTATATTTTTTTTCGCAATGAGCTATTTTTTTCCATTTATAATCGTGCACCTATATTACCGGGACATTCACTGGTAGTGCCTCGCCGACATGTTTCCAGTTTCGAAGAGCTTACCGACGACGAATTGAGTGGGATGCTGCATTTCTGTAAAAGAGTAAATGCAATTTTGCAAGCTGCTTTCCCCGCATCTGGTTTCAATTGGACGCTTCAAGACGGTGTTGCGGCCGGGCAAACCGTCGAGCATTTACACGTTCATATTATTCCCCGCAAGGCAAATGACTTGCCTGAGCCAGGCGATTGGTATCCAAAGCTAAAAGTTGCTGAGCAGAACTTTATTGATAGTAATGACCGTCCGCAATATACTCATTCTGAGTTGATAATTATTTCACAACGTTTAAACTCAATAGCTAACAAAATTTATTCGTAAAGCGTTAAAAACTCGTACGAATTTCCTGTGTCATTCATAAATTTTATAAAGTCGGATTGTTTAATATTTAGAGTAGCCCGATTGTCGCACGGATGAAAACTAAGTTTCCCGGCCTTTTTAAGGTTTTCGTCCAGGAAAATATGAACATGGTTTTCCGTATCGTTTATTAATCCGAAAGGAGTAACCGAGCCGGGTTTGAGTCCCAGATATTTTTCCATACGCCATTCGGAGGCAAACGATAGTTTACCTTGCTTTAGGCGTTTTTCCAGATCGTGTATGTCTAACTGATAAGCATGATGCAAAATTACTAAATAGTGCTTTTTCCCTTTGTGGTTTCTAAAAAATAGGTTTTTACAAAATGTTGCATCCATCCACCATTTATGTTCAATCGCTTCTTCAATAGTATGTAGCGGAGGATGTTCGTAATAATCGAATTGTATTTGAAGCTCTTCCAGCTTGGCGTAAAGTTCACTTTGTCCAATCATGGTATTTTTTTGATGACAAATAAACTTGTTTTTCGCAAATTATGCAATGGAAAAATTCCTTAATCTATTTCTTTTTGGTGATTAGTGCGCCTGAGAAAACTCCAATAACTACCTTATTATTAAACCAGTAATTCTGAGAAGCCAGACGTCTTGATTTTCAAAATGAAGACGTTCCCAATTCCGGAGGGCATGCTTGCTCCGCCATCTACCTTCGCTGACGGTTAAGTTATGGTGGAAGCGAGGCTTGTTCACACTACTAAACAATGATATGTTTTCTCAGATACACTAAGTACGAACAATAAAGACCGAAATACTATGGAACTTTTAAACACGTTGACTACTTTTACATCGTCATAAAAACCGCCCATCATATCATAATTTATTAGTGATTAACAGACCATAAGGTTATTTATTAAACAGAAAATGGAATCGGAAACTTTTATCAGACTTTTTAGAGATTTGACTGGCGAAACGCCAGAAAAATTATATCCGCTTAACCGTGGTGGATCGGATCGTAATTATTATCGTTTGCACTATCGCGACATATCGGTTATTGGATGCGTGAATGACGATCTGAGTGAAAATGAAGCTTTTTTCCATATCTCGGAAGTGTTTAAACAAAATGGAATAAATGTACCGGAGGTGCTTGCTGTTAGCAGCGACCGATTGTATTATCTGATGAGCGATTTGGGTGATCGGGATTTGTATTCTATGGTTACTAAACGAGAAACTGACGAGTTGCCGGGCGATTTATTGGAAATGTATAAAAAATCGCTGGCTATGCTCGTAAAAGTTCAGTCTATAGGTATTGATCAATTTAATCAAAATCTATTTTACCCTGTTCGGTCGTTTAACCAGGTAAGCATAGACTGGGATCTGAATTACTTTAAATATTACTTTCTTAAACCTTCGGGTATTTCGTTCAATGAGCGTAAGTTACATGCCGATTTCGAGACGTTGACCAATTTGGTTTTGAATGATAGACGCAGCTTTTTTATGTATCGCGACTTTCAGAGCCGTAATATTATGATAAAAGATGGTCAGCCATGGTTTATAGACTACCAGGGAGGGCGAAAAGGCTCATTGGGCTACGATGTTGCTTCACTTTTATTCCAGGCAAAGGCAAAACTCACAAAAGAGGACAGGCAGTTGCTATTGGATTTTTACAAAGATGAATTAGTTAGCCACATTGATTACACAGATAATAATTTTGACCATTATTTTTATCCCATAGCGCTGTTACGAACATTGCAAGTATTGGGTGCTTATGGTTTTCGAGGTGTGTATCAGCGAAAAGCACATTTTTTATCGTCTATTTTACCGGCCTTAAATAATTTGAGCGAGATTTTAGATCATTTAAAAGCCTTGCACAGAGTACTTGAGCTGGGACGTTGCTTGCGTGCCCTGCTGGCTGATGCCGATAAATATAAAGTAAATAAGAGTACGAAGTTTCGGTTGGTTGTCAGTAGTTTTTCATACATCAATGGAGGAGTGCCCTCCGATTATACCGGACATGGCGGGGGCTATGCCTTTGATTGTCGGTTACTTCCCAATCCGGGGCGCGAAGAACAATATAAACAATTGACAGGTATGGATACTACCGTGCAGGAATATTTGCAAAAGCACGACGAAGTTGCTGACTATATTGATGATACGCTTGTGCTTGTTAAAAAGCATATCGATAGGTATTTGGAACGGGGTTTTTCTTATTTAAGTGTTAGTTACGGGTGTACCGGTGGCCAACACCGGAGCGTGTATTGCGCTGAACAAGCCGCAGCGAAGTTAAAGAGGCTATATCCCGATTTAGAAATTCAGGTAAACCATGTGGCTCAGCATAAAACTTATTTGTGCCCATGAATCAGGATGAAATAGTTGCCTTTATACCTGCGGCAGGCCTTGGAACCCGTTTGGCTCCACTTACGGATAATTGTCCAAAAGCATTAGTCTGTTTGCAGGGAAAAACAATGCTTGAAAACGTGTTGGAACGTTTATCCAAAGTTGGTATCTGCCGATTTATTGTAAATGTGCATCATTTTCCTGAACAAATGTACACAGCTATATCGGAACTCCAAAAGCGCTACGCCATTACTATTTCCGATGAGCGCAACGGATTACTCGACACAGGCGGTGGTGTAGCAAAAGCTGTTTCGATGCTGCAAAACGAAGAACATGTTCTTTTGGTTCACAATGTAGATGTAGTGGTTCCATTTTCATACGAAAAATTGATACATCAACACCTACAGAGTGGGAGCCAGGTAACATTTGCAGTGAGCGAGCGGGAAACTTCCAGAAAGTTGGTTTTTCAAAACGGGGCTTTAGTCGGTTGGATAAATAGTAAAACAGGTGAATCACGAGGTGATATATCCGCTGGTGAACCCTTTGCCTTTAGTGGCGTTCATATTGTCAATAAAGGGGTATTTGAAAATACTGAAGTAACGCCTTTTCCACTTATTCCTTTCTATTTGAATTTTTGTGTGCACAAAAAAATGGAGCTGTTCGAACATTCGCCAAATGGGTGGTACGATTTGGGGACAGTTAAGCGTCTGGAAAAAGCCAAAAAAACGATCGACAAAAATCGCTCTTGGTAAGCTTTTAAAGAAAAATTAGAAGTTTTTATTCTTTTTTTTTGAATAAAGAGAAGGCTCTAGTGGCTTAAAAAATTTTCTTCTAGCGCATCACTTTTCGAATAGCTGCCTTTAGCTTATCGGGCACAAAAGGTTTTATAATCCAACCTGTGGCTCCGGCTTCTTTGGCTAGTTTTTTCTTTACGGTTTGCGATTCGGTGGTTAGAAGAAGTATAGGCGTTGTTTTATATGCTTCTGTGCCTCGAATGTGTTTTATTAATTCAATGCCATCCATGTTGGGCATATGTAGGTCAGTAATTACCAAATCGATAGATTGTCCGTTCAGTTGCTTTTTTGCGTCAATGCCATCTTTGCCAGCTACTACCGTATAGCCTTCGTCTTGCAGCGTTACGCTAACAAGTTCGCGTATACTATCCGAATCATCAACTACTAATATCTTTTTACTCATTATGTTTCGTGTCTTTTTTACAAAAATATACAGAAAACGCTCTGCTGCAACTATTTTTAGGATATTTATTTCTTCTGAGGAGTTGTCCGGGTATTAGTTATTTTTTTTTTGCTGAATCACTCTCATTAGTTAAATAAAAAACAAAAGGCATTTTTTTAATAATGTGCAGATGAACCTGGGTTAAGTGAATACCTTTCATATAACTTTTGAAATTTTTACTATTTACAGGTGATAAATTGTAATATTGCCGGCAATATTATTCGCAAAATGGAAAATGAAAAAAAAAGTTGAAAGAAAATGTAACTTTTGGAAGAAACCCTTACTAAATAGACAATGAAAACCGATATAAACGTGAGAAAAGAAGAGAAGTTTAATCAGATTGTAACTGAAAATGATGAGCGTATACGCCGCATTTGCAGGTATTATAATCCCGATAAAGAGGCTCAAAAGGATATGTATCAGGAAGTTTTGATTAATGTTTGGAAAAGTCTGGATAATTTTCGCGGCGAGGCCGCTTTAAGTACCTGGATTTACCGAATTGCTGTTAATACTTCGCTGAGCTTTACCGGCAAAGCCTTTCGGGAAATGAAGTTGATGGTGGATTCCGATACCGAAAATTTAGGTAGTATTATTGACGATGAGGAGTTGCATGCTAAACTTGAAAAGGAAGAAAAATACACGCTGTTGCAAAACGAGTTGAATCAGTTGTCTGTAATCGATAAAGCACTATTGTCTTTAACGCTCGAAGGTCTTTCTAATAAGGAAATTGCAGACGTTATTGGAATAACTGAGCCTAATGTAAAGGTGAAAATTCACCGAATTAAAGGGCAATTAAAAACTAAAATAGGAGGGAGTTACGATGAAAAACAATAACAATATATTGGGCACCGATCAACTTATTCAAAAACTCAAGAAAGAAGACGCTTACTACTTACGTTTGGTGAAGACTATGCAATATGTATATTGGGGTCTAATTCCCATCTATTTATTTTTAGCAGTTCGGGACTACTACACTGAAGGCGTTATTCAGGATGCAATAGGAAGTTTATTATACATGTTCTCACTTATTATTTTTGCCATTATCTTTCGGCAATTTTACAAAGAATACAACAATGTAGATTACGCGATGCCTGTTCTTCAGATGCTTAAAAAAGCTGAAAGACGTTACCAGCCATTTTCTTCGAAAACAGCATGGTTGTATGTAGGTGTTTTACTAATGGATTTTGGAATTTATTTTAACACCAGTCTCGGATATACATTTTGGGAAGTGCAGCTATATTACGGAGGAATGATTGTTGTTGCCACAATTATTGGTTACATTGTTTACTTAACTAAGTACAAAACCATTCGGGATAATGCTAAGCGCCTAATTCGCGAAATTGAAAATGGGTAATTATTCTTTATTCAAAAAAAGAAAACGGTTGTTTTATTAATGTATGAAACAAAAACCAATGACGATTCTTCGTATCTGTTTCCAGGATGAATATAACACATTTATTGGAGTTTTATTACGGGCACTATCTAACTCCGCTTTTTGGAATCGCATCAGGATGAAAAAAATGATTGGAAATGGAATGTCGCAGCACCGGCACGAAAAAATTCAGATATAAAAAGTGCTATTTCCGAAAAGTTAGGAATAAAACACAAAGATTAATCCATCAGTCTAAAAAAATGGAATTAGTGAACTGCGAAACTTTAGTTGGTTATTCATAAAAAAGAGGCTACCTGAAATATCTATTAAAGATTTGCAGGCAGCCTCTTTTAATTTGTGATTTTTTATCGGATTTGAGCGCCAAACCGGTGCTCAAATGTTCCTTGGAGCTTGCTCATTATTTTGTCAATTTGCTTGTCTTTTAGCGTTTTTTCAGCATCTTGAATAATGAATGACAGAGCGTACGATTTTTTTCCTTCTGCTATGTTTTCGCCCTCGTACACATCAAACAGACCTACGTCTTTCAGTAGTTTTTTCTCCGCTTTCAGGGCTGCTTGTTTTAACTCGTCAAACGTAACCGATTGATCTAAAAGCAATGCTAAATCTCTACGTACAGCAGGGAATTTCGAAACTTCGTTAACATTGGTTTTCACTTTACCAAAAAGCTTTACCAAATACTCCCACTCAAGTTGGGCAAAGTACACATCATTTTTAAGGTCGAAGTAGTTTTTTACCTGCTTCGATACCATCATTAACCGAGCTATTTCTTTGTTGTTGTATTTGTAAATAAGACCTTCGCGGGCAATGGTATTACTGAAAAATTCCTGTTGAATTTGGTCTGTATCTACTCCCATGCGCTTGAGAACATTTTCGGTGTGCGCTTTAAGCGAATAGAAAGAAACCTCCTTCACCGGAGCATTCCAGCTTGCTTCGTGCTGGTTGCCGGTAATGGTTATAGCCATCTGCCAGCGTTCACTATAGGCTTTTAATTTGTTTTCGTAATCGCCCTGGTTATGGAAATAGATTTTTCCAAATTCATAAAACTTTAAGTCGGCATTTTGACGGTTTACATTCCATGCAACCGCTTCCATGGCCGAGAATAGTAATGTTTGGCGCATGGCATTCAGGTCGTTGCTCAATGGGTTAAGTAGCAAAACCGATTCATTAGCATTAAATGCATCGAATGCACTAAAATACCCGGCTTTGGTAATGCTGTTACTCATCGTTTCGTTGAACCCGGAAGCCGTCATCATATCCGAAATTTTGTTACGCAATTCCTCTTCGTCGGGTTTTGGTCGATAACTTAGCGAGGTATGTACACGGTCGCCAATTTCGATATTGTTGTAGCCGTAAATGCGTAAAATTTCTTCGGTCACATCGGCTTCGCGTTGCACATCTACCCGGTAAGGGGGTACTTTGAGTTCCAGCGTATCGCCCTGGTCATCAACCTCAATTTCCAGCGATACTAAGATTTTAATTACCAATTCTTTATCAATTTCTTTCCCCGCCAGTGTGTAAAAACGTTTCAGGTTAAATGATACGTTGAACGGCATGGCCGGTTCGGGATAGTGGTCTATGATTTCTGACGTAACCTTGCCGCCTGCTAGTTCCTGAATAAGGAGAGCCGCCCGTTTGAGGGCATAAATAGTAATATTGGGGTCTGTACCTCGTTCGTACCTGAAACTTGCGTCGGTGTTAAGACCATGGTGGCGTGCCGATTTTCGAATACGCACCGGGTTGAACCATGCACTTTCCAGAAATACTTTTGTCGATTGTTCCGTTACTCCCGAATCGATACCGCCAAATATGCCTGCCATACACATCGCATTTTCCTCATTGCAAATCATTAGGTCGCGCTCAGTAAGTTGGCGCTCTTCACCGTCGAGCGTCATAAATTTGGAGCCTTCGGGCAGTGATTTTACAATAACGTGGTTTCCCGTTATCTTATCCGCATCAAAGGCATGTAATGGTTGTCCGGTTTCGTGCAATACAAAGTTTGTGATATCGACTACATTATTGATTGGCTTTTGACCAATGGTTTTTAGTTTATTTTGTAGCCATTCGGGCGATTCTTTTACCTCGATGCCTTCTATGGTAGTGCATGAGTAGCGATAGCAACCGTCGGTATCTTCAACGGTTAACTTTATGGGGTTTGCAGGTTTGTCGACCTTAAAGGCATCTATAGCCGGTTTTTTGTAGTTTGTTGGAGTTTCCATGTTGAGGTAAGCCGCTAAATCGCGAGCTACACCAATATGCGATGCACCATCGATACGGTTTGGCGTTAATCCAATTTCAATCAGAAAATCGCTTTCCACATTAAAGTAATCGCTGGCCAGAGTGCCGGCTGCAATAGTGCCTGGAAGTACCATAATGCCATCGTGCGAAGTACCAACTCCCAATTCATCTTCTGCGCATATCATACCCAATGACTCTACTCCGCGTATTTTCGATTTTTTTATTTTAAACTCCTCGTCACCATTGTAGAGCGTTGTTCCAACTGTGGCGACGGGTACAGTTTGTCCGGCTGCAACATTAGGGGCGCCACAAACGATTTGTGCCGTTTCTCCATTACCCAAATCAACCGTGGTTACACTTAGGTGATCGGAGTTTTGGTGGGGTTCACACGTTTTTACTTTGCCTATCACCACTCCTTTGAGTCCGCCTTTAATGGTTTCAATCTCTTCCAGTCCTTCAACCTCTAAGCCTGTATCGGTCAGAATACGTGCCGTTTCCTGTGGTTTTAGATCAAAGTCCAGATACTCTTTTAGCCATTTATAAGAAATCTTCATACGTATATAAAATTTTATTTTTGCTGCTGTAACCTTGTCACGAATAAACATATATGCCTGTTAAACAGCTTTTTTTGTAGTCCTGTAGGCGTTTTTTTCCATGTTTTATTCGATCGACCGGCAAAGTTAGTAATTTTTGTGGTACTATATATAGTTGATTCAGTGAATTGAGTTTGTCGGTTTTTATGTTTTTAGGATGCGATATTTGTGAGTTTTCAGGTTTGTATGATTTTATGTTTGTTGAGTTGATTGGGTTGCTGAGTTAATTGAACAGATAAAGGAATTGAGGAACTTATGGTTTCTGTTGTGTCATATTTCACTTTCCTATGTATTTGTTCCTGATCTTAGATTTTTGATGTGGTTTCTGTTTATTTTCTGCTACATTTCATCTTTTCGTGTATTTGTAGCTGATCTTAGATCTTGGCTTTTAGATGCATGAACGATCAAATATCCAACATCTAAGATCTCCCAAAATATATATCAAAATAAAAAATTTACTTTTTTGAAGCATTGCTATATTCAACAATTACAATTCCGGCCACAATAAACAGTAACCCCCAGATGGTTGTAGCCAAAATTGGTTCCTTCAAAATAAGGTATATGAAAATCAGCGATAAAAAAGGCGATAAAAAAATGTAATGACTGATTTTTTCCGATTTCGACGCCAGTTGAAGTGCTTTTAGCCATAGAATAAATGTAATGGCCATTTCGAACAATCCCGAATATGTGGCAGCAAGAATTCCTGTTAACGATAGCCCTGAGATGGGTTCCGTAAATAAAGTGTAAAGAATAATGAGCAACGTGCCTGTTGAAAAGTTAATCCAGATTTGGGGCAGTGGAGATAAAGTCGATTTTTTATTAATAATCCAGTAGCCCGCCCAAATCAGGCTGCTGCCAATCGCAAGCCCCATTCCCAGAAAGTCAGTCTGTAGCTCTGAATTCATACCACCGTATGATATTATTACCACACCAAAAAATGATAACCCCATACCCGGTAAACTCATAGGTTTGAGCTTCTGTCCAAGGAATAGCGCTGAAAAAAGCACCAGAACAATAGGCCATGTGTAATTGAGCGATTGAGCTATTTGAGCCGGTAATCGCTCATAGGCAGTAAAAAGAATGAGGTAATATAAAAATGGATTTAAAAATCCACCAAAAATGGACATTTTATATTGCTTAGCGCTGATGTTTTTTAAGTTTGACGAAGAGAAATAGAGTGCTACCGACAAAGTGACCCAGGCGATAATAATAACCAAGCACAAAAACAGGGTAGGGGATAACGATTCCAATCCTATTTTAAATGCACTGGCAACGGTCGACCAGAAGAACGTTGCTGTTAAGGCAAACATCGTTGCCTTTTTATCTGAGTTTGCTGAGTTTGTCATAATGTAGTTGCTTTATTTGCGAGCACTATTCGATTCTTCATTATGCAAACATAAGTCGGAGTTATCAAAAAAAGAAAAATGCATCTGTTTTTTTAAATATCATGTTTCTAAATGAGCAATTCGCAGTTATTCGAGTTTTTTGTGAGAGTTTAACAATAAGATAAAAATAGCCTGATATTAAACATGTTTATTGGCGTGAATTTTTGTCGGTTTTTCCACATCAATCGGAGAAATAATACTATCTTTGAATGTTTAAAAAACAGAAGTTAAAAGATTGATTTACAATGGATTTAATCGCAAAAATTAAAGAACAGGCAAAAACACAGAAGCAGCGTATTGTGTTACCTGAAGGAACAGAAAGTCGAACGCTTGAAGCAGCCGATATTATTTTAGGTGAAGAAATTGCAGAAATAATATTAATAGGTAACCCTCAAACAATTGAAGAGAATGCTAGGCATGCCAACCTGAAAAATATTGGACAAGCTACAATTATCGACCCCCTCAACCATCCTAAACAACAGGAGTATGTAGAAAAGTTGGTTGAAATTCGAAAAAAGAAGGGTTTGACCGCTGAACAAGCACAAGAGCTGCTTAAAGATCCATTGTATCTTGCAGTAATGATGATAAAATGTGGCGACGCCGACGGAGAAGTTGCCGGAGCCGATAATGCCACCGGAGATGTGCTTCGTCCGGCATTCCAAATTGTAAAAACAAAACCGGGAATCAGTGTAGTATCAGGTGCATTTTTTATGATTTTACCTGAAAGCACATTTGGCGAAAATGGTATTTTGGTTTTTGCCGATTGTGCCGTGCATCCAAATCCTACAGCACAAGAACTGGCTGAAATTGCCGTTGCCACAGGCGAAACAACCAGAGCTATCGGTGGTTTTGAGCCACGCATAGCCATGCTTTCATTCTCTACCAAAGGTAGTGGAAAGCACGAAATGGTTGATAAGGTAGTAGAGGCCACAAAATTGGCGCAGCAAATGGCTCCCAATATGAAAATAGATGGTGAGTTACAAGCCGATGCAGCCATTGTGGAGGCTATTGGTAGTAAAAAAGCACCGAATAGCGAAATTGCCGGAAAGGCAAATGTGTTGGTTTTCCCAACACTCGAAACCGGAAACATTACCTATAAACTGGTGCAGCGGTTAGCGGGTGCCGAAGCTATTGGCCCGGTATTGCAAGGTATGGCAGCACCAATTAATGACCTTTCAAGAGGATGTTCAGTATCCGATATTGTAAATCTTGTAGCTATTACGGTTAACCAGGCCGCCAATAAACAATAATACAACTTGCAGTAGTACGGTTCTAAAAAAAAATGATACCATTGAATCATATATCAAAGCATAAAGAAATATGGCAGGCAGAATTATTCTGTTCTGCCATTTCGTTTTTATAATCATAATTAATCACACATAAAACTCGAGTCCTATGTCGGAAATAAAAGTTGAACCAATTGAAAAATATGGTTTAAGTGCAAAATCAAAACCCAAAAGTCAGTTTTCTACTATTGGTATAGTAGGTTGCGGGAATACAGGTCAGCGCATTGCGCTAATGACAGCCAGTAAAGGCGTTGAAGTTGTTTTTCTTGAACTTGAACAAGAGAAAATCGATCAGGCATTTCGTGAAATTAACGAAGAGCTCGATCGCCGAATCAACCACTGGGGAATGACCGAAGGCGACAAACGTAGCATTTTATCGCGTATTAAAGGAACCTTGGAATACAGCGATTTTAAAAATTGCGATTTAGTAATTGAATCAATTCTTTCCCGCACTCGCGAAGATGCAATCGAAACACGAAAAAGTGTATTCAGATGCATTGAGGAATATGTATCGGAACACGCAATTATTGCTACCAACTCTACTACACTTGTAATAACTGAGTTGGCATCAGAACTCAAGCACAAGGACCGTTGCATCAGTCTTCACATTTCTACAACGGCTCCCGAGGCCAGTACAATAGAAATAGTTAAGGGAATGCATACTTCCGAAGCCGTTTGTGAAGATGTACACCGTTTTGCAAAACTTATTGGTAAAACAGCTATTTCAGTACAAGAATCACCCGGATTGGTTACAGCCCGCTTATTTGTTTCGTTTATCAGTGAAGCTTGCGATGTGCTAATGGAACGTGTTACCGAAATGGAAAATATCGATTTTGTGATGCGTAATGGAATTGGAATGCCATTAGGACCATTTGAAATGGCCGATAAAATTGGACTCGACCGTGTAATACGTTGGATGGAAAATCTATACGAAGAGTTTGGCGATAATAAATATAAGCCATCTCCAATTTTAAAACGTCTTGTTCGTGCCGGTTATTTAGGACGAAAATCAGGCAGAGGATTTTATCAGTACGACGAGAATGGCCAGAAAATTATTAACAGTGGTATTGAAGCAGAAAAACGCTAATGATAATGTAATCGATTACTATAGTATACCATCGTGTTTGCTATAGTGACTTTTTGCATTTGAAAAGGACAAGTTAAATAAGCACCAATTCGATAATTAAAAGAAAACAATATAAAATGAAAGTTTTAGTATTAAACTGCGGAAGTTCATCCATAAAATTCCAATTATTGGAAATGACCACCCAAGACGTTATTGTTAAGGGTATTGTAGAAAAAATCGGACTGAAAGGGTCATTCCTCAAAAGTAAACGTTTCGATGGCGATCAAATAAAACTCGAAGGAGAAATTCTTGATCATCAAATCGGAATTGAATATATATTAGGTGTACTTGTCAGCGATGAGCACGGTGCCATTAAATCGCTCGATGAAATAGGATCAGTTGGTCACAGAGTAGCACACGGTGGGGAGTTTTTTAAAGCCAGTGCCTATTTGAGTGAAGATGCAATTGGAAAAATTGAAAAATGCGCAGAACTTGCACCACTTCATAATCCGGCTAACCTGAAAGGTATTTATGCCATTAAATCGTTAATTCCCAATATCAAGCAGGTAGCAGTCTTCGATACATCTTTTCATCAAACAATGCCTGCTCATGCATACATGTATGGTATTCCCAGAGCATTGTACGAAAAGTATGGTATTCGTCGCTATGGGTTCCACGGAACCAGTCATCGCTATGTTGCAGAACAAACATGCGAAATGTTGGGTACAAAAATGGAAGAACAGAAAATTGTTACATGTCACTTGGGTAATGGAGCCTCTGTTGCTGCAATCGACAAAGGACAATCGATTGATACCTCAATGGGCTTCACTCCGCTTGAGGGATTGATTATGGGAACACGCTGTGGCGATCTTGATATTGGTGCATTCATGTTCATCATGGAGAAAGAAGAAATTGGGTTGCCATCGGCCAATACGCTTGTTAACAAACATAGCGGTATGGTTGGCTTAACAGGTGTAAGTTCCGATATGCGCACAATTGAAGAAGCTGCAGAAAAAGGCGATGAGCGTTGCATAAATGCACTAAAAGCCTACGATTACCGTATAAAAAAATACATTGGCGCCTACACTGCTGCAATGAACGGTATCGATACCCTGATTTTTACCGGTGGTATTGGCGAGAATGCTGATGTTACCCGTGCAGGCGTTGCTAACGATCTCGAATATCTGGGCATAAAAATCGATCCGGAAAAGAACAATGGCTTACGTGGAGAACCTGCTGTAATTAGCACAGACGATTCAAAAGTGAAAGTGGTTGTGATGCCTACAAACGAAGAGTTGGTGATTGCAATCGATACACTTCGAATTGTAAAAGAAATGTAATTCCTTTTTAGTAAAATATTTTTTGTAAAATCAACCAATCCGATAACGGATGGAGTGAAAATACGAAAACGAAAAACGAAATAAAATGATTACAAAGCTCGAGCAAATGTTCGAAGCCTTAAACAATAAGGCAAAAAAGAAGTTGGTAGCCGCATGGGCTAACGATTCTCATACAATTCAAGCCGTTAGTATGGCCATCGATAAAGGATTGATTGAAGGTGTTTTAGTAGGAGATAAGGACGTAATAAAAGAAACATGCGACCACGAAGGTATAGATATTAACAAATTTGAAATCGTACATGCTTCAACAGATGTAGAGGCCGCTGCAAAATCAGTTGAGATGGTTGCTACAGGAAAGGGCGATGTGCTAATGAAAGGTTTGTTGAGTACCGATAAGTACATGCGGGCTATTTTAAATAAAGAGTTCGGTTTGTTACCTCCAAAAGGTATTCTCAGTCATGTTACCGTAATTGAAAATCCAAAATACCATAAGCTACTTGTTGTTGGCGATGTTGCTGTTATTCCGCAACCTGATCTTAAACAAAAAATTGCCATCACCAATTACCTTGTGCATGCAGCCAGGTCATTGGGGATTGAAAAGCCAAAAGTTGCTGTAATAGCCGCTTCTGAGCAGGTAATGCCAGGCTTGTCGGCTTCTGCCGATGCTACTATTCTGTCAAAAATGGCAGATCGAGGACAAATAAAGGGAGCTTTTGTAGAAGGACCATTAGCTCTTGATTTGGCTGTAGACGAAGAATCGGCCAAGGTAAAGAAAATCGAAAGCGAAGTAGCCGGCGATGCAGATTGCCTGCTCTTCCCGAATATTGAGGCCGGAAACGTGTTCTATAAAACAAGCACCAAACTTTCCGATTCGGAGTTGGGAGCTGTAGTGGCAGGAGCAAAAGTACCGGCTGTGCTTTCATCGAGAGGAGATAGTACACAAACTAAATTGTACTCAATTGCATTGGCTGCATTAATGGCCAATTAGTAATTGAAAGATAATAAGTTACAAAACAAGGATTGTCCCGATAAAGTGGGAATCCTTGTTTTTTTAAATTTATTCTATCGGTTGGCATTCCATTATATTAATATTGTGATCGATTTACGCACTAAAAATTTCAGCTTATGAAGCCAATGAAAAGCCTTGACCAAATGGTTGAGCATTTACAAAAAACAGGTTTGAAAAAACGCATTGCTGTTGCCAATGCACAAGATACAAACACTATAGGTGCCCTTGCTAAAGCTGTGGAAATGGGTTTTGCCGAGGCCATAATGGTTGGGCCGAAAAATGAAATTGAAATAGCCGCAAAAAATCAACAAATTGATCCTTCCATTTTCACCATTATCGACATTGCAGACGAAACAGAAGCTACCAACTATGCCAGAACATTGGTGAAAACCGATGAGGCCGATGTGCTGATGAAAGGCCTGGTGGGTACTGATAAGTTTCTTAAAGCAGTGCTTGATAAAAAGGAAGGATTATTACCACCCAAGGCAGTTATGAGTTATGTTTGCGCCATCGAGATGCCGAAATATCACAAATTGCTTTTTGTTACTGATACCGCCGTTTTACCTTTTCCCGATATGAAACAAAAAGTAGCAATGCTTAATTACAGTGTTCGTATGGCTAAACGATTTGGTATCGAAATGCCGAAAGTGGCACTTATCGGGGCATCGGAAAAAGTGAGCGAAGCTTTCCCAAATAGCATTGACTATGCAATGATAAGCAAAATGGCTCAACGCGGCCAAACTGAAAAGTGTATTGTAGATGGCCCGTTGGATGTATTTTTGGCGTGCGATCCGGAAAGCGTTAGAATTAAAGGTGTTGAAACACCTGTTGGTGGAGATGCCGATGTGCTTTTATTTCCCACGCTTGAAGCTTGTAATAGCTTTTATAAGGGGCTCATGCTATTTGCTGGCGGAGAGTTGGCAGGACTTATTCAGGGCACCGAAAAACCTGTGGTTGTTATGTCGCGCAGCGAAAGCCCCAAATCGAAGTTTTATTGTGTTGCTTTATCTTGTTTAATGAGTGAAAACTAATACAAAACTATAAATTATGGACTGTTGTTATCGTATTTTAGCTATTAACCCCGGATCTACATCCACAAAAATAGCTGTATTTGAAAATGATAAATCATTGTTTCTGAAGACACTTCGTCATAAAACAGAAGCATTGGAAAAATATCAAAATGTAGCCGATGAGTTTGAGTTTCGGAAAGATATTATTCTCGAAGAACTAAAATCAGCCGAAATAGAAATTGATTCATTGCACGCCGTTGTCGGCCGTGGAGGCCTTATTAAACCCGTGGAAGGTGGTTGCTACAGTGTAAACAATAAAATGCTTAAAGATCTGAAAAAAGCAGAGCGTGGCGAGCATGCATCAAACCTTGGTGCATTAATTGCCTACGATATTGCAAAGGATGTTAAAGGAGCAAAAGCATTTATTGCTGATCCTGTAGTGGTAGATGAATTGCAGGATGTGGCAAGGTTTTCCGGTCATCCGAAATTTGAGCGGAAATCAATTTTTCATGCACTAAACCAGAAAGCCATTGCCCGGGTACATGCCCGTTCCATGAATAAACGTTATAACGACCTTAACTTTATTGTGGCTCACTTAGGAGGAGGTATTTCTGTTGGTGCACATCAAAAAGGACGTGTTATTGATGTGAATAATGCACTGGACGGCGAAGGCCCATTTTCACCTGAACGCACAGGAACACTGCCCGCTGGCGATCTTGCAAATCTTTGTTTTAGCGGAGATTATACGCTCGACGAAGTGAAGAAAATGATTAAAGGCAAAGGCGGATTGGTTGCATACCTCGATACCAACGACGCTTATACAGTAGAAAAGGCTGCACAAAATGGCGATAAAAAAGCTCAATTAATTCAAAATGCCATGTGTTACCAAATTGGCAAAGCTGTAGGAGAAATGTCAGCGGCGCTCAAGGGTGAAGTAGATGCAATTATTCTTACAGGAGGTATTGCTCACAATAAAGACCTCGTAAACTACGTGCGCGATATGGTTGGATTTATTGCACCACTTGTGGTTTATGCTGGCGAAGATGAAATGAAAGCTCTGGCCACTAATGCGTTATATGCGCTGGTTGGCGATATTGAAGTAAAAGAATATAAATAAGGAATCTAAGAAACCGCATCTTTTATAGTTGTGTGCAGTAAAAAAACTTCAAGAACCGTTTTCAAAATGAAGATAACGTAGTTATTGGAGTTTTTTTCGCGCACAAATAGCCGGATGTAGATTTTTTCTTCCTTTTGGTACTCATGTCCTGCAATGTCTGATAAGTTGCAGATATTTTCGTTTTTAGCAAGAAAAAATGTATGCATACCACGCTCTGTAATCATTTTTTAACGCAGATAAACATGAAAATATTCATACTTGGTTCGTAAGAGCATGCTTAACTTGACAGTTGGGATTGCCTGCAAAGTATATTTTTCGTTTTGGGTTTGTTCGTTTTATAATTTCCAAACGATTGATTTTGCTGGTAATCTTGTGTTTTGCTTTGATTCAACCCTGAAATACAAACAAAACAAAACAAATCATTCATTAAAGCAGATAAGGAATACCAGTGGAGTATTTTTATCTATCTGATGACCCTTTCCATATATTATTGTTGTGCAAATACCTCATAAGGATTTATCAATTTAATCGTTTGTTTGTTATAAAATTAGAATTAAATACATTTATTTGAATGTTGTTTTAAATAGGTTGTTTTACTCCTGTTTTTAACTTAATTTACAATTAATAAAGTTCTGTATTAAACCACCCTAAGCTTTGGCTAAATAGGTCAGTTGTGGTTATAATTAGATTAATTCTTCCTTTAAATTCAACAAAACCCATTCAAGCTTCCCCATAGGTGTAATTAACTATTTAGTGTTTATTGGGTTACTGCAAATAGGAAGGCTTTTGATGCGAACAACCACTAACATCTGATAAATGAGTACTGATAACGTATAGAACTTATTTTTAAGAATGGCAACATTTACAAATGCTATTTGTTAATAGCATAGGAGTCGATAAACTTTGACCTAGCAATTAATAACTGAAATAAGTAGATTTACCTAAAATGTAGGTGTAATAGTCAAAACAAAAGAAAAATATTTTGTTCTTAACATTTTGTTTGTAAATTTGTCTACTGTCAATTGTAATGAGATAGGGAAGACTCAGTATTGACTTGATTAGCAGATATTAAATCGTTTTATACCGAAAGAAATGAAATATTATTTAGATACAAACACACTAACATATAAGCCACTTATAAGTACGCCACAAATAATGTTTAAGCGTATTTCTAAAATTTTTCTGGGGCTGGTTGTACTTTCCATTTTATCTTTTTTGTTACTAACCAAATATGGATACACTCCACACGAGCTTATTTTAAAGAAATCTAACGAAAAATATGTGCAAGAAATAATATCATATTCTGGACATATTCAGGCACTAAACGATACATTAGCTGATATTGAGGAAAATGATGACGTAATATACCGTCCGTTTGTAGAAATTAAGCCGTTACCTAAAACAATTAGAGAGGCCGGATTTGGAGGTACAGATCGGTATCGTTCATTTGCTGGTATTCCAAAATCAGACGACATTGTAAAAGTTTTTCGTAACCTCGATAAATTGAATGGACATGTCCAAATGCAACAAAAATCCTTCGATGATGTGGAGGAAATGGTAACATTTATTGAGGGCTTTTATGCAGCAAAACCTGGAATTAGGCCAATTAAACGTGAAGATGAGATATTTATTTCATCATACTACGGCAGACGTTTTCATCCGGTTTACAAACGTTGGAAAACACATCATGGAGTCGACTATGCAGCATCTATCGGGTCGCCTGTTTACGCTACCGGTGATGGTATAGTAAAAACAGCCCATTATGCCAGTGGTTATGGAAAAGTAGTGAGAATTAACCACGGATATGGGTATGAGTCGATTTACGGGCACCTTAATCGCTTTATCGTAAAGCGTGGCGATACACTTAAACGCGGTCAGTTACTCGGGTATTCAGGTAGCACGGGGGTGTCAACAGGACCGCACTTACATTATGAGATACGAAAGAACAATCGTACCCAAAATCCGTTATACTTTTACATCGATGACCTGAAAGATGAGGAGTATGAAGTGATTGTTTCGAAATAGGTTAGTTAAACATCTTTAAAACAATCTACGTACATTCATACACCATCTTTCGCTAACTAAATAGTGTATGGAAAAAATTATTGAACGTTACGGAAGTCTGAAAAAAATTGAACCTCTGCGTTTGATTCAAGACGATGCAGTGTTGAAAAATACACTGGCTTATGAATGCCCCGAGCCTTTTCCCGGCTACTACAGTTCCCACAAAAGTCAAACAATACCATTGTACGTATATCTTGTAATTGATGATTACATGCATATGGACGATTTTCTTGACATGAAGGAACGTGTTCTTGAAGCTTATGGCGAACACTTTCACTCCACATTGGCAACCATTACTTTTTTCGATGAAACGTATCATGCAATCAGGGTGCGTCGTGTAGAAGATTATAGGAAAATTAGAATTATTCAGGAGCTTTTTATTCTTGAAGGTGTACGTTTTCACCGATTTACTAGACGCTACAAATATGTTGAGCGCGCACTCATACGTATAAAAAAGTTTTTCAGGTTGGAAGAACTCGAAGAAGGTTTTTATCTCGATAAAGTTGATGCTTTTTTTGGCTATTTTAGTATTGATTATCATCCCGGCCTTGAGCAATTTGAAAAGACGGCCAAACAAGTGGCATTAAATGTTGATATTATTGATTATGATGCTGCAGTAGCCTACTACTATGAAAATTTTAAGGTTCATGAGATGGTGCGGATCTATACCGGTGATGTATCATTGGACTTGTTAAAAAAGTTAAAACGTGAATATTCCTCGCAGTTTGTTAAATTTGAAAAATAGTGTCCAGTCTCGCATATTTCCAGGATTAAAGTTATGATTTTTTCTTTTTTACCCGCCATGAAAAATGATTATGGAATATCTGTCGCACAACCATTTTTTGACAGGCTAAAAAAGAAAACAATTACTACTTGCCCGAAGTATTGTGAGTGATATGATATCAGGATTTTGTACTATTATTTTGTTATTCTAAACGATGAATCGTGCTCATTATTCATGAACTTTTTGCTACACAATTAAATAGTGCCAGCACGAAAACTACCTGCTTTTCTGAGTGCTTGATTCCAAAAGTTCAAGGCTTGGCCTTTCTGAAAATCAAGGCGTCCCGATTCTCGGGATAACTGTTTTCAGAATGGGCGTAACGCAGAACCTTTAGCTCACGAACACAATTGAAAAACTATTTTAATTGTGAGTAAATTGGACTTTTCGGGCAAGCATTAAATAAAACTAAAGGCGCCGAATGAAAATATCATTCGGCGCCTTTGTTGTGTACTTTCTGTGCGATTTTTATTTTAGATAATCATCAAAATAATCAGTGACTTTCTGCATTAAATGAATTCTATTTTTTCCGCGCACATTGTGCTCTGCTCTCGGGTACATAAAGTAATCTACCGGAATATTGTTTTTTATACATTCTCTTACAAATTGCAAGCTATGTTGTGGTACAACAGTTGGGTCAATGTAGCCGTGAATGATAAGAAGTTTTCGTTTTAGTTTAGGAGCCATTTTTAAAAGACTAGTAGCTTCGTACCCGTTGGGATTATTATCCGGAGCACTCATGTAACGCTCTCCATACATTATCTCGTAGTATTTCCAATCAATTACAGGGCCGCCGGCAACCCCAACTTTAAACACGTCCGGATGGTTTGTAAGGAGTGAAGTTGTCATAAATCCGCCGTAACTCCAACCATGTACCCCAATTCGTGACGTATCTACATAGCTAAGGTTTTGAAGCATTTTTATTCCGCGCAGTTGGTCTTCCATTTCGTGTTTTCCACAATAGTTATGTATAACATTTTCAAATTCGAGACCACGGTTCGCCGATCCTCTGTTATCAACGGTTAGCATAACATATCCTTGTTGTGCCATAAAGTGTTGCCACATTTGAGCGCCACCCAACCATGTGTTGTTTATTAGCTGGGCATGAGGCCCGCCGTAAACATAAACAATGGCCGGGTATTTCTTTTCCGGATCAAAATCAATGGGCTTTATTAGACGGTAGTATAGATCTGTACTGTCATCGGCAGCTTTAATAGTGCCTATTGTCATCTCGCCCAACTTGTAATCATTAAGAGGGTTGTCCGCTGTTTTAATAGTATGTTTTTTTCCTTTTGCGGTAGATATTATTTGCATGATACCGGGTACGTCAGTTGATTGGAATCGGTCGAAGATGTATTGACCATCATCTGAAAGTGATACTCTGTGTGTGCCGGGTTTTTCGGTTAACTGAATTTTCTTGTTGGGTTTTGAAATATTTACTTTATAAGTGTGCCGTTCAATGGGACTGATCTCAGTACTGGTAAAGAAAATATTCTTTCCTTTTTCGTCGAAACCTAAAAATGATGTTACTTCCCACGGACCATCCGTAATTTGTTGAATTAGTTCGCCTTCAGTTGTGTAGTGGTAAATGTGGTTATAACCGTTTCGCCTGCTCTGATAAAAAAACGAGTCGTTGTTTTGGTCTGCAAACTCAAGTGCATGATAAGGTTCTACGTACTTTTCATGCTTTTCTTCGAAAAGGGTCTTTACAAGGTCTCCGGTTGTTGCATTGTACTTGTTCAGCTTCATGTGGTTTTGTTCACGGTTAAGTACTTGAATATAAACAAATTTCGACTCTGGTCCCCAAGTAATATTTGTCAAGTATTGCTCTGTGTGTGCATTATCTTTTTCTATGTAAATATGCTTGCCGTTTTCGATATTGTAAACACCAAGCCAAACTTGTTCGCTTGCCATGCCGGCCATAGGGTAGCGAATCATGTCTGGTTCAGCTTCTCGTTTAGTAATATCTACGAGTGGATATTGTTTTACTTTACTATTATCTTTTACAAAATAGGCTAAATAACGAGCATCGGGAGACCAAAATGTGCCTTTCGATATTCCAAATTCTCTTCTACTCACGTCTTGTCCGTAAACCAATTCGTCGGAATCCGATGAAGCAACCTCTGTTCGTTTATCGGGTGATACAATAAATAAACTGTGTTGGTTTGTTACTGCTATTCTTAGTTCTTCATCAAATTCCGTGAAATCGATGTTTGCATCTTTCTCTGCCAACTCAATAACATGGGGAACGTTTAAATTTGTTGCCTCAATAATAAAACATTTTTGCCCTGCTTTCAGTAGAAAGCGATGCTCATTTATCCATTGTGGAAACGGTAGGTTTTTCAGTGTGTCTTCATTTATTGCTGTTAGCTTTTTATTAATACTACTGAGGCTGAATAACTCTTCAACGGAATTGTTTTTGGCATGAAGCTGAATAATCGCATTTCCTTCTTTATAAATAAAATATGGCGAATGTCGTTGCCATTTTCCACGTATGCTTTCGGGATAAAGGCCTTTTGTGTAGCCTATTACGGCATCTTCCATTGAAAAAGTCTTAGTTTGTGCTGTTGTGCTAACTGTAACTACAAGACTGATAAAAGTAAAAAGTACTAAAATTTTACGCATTGTTCTTAATTTTTTTATTTCCAAAAATAGTATTTTAAATTTAAAATGTGTGCTTATCTTTACATTGGTCACAAAATACCTTGTAGAATTACTTTTTTTTTGTTTAATTGCAGTAATTACGGACACTAATATGTTACCTATGAATCGTAAACTTCGTTCTTTATCAATAATAATTTTTGGTGGGGTGTTGCTTGCCAGTTTATCGGGTTGTAATACAGGCCAGAAAACAAACGATGACGCGGTGAAAGAGAAAGTGCTAGTTTCTACAGGCGACACTAGTGCCACCCGCATTGTTAAGTTAAACAATACACTTTTCAGTGTGCCGTCGCCATATCAAACAGCCATTTTTATTCAAAATCAAGGTGTTCCATATTCAAAAGATAAGTTGAATGATGTTCGTAAAACATCATCTTACGATGGTTCTTTTTATGCGGCTGCAAATTTAGGTGTTTTTGGTGCCGATTTAGGCTACATTACACTCTATGAACAGTCGCCCGATGCCATGAGTTATTTTAGTGTAATAAAAATGCTGGCCGAAAAGTTGGAACTTTTAGGTGCATTTGATCGTGCAACTATAGAGCGTATCGAAAATAATATTAACAATCAGGATTCGCTTTTAACTATTTTAGGCGATACTTATCGCAATGCCGATTCCTACTTTAAAGATAATGAAAGAGAGCATTTGGCAGGTTTGGTTATTGCTGGTGGCTGGATTGAAAGTATGTATCTGCTGGTCAATATTGCCGATGCAAATAGCGCCCAATCGGCAAAACGTATTGGGGAAAATAAAAAACCACTGGATAATTTAATTCAACTGTTGGCGCCATATGCAGGGACGAGTGCGCAATATCAAAAATTAGCCGACCTTTTAATCGATTTGGCAGGAATCTATGAGCAAGTTGATATAGATTATGAGTTTATTACAACTGAAACCGACCCTGACAAAAAAATGACGATTGTAAAAACGAAAACAAATATTAAAATAGAACAAGCAGTTGTGACAGAAATTGCAGAACAACTGAATAAAATTCGAACGTTCATTGTTCGTGGATAACAAATTTGTTGATTTAAAACGTATAGCAATGAAAATACTACCAACACTAATCCTTTTGCTCTTTGTTCAGTTGGCATTAAGCCAAATAACCAGTACGCAAAAACAATGTAATAATTTTTTTGGCGATAACTTTATATCAGACGGACAACAATACAGAGCCTTACTATCTGGAGAAGAAGTAGCCGAGTTCCATGCTACATTTTATGAAAATAGCCATTATCGTTTGGCTGCTTGCGGTGGACGAGACAATCAAACGATCATTTACAATGTTTACGATAGTGAACGAAACCTTATCTACTCAAATAAGGACTATAATAACGCGCCATACTGGGATCTTTATTTTTCTTCTACAACAGATTGTACCATTGAAGCCAGACTTGATACAAACGTGTCAAAATCAGGAATTGTACTACTATTAATCGGCTTTAAAAATTAAATTATGCCTGAATGAGCGAACGCATCCTTAAAGCCCTAATGCAATTATTTGCCATTATCGCAAAACCACTCGATGATGGTAGCGATAGGCGCTTGGTTGTTAGCTCCTTTTTAAATCAAATGCTAAACCAGGCTCTAGCCGATGAGTACCTGCAAGTGTTTGATTATTATTACTCTATATATCAAAAGAAGTTTAGCGTAAAGCATAAACGAAAGAAAAGTATTTCGTTAAGCTCCGTTAAAGTGCTGAAAATTTGTACCGAAATAAATAATGAACTTACACATCAGCAAAAACGCGTAGTTCTATTTCGGTTGCTCGAATTTATAAAAGACGATAATGAAACTACCGAACAGGAACTTGAATTTGTCGAAACGGTAGCATCAACTTTCTATATCCCTGATAAAGAATTTGTAAAAATAAAAGCATTCGTACTTTACGATTTCGATCGATTGCCCAATAGTGCGCAATTGCTTGTGATTGACGATCAGGATGATGACCCTGAAATGCTTGTGAAGCATATCAATGTACCTGGTATGCGCGGACAAGTTCGCGTTTTTTCCATTGAGGAGGCCAACATGTACGTTATGCGTTATGAAGGCGAAGATGAACTATACCTCAATGGACAATTAGTACAACAAGAGAAGGTGTATGTACTTACTTTTGGTGCTTCAATGCGTAATTCACGCATCAAACCCATTTATTATAGCGACATTATTAGCGCCTTCAGCGATTTTAAGTACGACGATCTTATTCAGTACGAGGCCAAAAAGGTTGAGTATATTTTCCCAAACGGCCATGTAGGATTGCAAAAAATATCTTTCCGCGAAGAGTCCGGCAATCTTATCGGTATAATGGGGGCTTCTGGGGCAGGAAAGAGCACATTGCTTAATGTGTTAAACGGAGTTAATGCTCCAATGGATGGAGAAGTGCTGATTAATGGTTACAATATACATGAGGACGGAGATAAAATTCAAGGACTTATTGGTTATGTGTCGCAAGACGATTTGCTGATTGAGGAACTCACTGTCTTTCAGAATCTTTACTTTAATGCGCTTCTTTGCTTCGATAAACTGCCCAAAGTAATTATTCTAAAAAAGGTAGTTACGGTTTTGCACAACCTTGGCCTGTACGAAATTAAGGATATGATTGTAGGTAGTCCGCTCAACAAAAAAATAAGTGGCGGGCAGCGGAAACGGTTGAATATTGCACTTGAGCTGATTCGTGAACCGGCTGTGCTTTTCCTTGATGAGCCTACATCCGGATTGTCATCACGCGATTCGGAGAACATTATGGACTTGCTGAAAGAACTAACGCTCAAGGGTAAGCTCATTTTTGTTGTAATTCATCAACCCAGCTCCGATATCTTTAAAATGTTCGATAAGCTGCTATTGCTCGACAATGGCGGATATATGATTTATTACGGAAACCCCGTTGATTCTATTATGTATTTCAAATCGCGCATTCATCAGGCCGACTGGAACGAGAGTGAGTGCCATTGCTGTGGTAACGTAAATAGCGAACAGGTTTTTAATATTGTAGAAGCCAATGTATTGGATGAATACGGAAATTTAACAAAAACACGTAAAATCCCTCCTGCAGAGTGGGCGCTGAAGTTTGAACGGTCAGATAAGAACGATTACATTTATAAAGAACCGGAAAAAAAACATTTACCAAAAATTGACTTCAGAGCCCCCGGTTTGTTTAAACAATTCAGGGTATTTGTAATTCGTGATGTATTGTCCAAATTTACCAATAAGCAATACATGACCATTAATCTGTTGGAAGCACCAATATTGGCCTTTATTTTATCGTTTATTGTTAAATTTTTTAATGTTGATGCCACAAACGAAGTAGGGTATACACTCTTTGAAAATAACAATCTGCCGGTATATATTTTTATGTCGGTTATAGTGGCCATTTTTGTGGGGCTAACCGTTTCGGCCGAGGAAATTATTAAAGACCGGAAAATTCTCCGCCGTGAGCGTTTTCTGAATTTGAGTTGGTTTAGCTACTTGATTTCTAAAGTTGGAATAATGCTGTTTATCAGCGCAGTGCAGTCATTTCTTTTTGTATTGATCGGGAACACAGTAATGGAAATTGAGGGCATGTTCCTACACTATTGGCTCATGCTGTTTTCTGCGTGGAGCGTAGCCAACATGATGGGGTTAATTATTTCCGACTTATTTAAAACCGTAGTAACTATATACATTTTAATTCCCTTTTTAGTGATACCGCAGCTTTTATTAAGTGGAATTATTGTGCGTTACGATCAGTTAAACCCACGTATTTCTTCGCCCACCTCCATTCCATGGTACGGAGAAATTATTGCCGCACGTTGGGCATACGAAGGATTGGCTGTGCATCAGTTTAAAAATAATGCCTTCGAAAATGCTTTTTATCCATACGATAAAGTTATGAGCGAGGCAACCTATAAAAAAGATTACTGGCTTAAAGAGATTGAAAATAAACTTAATGCTGTAAACAGGGAACGAAATAGTGCAGATGCTGCTAATGAGAAAAAACTGGCTTACGACTTGAACTTAATTCAGGCTGAAATAGGCGATGAAGTGGCTGCAAATCAATATTTTAATTTTGGACAAATAGATAAAATCACTCCCGATAATTTTAATGATCAAATAAGCGATAACCTAAAAGTGTTACTTGTCGATATTCGTAAGTATTACATCAATTTGTATAATAGTGCATCGGTTCAGAAAGATGAATTGCTCAATAAACTACGTATCGACTTTGATGGCAGCGAAGGGTTTGTAATGCTCAAAATGCGGCATGCCAACGAGCAGCTAGCCGAATTTGTAAAAAATAGTAATTCATTCGACCGTATTATTGAATACAAAGGACGGTTATATCAAAAAATGGATCCCATTTATAAAGACCCCGAGTCAGAACTCGTTCGAGCTCATTTCTATGCTCCTTACAAAAAGTTATTTGGTAAGTATTATCCAACTTATTGGGTTAATTTAGCAGTACTTTGGCTCATGAATTTGCTGTTTTTTGTGATCCTTTATAAAAAAATACTGGTTCACCTTTTCGAATATATCGATCGGTTGGGCGCCAGAATTAGGAGGGGGTAGTGCAATTTCTTTCAATTAGCAGGTAATGAATATTCTGCGCGAGGAAAAATCAATTCCGTTTTTTACTAAAGAACTATTCAAAAATATTTTTGGCAACTCTGAACGTATTGCAATGTGCATCAACAATGTCAGCTAATCGGTGTGCATATCCACCGCCCATAACTACCACCACCGGAATATTGTGTTTTCGAAGTTGCTGGAGTACAATTATGTCGCGTTCTCTGCAAGTGGCTTTGCTAACACCAATTTTCCCTAATTTATCCGTATTTAAAATATCTACACCCGCTAAATAGTACACCATTTGTGGTTTGTGGTTTTGTATAAGTTGATTTACGTGTAATGATACAAGCGCTAAGTATTGACTGTCTGTTATACCTTCCTCAACAGCAATGTCTAAATCTGATTTTTCTTTGTGTAGCGGATAATTTTTTGCACCGTGTATACTGAATGTAAATACTTCGGGTGTATTTTTAAATATGTGTGCCGTACCATTGCCTTGGTGCACATCGAGATCGATTATTAAAATGGGGTGATTAGGATTATGTGTTCGATATTCGGTTGCTGCAATGGCAATATCGTTAAAAATGCAGAATCCTTCACCATGTTCGGGGTAGGCGTGGTGTGTACCTCCTGCAAGGTTAAATGCAATTCTGTGTTGCAGCGCACTGTATGTAGCATCGATTGTGCCTCCGGCAATGATCTTTTCGCGTTGCACAAGTGCCTTGCTATACGGAAATCCCGTCCGTCTAATTTCATTCCTGGACAAAAGTTCATTTTCAAGTTTGTGAATATATTCTGTTGTATGTACGAAACCTATCTGGGCATTGGTTGCAGAGCGTGGCGATACAAAATTATGCGTTTCAAAAGTTTCCTCATAAAGTAATTGTTCCTGTATGAGTGGGTATTTTAGCATGGGAAACCGATGATCGATCGGCAAGTCGAGGTGGTATAACTCATTGTAGAACAGGTGAATCATTTCTGTTGTGCTTGATGCTTTTTTTGTATATTTTCCAGCTTCTTCATTTCATCGCGGTACCGCGCAGCTTCAACAAAATTAAGATCGGCAGCCATTTTCTCCATATTCTTTTTGGCTGTTTTTAATGCGGCTTCCAATGCGCTTTCCGACATGTATTCGTATGCTTTATCTGCTGCTTCTGTAACCGGTGTTTCTGGTGGAATATAGGCTTTTTTGCTTCCGTCTCCTTTCGCTGCAACAATATCATTAATCGACGATAAACGTCCTTTATTGAGTGGTTGTGGAGTAATGTTGTGTTCTGTATTGTATTCAATTTGTTTCAGACGCCGCCTTTCTGTTTCGTCAATGGTGCGTTGCATAGATTTTGTTACCTTATCGGCATACATAATTACAAGTCCGTTGATATTTCGTGCTGCACGTCCGGCTGTTTGTGTCAGTGATCTTTCTGAACGCAAAAACCCTTCTTTATCGGCATCTAAAATAGCTACTAATGATACTTCAGGCAGGTCTAGTCCTTCTCTTAAGAGGTTTACACCAATTAATACATCAAATTTTCCTTCGCGCAGGTCGTTCATAATTTGTACGCGTTCCAATGTATCAATATCTGAGTGAATGTATCGCGTACGTATTTTCAGCTTCCCAAAATACTTACTAAGCTCTTCGGCCATACGTTTTGTGAGGGTTGTAACTAATACTCGCTCGTTTTGCTTTGCTCGTGTTGCAATTTCTTCTATCAGATCATCTATCTGATTTAGGCTTGGCCTAACTTCAATGCGCGGGTCGAGCAATCCGGTTGGGCGTATTACTTGTTCTGCAATTACTCCTTCCGATTTTTCGAGTTCGTAGTCGGCGGGAGTAGCACTAACATACATAATTTGGTTTACCAGTCCCTCGAACTCTTCCAGTTTTAGCGGGCGGTTATCGAGTGCGGCTGGTAATCTGAATCCATGCTCCACCAATGTTATTTTTCGCGAATGATCGCCACCGTACATGGCCTTTATTTGAGAAATTGTTACATGACTTTCGTCGATAATAATCAGGTAGTCGTCGGGGAAATAATCCAGCAAACAGAAAGGTCGAGTGCCCGGTGCTCGCCCGTCGAAGTAGCGCGAGTAATTTTCAATGCCCGGGCAATGCCCAAGCTCACGTATCATTTCTAAATCGTACGTAACACGATCCTGAAGCCGTTTTGCTTCCAGTGGTTTGCCTATTTCTTTGTAATAGGCAACTTGTTTAAACATATCCTTTTCAATTTCGCGAACAGCATCATTTATTCGTCCGGGCGACGTTACAAAAATGTTGGCCGGATAAATAACGGCATCATTTGGCGTGTCAATTATGCTGTTGTTCAATGGGTCGAATGTACTGATTCGTTCAATTTCATCGCCCCAAAACTCAATCTTAAATGCAATATCGCCATAGGCAACCCAAATATCTATTGTATCGCCATTTACTCTGAATTTGCCCCTTGTGAAATTTATCTCATCGCGGCTGTAAAGGCTCGAAACCAAATCGCGCAGAAACACATTGCGCGGAATGCTCATGCCGACTTTTATTTGTATAACATTTTCGTTAAAATCGTCGGGGTTACCAATGCCGTAAAGGCATGAAACAGATGAAACCACCAGCACATCTTTGCGCCCGCTAAGTAACGATGAAGTGGTGCTCAGCCGTAACTTTTCTATTTCATCATTAATCATCAAATCTTTTTCGATGTACGTATCCGTAACTGGAATGTAGGCCTCCGGTTGGTAATAATCGTAGTACGAAACAAAATACTCTACCGCATTGTCGGGAAAAAAACTTTTAAATTCGCTATAAAGTTGGGCTGCTAAGGTTTTGTTGTGGCTCAATATTAATGTTGGGCGCTGAGTGCGCTCTATTACATTAGCCATGGTAAATGTTTTACCGGAGCCTGTCACACCAAGAAGAGTCTGATACTTGATATCATCGTCAACGCCTTGAACCAATTGATCTATGGCTTGCGGCTGGTCTCCGGTAGGTTTGTAGGGCGATATTATTTTAAATTTCATTCGAATTTTTGCAAATTATTCAATTGGACAACTTAACGGAATTTTTGATTGTTGTAAACAAAACACCGATACATGCACGTTCTCTCAAGTATTTTGGTGAAACCTCAACTTTATTAGGGAATACATGCATTTTCGATTACTTCCGATTTTTAAATCTAAGTTACCAACAGCAAAAACTCTGCCCATTCAGTTGCTGCATTCAGAAACTAACCTGTAATATGTACAAGTAACTATGCTGTCTTGCAGGCAAAAAAAAAAGATGTTATGTTCGGGTTTAGGCTGCCCGGAGCCCTAGTGCAAAAATGTTTAATTATCGAATGATTGCAGGCATGTAGCTTCATCGGAGTGTATGTCGAAAACCTTATCTAGTTTTGTTATCTTTATTAATTCCATAGCTTCCGGACTTACACCGCAAATTTTAAAGATTTTATCGTTTTCTCGTGCCCGCTTAAAAATTGTTACAAGTGTCCCAAAGCCGGTACTATCTATAAAAATTACGCCATCCATATTAAATACAAGTTGATTGTAGTCTCTAAGTAAGAGGGTTAGCGCATTTTTTACTTCTTCTGCGTTTAAGATATTTAGTTTCGATTTTTCGGATAAGCTAGCGATTGCAATATTTTTTTCAATTTTTGATGAGATCATTGAGGTAATTTTAAAAAGTTTTCTAATTCTAGTTGTGCTAGTTTGGTTTCGTTCTCAAATTTACTAATTAGTTTTTCAATTTCAGCAATATTTTTTTCTTCTCTGGCCAATTGTTCCATTTTTTTTATATCGTCGGAGAGTTCGTTCATGCCCATCATGGCTAATGATGGTTTTGCTGTATGAGCTGTTTTTGCAAGTTGTTCAAAATTTTTGTTGGTAAAAAATTGGTTAAATGAGCTAATGAAATCCGGTATTTGTTTAATAAAAATGTTCACAAACTCATTAATCAGGGTTTTATCATTACCTGCTGCCGACTTAATATAGTTAAGATTAGTAAGTTTTAATGATGCTTCCGGTTTTACTTTCTCACTTTCTAAAATGGCTTGGGTATCGAGCACTTTCGAAATTTTTTCGATCAGCTCGGTCGGATCGTAGGGTTTGGATATGTAAGCATTCATTCCTTCATTAAAGCATCGTTCTTTTTCACCTTTAATGGCTGCTGCCGTAACGGCAATAATTGGAATGTTTTTATAGGCTGTTGCGCTGTTGCGGATAATTGTTGTTGTTTCATACCCATCTTTTTCAGGCATGTGTAAATCCATTAAAATAAGGTCGTAGCGGTTTTGCTCGAGAAGTTTCAGTACCTTAACGCCATCCTCGGCCACATCGACACTGTATTTGTTTTTTCGCAAGATAGTTGTAGCGAAGTTTTGGTTTATCATATTGTCTTCAGCCAAAAGAATTAAGATGTCTTCAGGAGGAATTTGCTTTGCCTTTAATTTGTGCGCTGCTTTTTGCTCTTCTGCAAGCATCAGGAACTCTTTTTCAATAGCCGAGCGGGGAGGAATGCGATAAGTTATGTGAAATGAGAACGTACTTCCTTCGTTTTTTTTGCTTTCTACCGACATTTTCCCTTCTTGTAGTTCTACTAATTGCTTCGAAATAGTCAGTCCAAGACCCGTGCCTCCGTATTTTCGGGTTGTAGAGCTACTTTCTTGCTGGAATGAATTAAAAATATCGTGCAGTTTTTCTTTTGCTATACCAATTCCGGTGTCTTTTACAGAAAATAACAGTGTAATAGCATCAATATCGCGTTTTATAACCTTTACACTTAGTGTGATATTACCCAGGTTCGTAAATTTTACAGCATTGCTAAGTAAGTTATTCAGAATT